>CAYQJH010000033.1:0-26926 GCA_964417755.1 uncultured Planctomycetaceae bacterium
CCGCCGCCCGCAACAACCTGACCAACCCGCCGCCGATGTCGGCCATCGAGGCCGACAGGGCCAAGGCCATGCCGCCGCCCGGCCGCAGCCACTGGGCCGACGCGGCCCGGCGCATCCGTCGCGACAAGTCGGCCATGCTCTGCCTGGCGATCATCGTGCTCTACGCCTTGCTGGCGATCGGGGCGTATATCTATGAGACGGCTGGGCGGGCGTACAACGCCTCGCATCCATCCGACAGAATTCAGCTTTATGAAGACCTCTACGATTTCTCACGTCGCAATGAGCCGCCTTCGCTGAACCACGGCGTAGCCGGCCTGCTGGGCACCGATTGGCAGGGCACCAGCGTCCTGGTCAAGACCATCTGGGGCGCGAAGGTCTCGCTTACAGTGGGCCTCATGGCCAATATTATTGCAGTGCCGCTGGGCATGCTGCTGGGCGCGCTGGGCGGCTACTACGGGCGGTTCCTCGACGACCTCATCGTCTGGCTGTACTCCACGATGGCCAGCATACCGGGCATCATCCTGCTGATGGCGCTGAAGTACAGCTTCAAGGGCGTCACGGTGATGGGCCTGGACCTTGGCGGCATTCACGGCATCTATATCGCCCTTGGCATGATAAGCTGGGTCGGCACCTGCCGGCTTGTACGCGCTGAGGTGATGAAGATCCGCGAATTGGATTACGTCATCGCTGCCCGCGCGAGCGGCCGTCATAGCCTGGGCATCCTGCTGCGACACGTAATGCCCAATGTCATGCACATCGGCATCATCAACTTCTCGCTGGGCTTCATCGGCGCTATCGGCGCAGAAGTCACCCTAAGCTTCCTGGGCCTGGGCGTAGACATCGGCACGCCGAGCTGGGGATCGATGATCGATGCCTCGCGGGCGGAGCTGTTCGCCGGCAGGTGGTGGGAACTGGTCTCGGCGGTGGTTGCGATGTTCTTCCTCGTGCTGGCGCTGAATATCTTCGGCGACCGCCTGCGCGACGCCCTGGACCCGAGGCTTAAGAACGTATGACCGAGCAGACTACATCCTTGCGGGTGCGGAACCTGCGGACTTATTTTCAGAGCGAGTCGGGCCTGATAAAGGCTGTCGATGATGTAAGCTTTCGCGTGCCCGCTCGCAAGACGCTGGCGTTGGTGGGCGAGAGCGGCTGCGGCAAGAGCGTTACAGCCTTCTCGATTCTTCAACTGCTCCAGATGCCGCCGGCGCTGATTACATCGACAAGATACCTTGTTGCCCACGGCAGCGGGCCAGACGCACAGGGGCGGTTTGCCTGGGACGGGCGGACTATTCCGCCTTCGCATATCTACTTCGGCCAGCAGGATCTGCTGGAGCTTGACGAAGCCCAGATGCGCCAGGTGCGAGGCGGGCAGATCGGCATGATCTTCCAGGAGCCGATGAGCAGCCTCAACCCTGTCTATACCTGCGGCAGCCAGATCGTCGAGGCCATCCGTTTGCACGGCAGATTCTCCGCCTCAGCAGCCAGACGGCGGGCCATAGATATGCTGGCCAAGGTTGGCATACCCGACCCGGCGCAGCGGTTTCGCGAGTACCCGCACCAGCTCTCTGGCGGGATGCGGCAACGAGTGATGATTGCACAGGCGCTTTCATGCAGCCCGCGGCTTATTATTGCGGACGAACCCACCACGGCGCTCGATGTCACCATCCAGGCACAAATTCTTGAATTGCTCAAGCAACTGCAAGCCAACGAAGGCCTGAGCATCCTGCTTATAACGCACGACCTGGCCGTAGTTGCGCAGACGGCAGACGTGGTGGCCGTCATGTACGCCTCCAAGCTTGCGGAGCTTACGGACGTCAGAACGCTTTTCACGCACAGCCTGCACCCGTACACGCAGGGCTTGTTCCGCTCGCTGCCGCGGCTGGGCGAAAACAAGCACCGCCTGGAGACGATCTCCGGCAACGTGCCCAGCCCGCTCAATTTCCCCGGCGGCTGCAAGTTCCATCCTCGCTGCCTGCGCACGCGAGAAGTGGCGCAGCAGGCCGGCGATGCGCAGACGGTACAGATTGTCTCCGATGGCCAGCCGACGCGCGTGCTGAAGCGATGCGCAACGCAGGAACCGACGATGCGCGAAGTGGCCCGCGGCCATTGGTGCAGTTGCTGGGAAGTCGAAGGATACGAAACCGCGCCGGAAAACGACCCGACAGAAACGGAAACGGCGGAACGACAACGACGTTAACTCGTTAATACGTTAACTCGTAGCGGCGGCAGAGCCTTCAACGAAGCACAACGCCTGCTACAGGCTCTGCCACGAGTCAACGAGTTAACGATTCACGCCGTTGCCGTTCCGCCGTTTGAGAACACTGATGTCAGCCAATCGAAAAGACATATTAGTTGTTGACGGCCTCAAGACCTACTTCCCCGTTCGCGGCGGATTGTTTGGGACGAAGCAATACGTCCGCGCCGTTGACGGCGTGAGCTTCAGCCTTGCCGCCGGCAAGACGCTCGGGCTGGTTGGCGAGAGCGGATCGGGCAAGACAACCGTCGGGCGGACGATTCTGCGCCTTATTCCGCACATTGCCGGGAGCGTGATCTTCGAGGGCCAGAACGTGCTGGCGATGAAGGAGTCGGCCCTTCGCCCGTTGCGGCGGCGGATGCAGATTATCTTCCAGGACCCGGTAGGCTCGCTGAATCCGCGGATGACGGTTGGCGACATTATCGCCGAGCCGCTGGCTATTCACCGCTTGACGCCGCGCAGGCAGCGCCGCCAGCGAGTAGGGCAGTTGCTTGAGCGCGTGGGGCTGGCGGCTGACTATGCTGCGCGGTATCCGCATGAGTTCTCCGGCGGGCAACGCCAGCGAATCGGCATAGCGCGGGCGCTGGCCAGTTCGCCCGACTTTATCGTCTGCGACGAACCTGTCAGTGCCCTGGACGTCTCCATCCAGGCGCAGATATTGAACCTGCTGAGCGATTTGCAGGAAGAACTGGGCCTGTCGTACCTGTTCATAGCGCACAACCTGGCCGTGGTGGAGCATTTTGCCGACGAGGTGGCTGTGATGTATCTCGGCCGGATCGTCGAGAGGGCCTGTCGCGACGCCCTCTATTCCAGGCCCATCCACCCCTACACGCAATCGCTGCTCGCCTCGGTGCCCAGGGCCGACCCAGCCGCCCGCACCGCGGTCAAGTTGCTGCCCGGCGAGACACCCTCGCCGATCAGCCCGCCGTCGGGTTGTCCATTCCATCCGCGCTGTCCGCTGACGCGCCAGCTCGGCCAGAGCCTCTCAGCAGGCGACACCACGGAGATTATCAGCGATGGCGAAGCGGTTCGCGTCGCCCGCCGATGCGTGCAGCAAACGCCGCAATTGCTACCGACGGCCGACGACCCGACGCATACGCACGCATGCTTAATGCGGCAATAAGGTGTGGCTTGGAGTGCGGTGACTAGCCCCTTCAGGGGCGACGGCACCGCTTTGGCTGGCTTTCGATAGGGGCGTCGCAAGCTGGCACTTCCGCTGCTGGGCGCCGAAGCCAAAGCGGCGTCACCCGGCTTCGCTGAAGCTACGCCGGGGCGAGCAGCCGCCGCACTCCACAGTGCCTGCAATCTGATCACCATTTCTTGAAGACGAAGAACACCGCACCGACCATCATTGCAAAGCCCACGGCATAGTTCCAGCGGAACTCTTCCTTGAGGTAGACAACTGAGAAGGCTGCGAACACGATCAGGGTGATGACTTCCTGGATGGTCTTGAGTTGCACGCCGCTGAGTTGGGCCTCGAAGCCCAGGCGGTTGGCTGGCACCATGAAACAGTACTCAAAGAACGCAATGCCCCAACTTGCCAGCACCGCCAGCCAGAGCGGAAACGTCTTCTTGCTGGAAAACCCATACCACGCCACAGTCATGAACACGTTCGATATCGTCAGGAGAATGATTGTCCACATACTCAAATTCGCCTCTTAACCTGAGCAGCCAGGATGGCCGCGAAAGTGGTTGATTATATCAGGCAGGCGCGCCAATGTGTCAGCACGGAACAGAAAGCGGGAGGAACATTCGCTTTCTTCGTCGACATGGTGCGATTGAAGCCGACAGCAGAGAGAAGAGTGTAGGAAGTAGATCGAGCAGCCTGTTGTTTCTACTCTCTACTTTCTCCGCTTTATTCTCTAGGCGGCTTACCGTCTCCGCCAGAGCATGTCTTCATCAAGGCCCAGACGGCGGACGTGCTCCTGGATTTCGCGATAGAACCGAGTGCCATCACCGTGGTAGCCGGCCGTTGGCTCGATCTGCGGCACGTGCATGCCCCAGAACTTGTTGAACAGCTCCATGAATAGTTCGCGCAGGTACTTGCTGAGCATCGAGCCCAAGGCCACGCCCATGTGCTGGTCCTCGGCCTCGACAAGGAAACTCATTTCGACCGTCCGCCGGCCATCCGTCAGGCGGTAGGCGCTGAGCCGGTCGGTCTCGTCGAGAATCTTGAACTGGCAGCCTTCGAAGATTCGCTGCAAGGCCGGCAGGTAGTGCATCCGCCCGCCCTGGCGGTCCACGATGATCTTCATGTCCTGCCCGGCTGAGAGCTTCCACAGGCGCATCAGCAGGCGGCAGAGCACGTCGAAAGTGGCGAGGGATTTGTTGTCGGTGGCCTGTATCAGGCGGTTGAACTCGCTCTCGAAGACGACCTCGGCCTGCATGAATACCGGCCGGCCCACCCCCGTTTGGTCCAGCCGCAGCGATAGTGCATTGGCGCAAAGATTCACCGCCGTCTGCGAGATCGTCCGGGGCAAAGGCAACGCCTGGTGGCTGTACCAGGGGCAGCAGGACATGTTGGATATTGCTTGCGGGCAGACAGCCGCCAGCAGGTCAGACAGATTTGCGGGCTTCTGGCCGCTACAGGCGAGCATGGTCAGCACGCCGCGCTCAAGGTGCTTGATGCCGTCTTCCTTCTGGCTGGAGTAGAGCTTCTTGCTGTCGGCGATGGCGATTCGGCTGGCGCGCTTGGCGGGCTTGCGGCTGACGGCAGAGGAAAGCACCTGCCAGAGGGATACATCGGCAAGCTTGGCGGGCATGGAAAAGGCTGTGGCGGAAACCACCAACGGCCCCAGCACAGGCCCAAGACCAGCTTCATCTATTCCGGCGACGATCATGGACGGCCTCTCATCTATATTGCCGACAGAACAGTCTACCAAGACGGAAGATGTTTTGAATGGACTTTGCCGACATGCTACGGAAAATGACAATATGCCGTGGTTGCGTCGGTGGTCAGCAAGGTTAGAATACCTGACCGATACATGTTGCTGCCGCTGTGTCCAGAGGGCGGCCTTGGCCTAGCATGGAGTGCGGAGCAAATAGAAGATGGCGGAACCACTGAAGAAATTGACCCTGAAGGGCTTTAAGTCCATCGAGTCTCTTGTTGACTTCGATCTGCGCTCCCTTAACGTCCTCATCGGTCCCAATGGCGCCGGCAAGAGCAACTTGGTTGACTTCTTTCGCATGCTGAGGGCTATGGCTGATGAGTCACTTCAGAAATTCGTCCTCGAACGCGGCGGAGCAGATGGCTTCCTTTTCATGGGGCCAAAACACACGCGACGAATTTCGATGGTTCTGCACTATGGGAATCTAGGGGATATCTACGAGTGTGACCTTATTCCAACCGCCTCTGGGCAGATGATGATAGAGGAAGAACGTGCAAAATGGCCTGCTCTTGATGGAAAAGCCAGACAAACGCGAACAATCTCCAGAGGCTCACTTGAGTCCGTCCTTAAGCGGGAAGCTGAGAAGGACGAGACAAGGAAGACTTTGCTAAGAGGACGACCCGAGTTCTTCTTCAACACCGTCGTCTCCAACTGGATGGTCTATCACTTCCATGACACTAGCTTGTCCGCCCTTATGCGACGAGACCAGTCAGTTCGAGATCGCAGTATATTGCGGCATGACGCATCCAACATTGCCCCGTTTCTCCTGAACTTGCGTGAAAAGCACAAGGGTAACTACGATCTCATCCGGGATACCGTCCGCATGATCGCTCCGTTCTTTGACGACTTCCTCCTGGAGAGTGAGACAAAAGGTGAAGAAGAAAAGGTTCGGCTGGAATGGAGACAGAAGGGAAGCGATTATCCATTCCAGGCGTATCAGTTATCCGATGGTACGATCCGGTTCATCTGCTTGGCGACTGCATTGCTTCAGCCTGCCCTGCCGGCAACTATTGTCATTGACGAGCCGGAGTTGGGACTTCATCCGTTCGCGATTGGCCTACTGGCTAGCCTGATTCAGTCGGCTTCAACTCGCACTCAAATTGTCGTCTCGACGCAATCGCCGGCCCTCTTGGACAAGTTCCAGCCGGAGGATGTAGTTGTTGTGAATCGACAGGGCGGGCATTCTACGTTCGAGAGACTCAACCCGGAAGCACTTCGGGAATGGATGGACGATTACTCCATGGCTGAGCTCTGGCAGAAAGACGTGCTGCGCGGGGGGCCCTCTAATGAGTGAGGTTGTCGCGGTTGTAGAAGGGCAGACAGAGCAGACGTTCATCCGCGATCATTTGGCAGGACATCTGGAAGCGCGCGGCATCACAATCTGGTCTCGTTTGTCGGGCCGCATCGTGCGAAGGGGCGGGATTCGTTCGTGGGAATCAGTACGCGACGACATTCTCCGCACATTGCGGGAACGTCGAGGGCGGATTTGCACTACCATGTTTGACTTCTACGGCATGCCTCACAATTGGCCGGGCAGAAGCCAAGCTGCTGCCATGCCCCTAAAGCGGAAGGGCGTTTTCGTCGAGCAAGCGTTACTGGATGATCTTGGCAACTATGCCGGCCAGGACTTCCACCGCGATCTCTTCGTTCCCTATGTGCAGGTGCATGAATTTGAAGCATTGCTTTTTGCGGAAGTATCCGAGATGGCAAAGACATTAGCTGTGGTTACTCAGCGCACCACGGCTTCACTGCATTCGAAATTTAGCACAATTCTTAGCCAAGCTGGTCAACCGGAAGCCATCAATGACAGTTTTGAAACTTGTCCCTCTCGACGGATTACGGGCATAGTGCCCGCCTACAGCAAGCCGCTGCATGGCCCGATAATTGCCGGTCATATTGGGCTGGAAATATTAAGGAGCCGCTGCCCTCATTTTGGGCAATGGCTGACGCGGCTTGAATCGCTCTGATGTCGCATCCTACTTCGCCTTGGCGTTGATCCTGGCGCGGATGTTGTCCAGGATGTTCATGTAGTTGATGTAGGCGTCGTAGGGCGACTCGTAGGGGTTGAAGTACTTGTGCACGTCGCCGTCGGCGAACCACTTGGTGCACATGTAGTAGAAGTGATCGCTCGTTTGCAGCCGGCGCCAGTCGTGGATCAACTGCTCGTCGCCGGTGGCCAGCACGTCGTCGGCCAGGGCATACACGTCGTGCAGGGCGTTGGACTGCATGCTGTTGCCTAGCCAGGCAGACAGGTCGCGCTCGGTGTCAGCCCAGGAGATCATGTGCGGCACATCGACCTCGCCGACGCTGGGGTATCGCTCCACCGCCTGCGAGACCGTGAGGAAATCATTCTTGCCGGTGGCAAGTATCTTGTCGGGCAATGCCCGCATGAAGTCGAAGATGCCCGTGTCGGCCCACTGGTGCTCGCCGAACGTCTCGTAGTCCATGAACAGGTTGCAGACATACCCGTTGCCGTTGATCTGGTCAACCCAGTGGGTGAACTTCTCAGCCGTCATCGGCCATTCCGGCCAGGAGCGATTGCCGAATCGAAACGCGATATCGTCACTGAGGCGGTAGTTCTTCAGCAGCATCTTGAGCTTGGAGCAATTCGGCGGATTGTAGAGGAAGTTTGGGCTGCGATAGCCCAGGATGAAGTCCGCGCCTTCAGAGAGAATCGCATCGAAGCCCATGTCCTCGACCACGCGGGCGACATCGTTGTTGTAGGTCAGCTCGGTGTTGCGGAAGATCGTAGGCGTCTGTCCGAAGAGGTCCTGCATAAGCTGCTGATGCTTCTTGGCCTGTGCGATGAACTCGTTGCGGCTGTACAGGAAAGCCATGCTGTGATAGTACGTCTCGCAGATGAACTCGATGCAGCCGGTCTTGCTCAGCTCGATAAAGCTATCGAGCACGTCGCCACCCCAGCGCTGGAATTGATCCAGAATCGTGCCAGTCAGGGAGTAGCTTGCGCGGAAGTTGCCGTTGTGCCGCCTGGCCAGATCGAGAATTACCTGGTTCATCGGCAGGTAGCATTTTTCCGCCACCTTGCGGAGAATCTGCTGGTTTTTGACGTCGTCGAAATAGTCGTGGCTGCTGTCGAAGATGGTGTATCGACGCAGACGATTGGGCTGATGAACCTGAAAGTAAAAGACTACTGATGCCATGACGTATAGGAAACGCTAAATAAGCCTCGGAATCAAGGGGTCAATGATTTCGGATTGCAGATTTCGGATTTCAGATTGAGCTTCGCCGCCATGGTGCTGCCGTGGCCGCTTCAATCCGCAGTCCGAAATGCGACATCCGCAATGTTAAATCTCTGCAGCCGCCAAGTCTCTGGGAAGAGAGACGTTGCCATAGATGTCAGCCACTCGGGCGGCTGAATCTCGCCAGGAAAGCTTCTTGAGTTCGATCTGTCCATGCTGGCGCAGCGTCCGCTGAAGCGGCGGGTGCCGCAGCACAGCCAGTATCTTATTGGCCATCTCGTCGACATCCCAGAAGTCCACCTTCAGGGCATGCGTCAGGACTTCGCTGACGCCGGAGGTCTTGGAGATGATCACAGGCACATTGTGGCTCATGGCTTCCAGCGGTGCGATGCCAAACGGCTCGCTGACGCTGGGCATGACGTACAGGTCGGCCATGCGGAAGACCTTGGCCACGTCGTCTCCGCGCAGGAAACCGGTGAACGTGACATAGCGCCCGAGCTTCAGGTTGGCGGCCAGGCGAATGCACTGGGCGATCATGTCCCCGCTGCCGGCCATCACGAAGCGAACGTTCTTGATCTTCTCGACGACCTTCTTGGCGGCCTGCAGGAAGTACTCGGGGCCTTTCTGCATGGTCACTCGGCCCAGGAAGAGCACGAGCTTTTCGTCATGGCGGATCGGCGTCATCCAGTTGTTGCTGCCATTGGGGAGCTCGACTGCGTTATAAACTACCTCGACCTTTTCGCTGGGCACGCCGTAGCGGTTGATGACGATGTTGCGGGTGTAATGGCTGACGCAGATGACCTTGCTTGCGCCGTGCATTCCGGCCCGCTCGATGTCATAGACCTCCTGCCAGATGTTGTCGCCGCTGCGGTCGAATTCGGTGCTGTGTACATGGACCACCAGCGGCTTGCCGGTGGCACCGGCAACAGCGAGCCCCGCGGGATATGTCATCCAATCGTGGGCATGAACCACTTCGAAACTCTCGCCGCGGGCCATCTCGACAGCCAGCGCCGCGTAACGGCGCACCTGGCCCATGAGGTCGCCCTGATACACGCCGGCGCTGCCGCCGACAGGCCCGATAGGAATGCCCGAGGCCGTCTGGCCATGGCCGGTAAAGCTGGCGGCCATCTGCGGCAGCAGTGAGCGCAGTATTTCCGGGTGGGCGATCAGGTCTTTTATCATCTGCTCGTAGCTCTGCGGGTTGCCATAGGGCTGAAGCAGGGCGGCCAGGCGACGGACCTGCATCTTCTCGTCGGGGCGGATGGCTGACTTGAGGAGGTCCTCGGTTGGAGGATTCTGCCCAAAGCCCTTGGTGAAGAGGTCGGTGGGCGAGCGGAACTGCACGTGACTTGCCGAGCCGACAGGCACAGCCTGAGGCAGGACAAAGATGACGTTCACTCCGACTTCACTTAATCCCCTGGTCAAACCCAGGCAGGCGGTGCCGAGTCCCCCCGAGATGTAGGGCGGGAATTCCCAACCCAGCATGAAGACTTTCATATCCATTTCCTCTGGCCCTTCCGCTGATCGCGCAAGCCAAGCGGAATCAGTATGTTAATAAGGATCTCTCGATGCAGTCGCCTCGTCCGCCTAGGTAAAAAACGCACTTGGTAACAAGGCATTTACGGCACATCCTGCGATTCGAGCAAGCCTATGCGATGCACAAAAGAATTCTTAGCTCGCCACTGCGTCAGTATCAACCGTGAAATGTCAAGAACACCTAATTTCCAGTGTCCAGCGAGCCGATTATGTCGCGGATGCTTGTGCAACCATGCCGCCTTAGGTAAGCCGCTATGCCATCGCGGATCGTCAGCAGGCAGCGCGGATCAACGAACAAGGCCGTCCCGATTGCCAGGCCAGTCGCGCCGGCCAGCAGAAATTCAACCGCATCACGAGCATACTGGATGCCGCCCATGCCGATGATCGGCACCCCGGATGGCCTGGCAACCTGCCTGTAGACCCGATGCACCATGTGCACCGCGATCGGCCGGATGGCCGGCCCGCTCAGCCCGCCAGTGACATTTCCCAGGATCGGCCGGCGCTTCTCTATGTCCACGGCCATCGCCGTGAACGTGTTGATCATGCTCAGAGCATCGGCGCCGCCCTCGACGGCGGCGGCGGCAGTGAGCGTTATGTCAGTCACATTAGGCGAGAGCTTTACGATCAGGATATTCTTGCGGCAGACCTTGCGAACGGCTGTGGTTATTCCCTTGACGAGATTAGGATCGACACCGAATTGTAGGCCGCCTGCCTTAACGTTGGGACACGAAATATTCAGCTCGATGCCGCGGATGGGCTCGATGCCGTCCAAGGCCTCAGCCACGGCGATGTAATCCTCTTCCTTCGTCCCAGCGACATTGACGAAGACCGGAATGCCCATGGACCTGAGGGCTGGAACCTTTTCCTTCAAAAAAGCATCCAGGCCGACATTGGCCAGGCCGATGGCGTTCATCATGCCCGCGCGGGTCTCGACGATCCGCGGGTATTCATTGCCCGATCGCGGCGCAAGCGTGATGGACTTGGTGACAAACGCGCCCAACTGGCGCAGATCGACAAAGTCGGAGTATTCGCCGCCATAGCCGCACGTGCCGCTTGCGGTCATCAGGGGATTGGCCATCTTCACGCCGGCAATGTCTACCGAGAGGTCAATTTCTTCTGGCACAATAGATTCCATTCAGTGGGTGTTCCGCCGAAGATTATACTCGCGCGTAGTTCAGGGATAAAGCCCCAACAGCCCTTCAAGCTCATCGATCAACGGCATCTGGCCCGGGTTGATTCTTCGTCTCGCCTCGGCCAGCGGGAAGAACTCCGCGCGATCGATCTCGGGAAACGTGATCTGCCTGCCTGACCTCGGCGGCCATTCCATTGTGAACGTGTTGCTGGTGACGGCTCTTGTGTCAACGTCGCCCTCGATGGCCCTGGCATGTATGATCTTGCCGCTCTTGATCTTGACGGGTGAGAGTTCCAGCAACGGCTGGGCGGAATCAATGCGAACGCCCAACTCTTCCTCAAACTCCCGTCGGGCGGCTGTCGGCACGTCTTCGCCGGGTTCGACCTCGCCCTTGGGAATGCTCCATGCGCCCGCATCCTTGTTGCGAAAGAAAGGCCCTCCGGGATGCACCAGCAGCACTTCCATGCCGCCCGGGCGGCGGCGAAACATCAATAATCCCGCGCTGATCTTGGGCATGGAGAATTCTATCGTGACCCTCGGGTCATGTTTCCGCGCGGCCGGCGGTCTTGTGCGATTTAATGTGCACGTAAATGTACCGTCCCCAGCCGATAGCACCGAGAGCGGCAAGCAAGATGATTGCCGACGAGACGGCGTAGGCTACGCCTAATAGCATAGTGAATGCGAGCATAAGCATAGGCCCAGCCATTACGGCAAGTGCCAGCAGTATCGCGGCTGCCTGCAGCAGTCGATTCCCACCCGTCAATAGCAGAGCCCCGATGACTGCGAACACGTAGCACCACACATACAGCAAGACCCCGGCATAATCCCATCCTGAAGCTTTGCCCGAAAAAACGAACCCGGGAAGATAAATCAAGCAAAGGACCACGCTCAGCCTAACAGCTGCGCGCAGCGGCCGCGTTTTCCACGTGGGCTGCCTGCCGGCTCGGACTGCAACAGTTTTTATGGATTCATTTCCTTCTGCCATGGGGACACATACTTGCAATTAACTTTCATGCAGTCAAGGATGATTCGCGACTGACGAGAAGTGGGGCGGGTTATTGTTCTAATAATTTAGAAAATTATCCTTGACTCTTAGTCGCATTACGCTAATAAATTAGAAATATTACCGCCTCGGCGTGCGTTCATGGGGCGGGGGTCTTGCGGGAAAGGAGTATGCCGATGGCCAGGCCAAGCTCAAAGCATCCTACTGAACTGGAACTTGAAATCCTCAAGATTCTCTGGCGATGCGGCTCGCTTAGCGTGGCCAGGGTGCGGGAGGAACTGGCGGGCTTTCGCCAACTGGCCGTCACCTCCGTAACCACCGTGATGAACATCATGGTCGCCAAGGGCTATCTGCGCAAGGTCAAGGCCCGCGGCAGCTATGTCTACAGCCCGCGCATCAGCCAGGCCCGCACGTCGGCCAGCATGTTGCGGGACGTTGTCGAGCGCGTCTTTGACGGCTCGGCCGCCGCTCTGATGGCCGGCCTGTTGGAGACCTCCGACCTCGATGCCGAAGAACTCCGCAAGATTCGCGACCTGCTGAGCAACCATCAGAAGGGGGGCAAGAGATGAGCCCGCTGGACTACCTCAGCGCCGACTTCTGTACGCGCCTTGTAACCACGATGCTGCACTTCTTGTGGCAGGCGACAGCCATCACTATACTGGTGATCCTGATCGACCGAATGCTTCGCAAGGCCTCCGCGACCTTGCGGTACGGCCTGTTCCTGGCAGCTTTTCTGACGATGGCCCTCTGCCCGCTGGCGACGTTCCCGCTGACATCCTCGCCCGTGCGCGAGACGTCGCCTGTGCTGCCCCAGCCGGTGGCAATTGCACACGTGGAGGACATGCCGCAACTCGCGCCATCCGCAGCCCGGCCAGTGCCCTCTGCCCTGCCAGTCAGTGCGTTCCCAACTCTACTGCCCAGGCCTGCCGTCGCTGACGCGCCACCCCCAGTGCCCCAGCCGCAACCGCAGCCCCAACTTGATCACTGGAAGTCGTTGGCGCCTGTCGTGACAGGTCTCTATTTGTTGGGCGTAAGCCTGCTGTTGGTGCGGCTGGTGGCGGGCCTGCACGGCGGGCGGCGCTTGCGCCTGGCCTCGCAGAACGTCACTGACACCGCTCTGTTGGCGATGCTCGCGGCGCGGGCCAAGGCAATAGGCTTGCGAGCGGTGCCGGCTGTCGCTCTATGCAGCCGCCTGGCTGTGCCCGTGGTGGTGGGGGTGCTGCGCCCGATGGTCCTGCTTCCGCTGACGCTGGCCAGTGGCCTTTCGCCGCAGCAGCTTGAGGCGATCCTGACGCATGAACTGGCCCACATCCGCCGATTTGATCCGCTGGTGAATCTGCTCCAACGGCTGATCGAGGCCTTCCTGTTCTTCCACCCGGCTGTGTGGTATGTCTCACGGCGCATCCGCGTCGAACGCGAGAACTGCTGCGACGACCTGGCTGTCGCCGCCGGGGCTGAGAGCCTGGCCTATGCACAATCGCTGCTGCATCTGGCGCAGCATTCATTGGCCGGCCGCGCCCATCGCCGCAGCGCCGCCGCTGCCCTGGCTGCTGCCGACAAGCCCTCGCAACTCCGCAGCCGCATAAGCCGCCTCCTGGGCAGCAAGCAGGAAGAGACCCGCCTGGTCCGCACTTGGCCAGCGGCGATGCTTCTACTGGTGGCCGCCGGAGTCGTCATCGCGGCAGCCTCAACCGGCAGTTCGCAATCGAAACTTATCGACGCGCCGACCACGCAGCCGATCTTGGACGAGGAAGCTTGGTTCAAGAGGTGCTGTGACTACCTGCGTAATCGGCTTTCGGACAAAGATGCAAGTATTCGGGCGGACGCCGCGGAGAAGCTTGGATCCAGTGACGACAATCGGGCGGCAATGGATGATTTGAAGAAGGCTTTGAGTGATCCTGTGCCTGCCGTTCGGTATTCTGCGGCAGTCTCTCTGGCCAAACTCGGATATGTCGATGATCGAGTTGCTGTTGCCTTGGGGGAGTGCTTTATCGGCGGCCCAACGCGGAGCATGCATAATGGTTCAGATGCCGGTGATGTCTACCATGTCTTTCATGTCGGTGACATCGGTTCAAAGGCTAAAGCCGCCATCCCATTGTTCATCAGAGCCGCCAAACCAGGCACAAGCTCCCAGTGGCAGTGGCGAAGTTACGCATTGACGATTCTTGGGAAGATAGGCGTTCCAGAGGTCATTCCTACGTTGCTGGAGGCTCTACATGACAGCGACAACAACCTTAGATGCACAGCTGTAAGAGCGCTGGCCAGCATAGGCCCCGCAGCCAAGGATGCAGTGCCAGACCTGACAGAAGCATTGGGAGGTCGTGATTTCTGTGCGAAGTTGGCCGGAGAGGCCTTGGCCAAGATTGGGGCGGTGGATGTGCTGATAGAAGAACTCAAGAAACGCGATCCAAATCGACATGAGCCTGCCGTTCTTGGGTTGGCTTATGCCAAAGACAATTTGAACGAAGTTGTCCACGTGCTGACGGCTGAGATTGAACGAGGGGATTGGCAGGCAGGGGAATCGCTTATCGCGCTGGGAGAAGTTGCCAGGCCCGCGATGCCGGCATTCCTGAAGCTCGCACGAAGGCAGGGTGAACTTGCCTGGGCATCGCGCGCCGTTGTCGCGGCTAGGTTCGCCGCCAAGTTCGGATGGTCGGAGCAATTCCTCCCAATCTTCACCGAGCAGTTCATATCGGGCAGCCCGCATGAGAGCTCAAATGCCGCCGAGGCCTTGGCCGAATTAGGGCCGGCGGCAACGGCGGCAACCAAGCCGCTACTCAAGGTGCTTACCTCGCCGAAGAATCCATCGGCACGCGGATCAGGGGATGATGCTCGAATCTATGCCGCCAGGGCCCTCGGCAGAATCAAGCCCGATGATCCGAACGTCATCGCAGCATTGGTGTTGGCGCTGGACGACCCGGGACTGCGGGAGAGCGCCGAATTATCGCTGGCAGAATATGGGCAGGCGGCTGCCCCGGCTGTACCGCGTCTGATAGAACTGATGCATCACGTGCAGGGCGAAGTCATCAATGGTCGTGGGAGCGACGCTATCAAGACTCTGGGAGCGATCGGTCCTGGGGCCAGGGGCGCCGTGCCTGCATTAATCAAGGGGATCAAGGAAAGGCATTTTGAAGATGATGCTCGCGCAGCGATGATAAAGATCGGCGAGGAGGCAGTGCCGTATCTGCTGGAAGAGTTTCAAGAAACTCCGGCCGAGCAACGATTTGCCGCCGAATGCCTGGCCCAGATGGATTCGCTGGGAAAGTCGATGCTGCCAACTCTGCTTGCAATGCTGGAACACGAGGATCAGGGTGTCCGAATCTCGGCCATGCGGGCCCTTGGCAAGATGGGTTCAAATGCCGGGGAAGCTCTTGGCCCTCTTCGAAAGTCTTTGGGCGATCCTGATTCATTGGTCCAATTCGAGGCCGCGACGGCCCTGCGCAAGATAAGGAAGTCCATGATGGCGCCTACCCAGCCGGGCACATCGACAACTTCTTCGCCAGTCGCGCCGGCGGCGCAGTCCCAGCCATTCTTGCAGGCTTTGACGGGCGATCCTGTCGAGGTCGAGCTGACGGCCGCGCAGGAGCGGCGAGTGCGGGAGTTGGTTTACATACTGCGCAACTGCCTGATCGACAGCAGGGCCGATCAGTGGGCGTCAGCTATCCAGGAACTTGTGTTGATCGGCAAGGGGGCAGCACCTGAGCTTGCCGCGGAACTGGATCGCACGGATCGCGACCCGGCTATGCGTACGTTGACATTTGCCCTGCGGGCCATCGGCGATCCTCGTTCAGTACCGGCCTTGATCAGGGCATTGCGAAAGTCGCCGATGTTGAAGTCGGATTATGGCATTGCCATCGCTGATCCCAGGCTGCACGCCTTTATGGGTAGTCATGGCATCGGGGCGGCAGATAACTACCCATCCTTTACTGTTGCTCGGGCGGTGCGCGAGGTGGCTACCGCCCTCGAACGGATTACAGGGCATTCCGAGGGCAAGGATTATCTGGCCGAGCCGGCAGATGATAGTCCGTCCGAGATGGCTCGCATTCGCAAACTGCGTGAACAGGCGGCGGACCGATGGCAAACATGGTGGCAGGACAATCGGCCGCGATTTGCCATGTCGCCACAAGCGCAGGCTTCAGAGCAGGGCGACGTCGTTGGCGACGCCGGTCGAGTAAAGTTTGGCGCCATGTTTCCAACGGGTGCCAGTGTGAAACTCGGCACGATCCAGGAGATGCTTCTGCCGCCTGGTGATTCCGCCGAAGCGAAAGCTTTTCTCGATCTGGATAGTGGCCGGGTACTGCCGCTGTATGAAGGATTCCAGCCAACAGGCAGCAGCTATGATGCGTGGCGATGGATGACCCGGGTAGGCATTGATGCCAAAGTGCAAACCGTGCGTGTGGACAACAAATCATTCTATATGTTGCACGGGGTCGATACCTATGCATGGCAGGTGGACAATGGCCGGTGGGAGACTTTGGACACAGAGCTACAAGGCAAGGGCGTCAGTGTTGGTCCGCCCGACTCCACGGGCTTTGTACCGCGTGGCTGGTTGACGGGAGAAATCAAAGAGTTGGAGAGGCTGCTGCCGGCGACGTTCCTGTTCACGACAACCGGCGGGCATTGTGGCATTCTGCAAGTCCTGGAATCAAGCGACAAACCACAAGAAGGCATCCGCCTGCGATACCGGCTTGTGGAGGGCGGGCCCGCCAGAGCACCCAGCACATCGACTGCTGCCGCCAGCCGGCCATAGATTACTATTTCTTTTCTAGAATCAGGTCGACTTCCACCGGCGCATTCAGTGGCAGTTCGGCTGCGCCTATGGCGCAGCGGGTGTGCTGGCCGGCCTGGCCGAAGAGTTGGTTCAGCAGGTCGCTGGCGCCGTTGGCGACTTTGGCCTGGTCGGTGAAGCCAGGAGCGGAATTGACGAACACGTTCACGCGGAGGATTCGCTCGATGTTGTCCGGCGAGCCCGCGACGGCTGCGGCCGCCGCCAGCGCGTTCATCGTCGCCTGTGCGGTGCAGGCCTGTGCAGTCTCCAGAGGAACGTCTGTGGGCACCTTGCCGCGGGCCAGCAGCAGCCCGTTCTTCATAGGCAGTTGCCCGGCTGTGAAGATGATGTTCCCGCAGGCGACCGCAGGCACGTATGCGCCGGCCGGCGCAGCCACCGCCGGCCATTCCAGGCCCAGTTCGGCGATCTTATTCAACAAGGTCATGTTCCAAGATTCTCTTTGGGTAAAGGTGTGAAGAACCTGCCGCAGAGACGCAGAGACCGCTGAGAAAGAAACGATTCGTAGCTGCCATGCGGCCTGGGTGTCTCATGTAGGCGCGATGTTTAATCCCGGGTTTGAGGAGCAACGCCTATCCGGTCTTGTCATCTTCCGGTTCTTCGGCCTCGTCTACGTCGTCATCTTCATCTTCATCTTCGTCGAAGTCTTCGTCTTCATCATCCTCATCATCTTCGTAGTCGTCATCGTCGAATTCATCGTCATCATCGTCAGACTCATCGTCGTCATCTTCGTCTTCATCAGCCTCATCATCATCGTCATCGTCATCTGCATCGGATGAATCATCGTTCTCGTCGAGCGCGATGGCTGATGCGTCGGGTGGTTCATCCAAGCCGGCTGAGCCGGCAAAGGGTGATTCGGAATCTGGCTCATCAGATTTGCCCTTGGGCGGGGCGCCTGCGTTGGCGGCCTCATGCACGGATGGCCGATCAGAGATATATTCTCCGCTTTGCTTCGGCGATGCTGCTTCGCCATCGGCGAAATTGTCATCTGCGAATCCCGCCACATGGCCGGCAGCGTCCACCGGCGGCGGATTCGGGTTAGGCTGAATCATGATCTGCCCGAAGTTGGCGTCCTGCAAAGCAAAGACGCGTTTCTGCCGCACCAGTTCCAGCAGGGCCAGGAACAGCCCAACAATCTCGCTTCGCACAGTCCGGCCTTCGAAAACCTTCTCAAACGTCATCGAGCCTTCGCGCGAGAGGCGATCCATGATGTCCTCGGCGTGCAGCTCTACTGGCGTGTCATCGTAGATCACCTCATGCTGGCGCTTCTGCTGGCCGATCGAGGCCATCAGCTTGCTGAAGGCATCCAGCAGGTCCCACACCTGCACGTCCTCCAGGTCCAGTTCATCCTTCTGGCTGGCCTGCTCAGCCGGGCGCCGAGGAAATTTCTTTGCCTGCATCTCGGCGGCCGACGCCAGGTCGGTTGCGGCATCCTTGAAGGCCTTGTATTCCAGCAGCTGCCGGACGAGCTCGGCCCGCGGGTCCAGGCCGGAGGTGGCAGTCTGCTCCGCGCCTTCTTCGACGGCAGAAGCCGGCAGAAGCATGCGAGTCTTGATCTCCATCAGGCTGGCTGCCAGGACGAGGAATTCGCCGGCCAGGTTGGGGTCCACCTGCTGGATCATCTCGACGTACTTGATGTACTGCTCGGTGACGGCAGAGATGGGGATATCGGTAATATCCAATTCATCTCGCCGGATGAGGTACAGCAGCAGGTCCAGCGGGCCATTGTAAACGTCCAGGTTGACGCGGTATTCGTTCATTTGGCCAAGAGTCTAGCAAAGCGTGGTCAATTGCGAAATAGCGGATTCCGGCGCAGAGGCGGGCATGTTAGAATCATCAAAGACACACCGAATCGATTTGGAAAGGCCCGTTATGGATTACAGCGAAACCCTCCGCAGCGTATTGGCTGGCAAAGCCCTGAGCCTGGAGCAGACGCATTGGGCCTTTTCGCAGATCATGGACGGGGCGTGGTCCGAGGCACAGGTGGCCGGCCTGCTTGTGGCAATGGCTGCCAAAGGCGAGACGGTCGAGGAGATTGCCGGGGCGGCACGCGCCATGCGCGAACACGTGCTGGGCATCAACACTGACGGGCTGGAAGTAATAGATACCTGCGGCACGGGCGGCACAGGCCTGAAGACATTCAATATCTCCACCACTGCGGCGTTTGTCGCCGCTGGTGCCGGCGTCAAGGTTGCCAAGCACGGCAATCGAACGGGCACGCGGCCTAGTGGCTCAGCCGACGTGCTTGCGGCCTTGGGCGTGAACATCAATGCGGACACAGCTGCGGTTGAGCGATGCCTGGCTGAAGCGGGGGTGTGCTTCTGCTTCGCTGTTCGCTGCCATCCAGCGATGAAATATGCAGCCCCGGTTCGCAAGGCCCTGGGCGTGCGGACTATTTTCAACGTGCTGGGCCCGCTGACAAACCCAGCCGGCGCACAGCGGCAACTGATGGGCGTGTTCAATGCCAAACTTACGCCCGTGCTTGCGGAGGTGCTTGCGACGCTGGGCTCGAAGCGCGCGATGATCGTTCATGCCGAGGACGGCCTGGACGAGATTTCCTCCACGTCGGCTACGCAGATTAGCGAACTGGCAGGGGGGCGAGTGGCGACCCGTGTTGTCCAGCCGGAAGACTTCGGCCTGTGCCGCGCGAAGATGGATGACCTTGCGGTAAGTTCGGCGGCTGAGTCGGCTGAGGTCGTGCGGAAGGTGCTCGATGGCGAAAGAGGGCCTTGTCGAGACATAGTGGTTTTGAACGCCGCCGCGGCGATGGCCGTGGCGGATAAGGTCAAGGATATCGCCTCGGGCATTGAACCAGCCAAGGCATCGATCGATTCCGGCGCAGCCGCCGCCGCGCTGGATAGACTGATCAAATACTCGGCAACGTCAAGTTATTGACACCAAGCGGCGAACCTGCTACTTATACTTATCTGTGCCTGCTGTCCCGCTAGCGGGGCGGCGACCTGGTGGATGTAGCTCAGTTGGCAGAGCATCGGGTTGTGGTCCCGAGGGTCGCGGGTTCAAATCCCGTCATCCACCCGTGTTGCAGCAATGACTTAGATGCACTTCTTAGCAAATTGCCCATTCCGATTGCTATGTTTCCGTGCTGTTCGCGGAAGCATGTTCCCATTTGCAGCGAAGACATGCTTCCGCGTGCGACCGTCGACAAACTCAGGGCAGGCAGCGACGCGGAAGCATGGCGCTCAACGCCGTACATTTCTGTAATCACGGATTCTTGAGCAACCATTTAGTACTTACCGTACGTCCTGGCGACTTCTATCATGGCGCGCAGATTTTCAAATGGCGTATCACGGCCGACCTGATCGCCGGTGGACAGGATGAACCGGCCGCCCTCGGCGGCGTCGTCGATGGCCTGCTTGGCCGCTGCCACCACCGTATCGACCGTTCCGCGCAGCATGACCTCCGTTGTATGCAGGTTGCCCTTTAGGGTCAGTTTCTTGCCGTAGAGCTTCTTCAGCTCCGCCAGGTTGCAGTCGCCCATCGGCGGAATCTCCAGCGGGTCGATGACCGTCAGGTCGGTTTCCTCAGCCATGATCTTCACCATGGCGGTCTCCGGGCCGCAGCAGTGGACGTGCGTGGGGAAGCCCGCCGCGGTGGCCAGCTCGATTCCTCGCTTGACGGCCGGCAGCGACAATTGGCGGAAGATCTCGACCGTCTGGAATATCAGCGAGCCGCTGTCGCCGACGCAGAGGAAGTCCGGCCGCTCATCCGGCGCCATCGCCATGATATTGGCGAATCGTCGCTCGCAGGCCTCGACGCGCTGCTGTGCCCATTTCTCGTGCAGCTCGGGGTGGTCGTAGTACTCGTAGATGGCCTCGACGTTTTCCAGCCCATTGGAAGAGGCCACGTACGTGCCCACCAGGCCCTGATCGCCCATGAGCTGCTTGATTCGCTTCATGCCTTTTGGACCGTGATCGACGGGCTTGATGCCTTCTACCGGCTCATACCATTTTGGCTCGGCTGGCAGCTCGAGCTTGGCCAGCGGCACGTCCCACGTGGGCGAATCGGCCACGTAGTATACGTTCGCGGTGTGGGCCCAGACGCGCTTGCCGTTATCGACATACGAGTTCTGCGTAATGATCCGCTCTTGATTCTTGAAGACGATGTAGGGCTGCCATGGCGGCTTGCCTGCAAGTTCGTCGGCAAAACGCAGCGGGAAGTAATTGTCCATCAGCGAGTCGATGTTGAAGTACTTGGCTGCCTCGATATAGGCTTCCCAGATGGGCGGGTCGTTATAGAGATAGAGTTGCCAGAAGGGCTTGCCCGTCAGGCGGGCGGGAACCATGTTGGAAAAGTCGGGGGCCACCGGCACGCAGTCGGGAAGCTTGCCCGAGAGGCACAGCTTGAGACGTTCACGATTTGTCATACATTACCTCGAGCAACAAAATCACGGAAGGCCTGCAGCAACCGCTTGGTTACCGGCCCGGCTTTACCGCTGCCAATAGGCTTATCATTGATTTTCGTCACGGCGATCACTTCCGCCGCGGTGCCCGTCAAAAAGCACTCATCGGCGGAGAATAGTTCATCCGGCTTGAATAGCTTTTCCTGCAGCGGCAGTCGCAGCTCCTGCGCTAGTGACATCACTACTCGCCGAGTGATTCCAAGCAGGATGCCCGCCTCAGGCGGCGGCGTAAAGAGCCGGCCGTCTTTGACGATGAATACGTTATCGCCGGTTGCCTCGGCCACATAGCCGTTTTCATTAAGCATGATGGCTTCGCTGACGCCGGCGTCATGGCATTCGATCTGGGCAAGGATGTTGTTGAGGTAGTTTAGGCTCTTGACGGTCGGATTGAGCATCCGCGGCGAGATGCGAAGCGTCTTGGCAATGATGACGGGCATGCCTTGTTCGTAGAGGACGGCTGGGTAGAGAGCGATCTGCCCGGCGATACAAAACAAGCTTGGGTTGGAGCATTCATAGGGGCTAAGGCCCAGCGTGCCCTCGCCGCGCGTGACGACCAGGCGGATATAGCCATCACTGATACTGTTGGCGTTGACGGTCTGCTTGACGATGTCCAGAACCTGCTGCCTGGTGTAGGGGATCGTCAGGCGGATGTTGGCGGCTGAGGCAAAGAAGCGATCGATATGCGCCGGCCCCTGGAAGACCTTGCCGCCGTACGCGCGAATGCCCTCGAACGCGCCGTCGCCATAGAGCGTGGCATGGTCGAAGACCGACAGCTTGGCGTCCTGCTTCTCCACCAATTCGCCGTTGAGCCAGATTTTCATGGATCGCTTCTCCATCTTGTTCAGCCAGTTTTAACCCATTTTACCTGGTGGTACAATTCCTCATCACCAAAAAGGAGATTCTGATGGACTCATCGATCAGCAATGCATTTGCGGTATTTATGGACCAGGCGCCGCAGCAGGCTTCGGCCTGGATGAAGGCAGTGGGGCAGATGGATGCCGTCAGCGCCTTGGATAAGAAGACGGCTGAGCTTGGTTACCTGGCGGTACTGGCGGCTGCGGGGCTGACCAGTGGCATCCCGTTTCACGTCTCGCACGCCAGGCACCTTTGAGCCAGCCGGCAAGAAATCATTAGTGCGATCCTGCTGGGCTTACCGGCTGTGGGGCTCGTCGTGATTCAATCGCTGCCTGCGGCGCTGGAGGCATACGACAGTCCGGCCTAGCCACGATCCGCAAATTCATGACGTTTCGAGATCTAAGGCGGGTTTACAGCTTGCGGGCAACGATGATGAGCCGTTGGGCCGAGGCTGTGTAGGGTGAGCCGTCTGTTCGGCCATAGGCAGCCTGAAACCGCAGTCCGGCTGATTCGAACATCCGGCAAAACTCTCCCAGCGTGTAAAGCCTGATTCGGATGGTGCTGCGCCGAGAGGTCTGACTTGTTCTGGTGCCGCTGGTATGGCGGCCAGCTACAAGCCATCGCGCAGTAAGTTGGCTGGTCTTGGGGTTCCACTTGTTGAAGGCGATTATGTTGCCAGTTTGCACCCGCGTGCGGAGGTTGCGAAGCACGAACTGCCGGTTGGGCTGATCGATTAACAGCCTTCCGCCATGCCGCAGCGCGCGGGCATAGCGATGCAACAGATCGACATTCTGTTTGTGCTCGAAATATCCGAAACTGCCGGCGAAGTTTACCACGGCATCGAATTCATCCGTGAAGTCGATCTGCCGCATGTCCATTTGAATAAACCGTCCAGCCAGTCGCTCGGAGGCGAATCGTTTCTTGGCGGCATGAATGAATTCGCCCGACAGGTCCACGCCGATGATGTGACAGCCATGATGGGCCAGCGGCTCGCTCAACCTGCCGTCACCGCACGGGCAATCGAGGACGGCCATTCCTTTGCGCAGGTCCAAGGCCCTGATAATGAAGTGTGCGTGCTCTAGCGCCAGTTCCTCTTCCGGCAGCCAGAGCACTGGATCGAGTTCTTCAAACCATTCGCCCATTCACCGGCATTTTAGCGCAGCAGCAGGTCCTGCAGGATCTGCTGGAGGTTTCTGCGGCCATCCAGAACGGCCAAAACCAGGACCTCGTTGCCCTGGACGCGATAAATCAACCGCCAGGGGCCGATCGACAACTGCCTGTAGAGCCTCAGGCCGTGCTGCTCCAGTTCTGGCAGGATGGTTCCTCGGAAGGGCAAACTGGATAATGAACGTGCTTTGTCTTGAAGCTCTGAAAGTACCGCCAAGGCGGAATCAGTATTGTCGCGACTGATGTACCCGATAATGTCATCGAGGTCCTTGGCTGCGCCGGCCGTCCATTTTGCGCGGAACGCATCAGGAATGTGTGAGCGACTGGCACGAACCGATTCGCCTTTCATCATGCGGTCTTCCGGCGACGGAGTTTCTTCTTAAGGCGGTCAAAAACAATCTCTTGGTTGATGAGTTTGCCCGCATCGATCTCCCGCTCCCTTTGAGCAAGCACTGTGAGCAAGAGAAGGGCGTTCCGCATACTCTCGTAGCTTTCCGGGTCCTGTATTACCGCTCGCGGCTTACCATTTTGCGTTATGACAACCGGATTGTGGGTGCGATTCACCTGGTCCAGCATGTCGGCCGCCCGGTTTTTGAGCCATGTGACGGGACGAATATCATCCTTCAAGGGCATAATTCACCTCTGTCCTTTAATGATACGTTATTCGGCCCCACCGATCAATTGTGTGTATTATCATGATTCAGCCAAACCGCTCCGAGCCTTCGTGCTGCAATCTTCTCGCCTGAAAGACTTCTGCTATGACGTGCCTCGGGTGGGGGGGCCTGCACCATAGCCCTGACCACCTTGTCGCTTGGATGTGCTGAGACGAATCTGCATTTTGTCAATTGACAGTGCCGGTGCCGGCGTTATCATCACATGGCAGTATGGTCTTCGCGGCAATTACTACGGAAAGGAAAGCCTATGCGATACCTGTCAATCTGTGCAATGGCCCTGGCCATCTTTGCTGCCGGCTGCGAAAAGCCCCCACAGCCAGCCCCCGGCGCAGCCACAATTGAGCCACCGAAGGATTTGGGCAGCGGCAGCTTGGCGCCCATCGGGGCAGTGCCCCCAAATACTCTGACGCCTCCTCCGCCTGCGCCAGTATATGAGCCTGCCCCGGCCTCTGCCGGCAAGGCGGGCGCCCGGGACTATACTGTCCAGAAGGGCGACACCATGTTTGGCATCGCGAGGACACAACTCGGCAACCAAAGCCGTTGGAAGGAAATCCGCGACCTCAACCCGGAAATCAAGGACGCCAATACGCTTAAGGCCGGCCAGGTCATCAAGATTCCGGAAAAATGATTGTGCGATCGTCGGTCGATTTCGTTGCCGGATGGCGAAGTTTCTCGGCGGGCGCATAAGAGGGCCTTTGGATCAAAGGCTTTTGCCTGTAAGGCCAATGGCCGGCAAGCCGTCGCGCGTTGATCCGGTGTGAAAGCATGCCGGCGATAGGTTCAACGTATGCCCGCCGGGAAATCTTCCCCTCGACTTCCCTCGATTCGACAGGAGCCCTCGGGACCGTGAGCCAATTGGCCTTGGACACTCCTATCCAGTACGTCAAGGGCGTTGGACCGGCACGGGCTGAGCAGCTTGCCGCGTTGGGCGTGCGCAGCCTCGAAGACCTCCTGATGTACTTCCCGAGGCGATATGATCTTCGCCCGCAAATTCAGCCGATCAGCACCATCCGCGGCAACGAGGAGGCAGCCACCGTCGCGGGGGAAGTCAAGGATCTCGACGAGAAGCGATTCGGGCCCAAGCCTTATCTTCAGATCGTGCTGGATGATGGCAGCAGTTGGCTCTTCGTCAAGTGGTTCTTCGGCGGTTACCTGCGGGACAAGATCAAGCCTGGAATGTTCCTGGCGGTCAGCGGCAAAGTTGGCATCTACCGTGAATACCCGCAGTTCATCAATCCCAGGTTCCAGGTTATTTACGATCCTGCCGGCGCGAATCTAAGCGAGGACGAACTGCTGCCGGTCTATCCTGCAAGCGGCCAGCTCAGTAGCGGCGTCATCGGCCAGATTATCAAGAAGGTACTGCCCCAGGCTGCACCGCTGGTGCAGGAGTGGTTCGACGGCGAGTATCTCGCCAAACGCGACCTGATGTCACGCTCCAAGGCGGTTGCGGCCATGCATCGGCCGGAGGATCGCCAGCAGTGGTCTTCCGCCAGGCGGCGCCTGGCATACGACGAGTGCCTGCTGATGCAGCTTGGCATCGCGCTCATGCGGATGCGGCAGGTCTCCAGGCCGGCCCATGCCTTGACGATTTCACCTGAGATAGACCAGCGAATTCGGGCGAGGTTTCCCTTTACACTGACGGCGGCCCAGGACAAAGCCATCGGCGAGATCGTCACTGACCTTGCCAGGCAGCGGCCGATGAATCGCCTGCTGCAAGGCGATGTAGGTTCAGGTAAGACTGTGGTGGCGCTGCATTCATGCCTGCTGGCCATCGCCAGGGGCAAGCAGGCGGCCATCATGGCCCCGACGGAAATCCTGGCCCAGCAGCATTTCAGGAAGATCCAAGATTATCTGTCTGGCAGCAAGGTTCGGATAGCCCTGCTGCGAGGCGGCATGAACCAAATCGAGCGGGCCAGAATCCTTGACGGCCTGGCCAGCGGGACGATCAATCTCGTCGTCGGCACGCATGCCTTGCTGAGCGAGGACGTTGCCTTTGCCCGGCTGGCGCTTGTGGTGGTGGACGAGCAGCACAAGTTCGGCGTCAAGCAACGCAGCAGCATTCGCGGCAAGGGCTTCGCTCCGCATTACCTGGTGATGACCGCCACTCCCATACCGCGCACGCTGGCGATGACGGTCTTCGGCGATCTGGATGTTTCGGTTATTTCCGCCTTGCCGCCGGGCCGCGGCAAAACCACAACAAAATGCTATAGCCAGGACCAGTTGCCGTCCGTGCTGGAAATCGTGCGACAGAAGATTCGCTCCGGCCAGCAGGCATACTTCATATATCCGATAGTGAATATATCCGACTCTCTGGACCTCACAGCCGCCCGGCAGGCGTACGAAGACCTGTCCAAAGGTGCACTGCGGGAGTTCCGCCTGGGCCTTGTTCATGGGCAGATGTCGCAAGACGCCAAGCAGGTTGTCATGCGGGATTTCCAGGCCGCAAGAGTGCAGGCACTGGTGGCATCGGTGGTGGTGGAGGTCGGCCTGGATGTGCCCGCCGCCAACGTGATGGTCGTCATGCATGCGGAGCGATTCGGCCTGGCCCAATTGCACCAGCTTCGCGGCCGAATCGGCCGCTCCAGCCAGGACGCGACGTGCATCCTGGTGGCATCGGCGAAGAACCCCATTGCCAGGCAGCGCCTGACTGTGCTGGAGCAGACGCAGGATGGTTTCAAGATCGCCGAGGAAGACCTTCGCATGCGCGGGCCGGGAGAGGTCTTCGGAACCGCCCAGCATGGCCTGCCGGAACTGAAGGTCGCAAACCTGATAGAAGACTTCGACCTGCTCCGCCTGGCCAGGCGGGATGCATTTTCAATCATCAAAGATGATCCGCACCTCGACCAGCCAGACCATCAGACTTTGCGAGCCGAAATGCTTCGTGCATACGGCGGCAAGCTCGGTCTTCTTGCCGGCGCCTAGCAGCTCTTTAGGGCCAGGCATCATCTGTTCGTATTACCGGCTGGCGATCTCCACGAAGCAGATCTTGGCATTGCTGCTGCCGGCGGCTG
>CAYQJH010000034.1:0-26776 GCA_964417755.1 uncultured Planctomycetaceae bacterium
TCGCGGGATAGCCCAGGTCAATGTCCTTGATGGCGTTATAAAGCACTCGCATGCCCAGTGCGGCCGCGGCCCGGCCGACCCGGCTGCCGATGCGCCCAGCGCCGATGATGCCCAGCGTTGCGCCCGAGAGGAACCGCCCGAAGATGTTCTTGCGGGCCTTGTGGAACTGCTCAGCCGTCATCGGCTGAGTGATCGGCCAGAAGCGGCGATTCATATTGATGATGCTGCCGATGGTGTAATCGACCACAGCCAGCGTGTTGGCCTCGGGCGTGTGGACGACCTCGATGCCGCGCCGCCGGCAGGCCGGCACGTCGATGTTTTCCAGCGCCACCCCCGCCCGGCCGACCACCTTCAGCCGGGGAGCCTTGGAGAGAAAACCGTCATTGACCTGCGTGTAGGTTCGCACCACCAGGCCATCGGCATCGGCGACGGCTGCGGCGGCCTGCTCGGCTGAAACCTGCGTTACACGTGCATGCTCGCGAAGATACGCCAGAGCGCGATCGCTAAGCGGCTCGCTGACAACAATATGCGGTTGGGAATTCATGTTCATGGGCATAGTCTAATGCGGGCGGGTCTGTTGCCGGAAGCACAATTTGCAGCAAGGCGGCGTTAACTGGTTGATTGGTTAACTGGTTGACTGGTTAATTGGGGCAGAGCCACGTTAGAATGCAGTGGTGACAGTTGAGGTGACTCATGGTTCGGACATACATCTATCTGACGCAAAGACAACATAACGCGCTTTTTGCTTTGGCCAAGACAACCGGCAGGACGCAGAGCGAACTGATTCGTGAAGCGATAGATCGTCTAATCGAACGGCTGATAGTCGGACGTGAAGCAGCATTCAAGAGGGCCGCCGGCATGTGGAAAGACCGAGCCGATCTGGCAGATATTGCTTCACTTCGTAAGGAATGGGATAGAGGTAGTCGCTGAGGTCAGTCTCGCCGAATCGATGAACGCTGAATATCCTGTCGCTCTGGAAATCCACAATCCGCAATTCATGTTGCTCCCTCAGGAGCGTTTCTTGCACCGATTGCCCCTGCCTGCCAGTCGATGGCATAGCTTCGTCCAGAAGCTGCCGCCGGCCAACTGCCTGACCAAGCTCTGCACTTGCTCGTCGGATGGGGCTATGGTCAAGGCCTTGGCCACATATCGCCTGGCTCGCCGCAACTGCCCCTTCTGCACGTGCGCCACAGCCAGGTTGTACAAGGCCAGCGTATACTCGGGCTTGAGCTTGAGTGCCTTGCGGCAGTGGGCGATGCCATCTTCCAGGCGATCCATCATGAAGAAACTCACCGCCAGGTTGTGCTGTGCGTATGGGTCTTCAGGGGTAATTTGAACCAGTTGCCTCAGCACCGTGTTGGCCCGCTGCGTCTGGTTGGCGTCGATGAGGATCTGCCCGAGTTCCTGGAGCGTATCGGGGTCGTCATCGCTGCGTTTCAGTTCCGCCAGCACGTGCCGGACAGCCTGTCGCGGCTTGTTCATCATCAGCAGCAGCCTGGCCATCCTGCCATGCGCTCCGGGATAGTTGCGGTCGATCTTTAGCACCAGGCGGAACTGCTCCATCGCCCGCTGCACCTGCTTGCGCTGCATGGCCAGATCGCCAAGGCAAAAGTGCGCCTCGGCATTGTCGGGCTCGTGGTGAAGCGCCTGGCGGAACTTCTCGCCGGCTTCGTCAGCCAGGCCCATTTCCATCATCAGTTCACCGGCATCCAGCAGCGTCTCGACGTCCTTGGGGTCTACCTCCAACTCGGCCAGATACTGCAGGCGTGCATTGGGAAGATCGCCCTTTGCCCAATAGGCATCAGCCATGCGGGCATGGGCCTGCGGGTGCTTGGGGTCCAGTTCCAGCGCGTGCTTCCAGCAGGCGATGGCCTTGTCGTAAAGCTTTCGCGAGTAGAAGCTGTTTCCGATGTTGTAGTAGCACAGCGGGCAGTCATCCAGCACCTGCCGGGCAAGGTAGAACATCAGCTCAGCCTTGTCATGCTCGCCGATTTCGCTATAGGTGACAATGCGGTTGCAGTAGGCAGGCTCGTATTGCGGGTCGATCTTCTCGATTCGAGCGAAGTACTCCAAAGCCTCCGCATACCGGCCCTGGTGGGTCATGTTCACGCCCAGGCAGTTCAGAGTTTCCAAGTCCGCGGGATCGATCGACAAGGCTGTCTTGAACGACTGGTAGGCCCGGTCGTAATCTTCCATGGCTTCCAGCGTCAAAGCGAGATTGAAGTGCCAGGCCGAGTTGTATGGGTTCAAATCGATAGCAGCCCGAAGTTCGGCGGCTGCCTCCACCCACCGGCCTTGTTCGTATAGATCGTGCGCGCGTTCAGCCCGCGCATCGGCGTCCATCCATTCATTCATGATCGAGCGACTTTTTGTTAGATAGTGGCAAAGCCCCGGCGTGCATTCCATCGCATCGGCACAAGGCTAAGAGCAAGCGATTTCAGTTTCCGGCGTCCGTTGCAGGTGTATCTCCACCGAAACTGATTGTACGAATAGCGGCTCATTCAGACAAGACCCAAAACGACGAATGACGAAATCCGAATGTCGAATCAATGACGAAACGGCAATTACGAAGGCTGCCTTTCGTCATTGATGCTTCGTCATTGATTCGCCATCGGGCTTAGCCGACAAGAACTCCAAGACCGTCCCCTATAAAAAAAGACGAGCCTCATCTCTCGAAGCTCGTCCTTCTGTACTGCGGCCGAAAGGAGTTGAACCTTCACGCCCTGAACGGGCATAAGGACCTGAACCTTACGCGTCTGCCAATTCCGCCACGGCCGCGCTCGGGCCGCTCTCGCAGCCCGCTTGTTCACTCTACCAATGCGGCACGAAAAGTCAAGCATTCCATAATCGATTTTGCCAACGCTCTTTGCAGATGGCGTTGCGAGCGGCCTATCATTTGCTAAGAGCAGATGCCAGGCTCCATGAAAGGAGCGTTACCATGGACATGTCAACCACTTATATGGGCCTGAAGCTTGCAAGCCCTCTGGTTGCCTCCTCCTCTCCACTTAGCCAGAAGATCGAGAACATCCGCCGAATGGAAGACGCCGGCGCGTCGGCCATCGTGCTGTGGTCGCTCTTTGAAGAGCAGATCGAGCACGATGCAAAAGAGGTCGAGTTCTACCTGGAGTACGGGACGGAACGCTTCCCGGAGAGCATCACCTACTTCCCTCAGCCGCACGAGTACAAGTTTGATTCCGACCAGTACCTCGAGCACATCCGCAGGGCCAAGCAGGCGGTGGATATCCCTATTATCGCCTCGCTTAACGGCGTGACGATCGGCGGCTGGATCGACTATGCGCGGAAGATCCAGGACGCCGGGGCCGATGGCCTGGAGTTGAATGTGTACTTGATTCCGACCGATCCAGCCGTCAATGGCCAGCGAATCGAGGACGTGTATCGCCAGATTCTGGCTATCGTCAAGAGAAACGTCACCATACCCGTGGCGATGAAGCTTTCGCCGTTCTTCTCGGCGACAGCGAATATGGCCGTCTCGCTGGCTGATGCCGGCGCAAATGCACTGGTGCTGTTCAACCGGTTCTACCAGCCGGATATCGACGTCAAGAACCTCGAGGTCGTGCCTAACCTGACGCTGAGCACCTCGGCTGACAGCCGGCTGCCGATTCGCTGGCTGGCGATTCTTTCGCCGAGGGTCAAGTGCTCGCTGGCCGGCAGCAGCGGCGTCCACACAGCCAATGACGCCGCCAAGATGATCCTGGCCGGCGCGGACGCGGTAATGATGACGTCCTCGCTATTGATCAACGGGATCGAACACCTGGCCAAGCTGCGCGAGGGCCTGGCGGAGATCATGGAAGAAATGCAGTACGAGTCCATCAGCCAGATGAAAGGCGCGATGAGTCAAAAGAACTGCCCCGAGCCGGCCGCCTTCGAGCGGGCCAACTATCTCAAGGCCTTAAGCAGCTTTGGCGGCTGGGGAGTGGCTACGCTGGAATAGTTGGGCGACATCACCATGTTTCGCCCGGGTTGCCCTCGGCCAGCACACTGACGATGTGTGGGCTGTTGCGATGGCGGCTGTCATCGGGCCCCTGCCGACAATGGCGGAACTTCACCATGGCTTCGGCGGGACTGTTGGCCTCGACATTCATCTCGCCGCCGCTTGGGTTGCTGTCACTGCGATAGCGAATCCGGTAGACCATCCGCGTTCTCCTACTGTTCAGATGGAATAGTAGGATAGGATTCGTGCAATGGCAAAAATGCAATTTGCCTACCGCCGGGCCAGGTACGCGATGATGCCTTCAGCGACGGCGTCGGCCATGCGCTGCTGGTAGGCTGGATCGTTCAGCCGGGCGGCCTCGCGACCGTTGGACAGGAAGCCCAATTCAACTATCACGTTGGGGATGCGGATCTGCGTCAGGACGCGCAGGACTCTATCGTCCTTACGGATTGCCCTCTGCGGCGAGCCGGAGGCAACCATCCGCGAGGAAATCTCCTTCGCAAGAGCCAGTTGTTCGCTACCGCCGGCGGCTGGCATTATCACGGTATGGCCGGACTTGGAGGGATCGGGATTCCAATCAGCATGAATGCTGACGAAAGCACGGGCACCTGAACTATTGGCGATGTCGCATCGGTCACTTCGTTCAACAAACACGTCCGTCGTCCGCGTCATGACCACTTCTACCCCTCGGACACGAAGGCGTTCGGCCACCATGTTCGCCATAGCCAGAACCAAGCTCTTCTCTGTTCGGCCGGCGTTGTCATGAGTACCTGGATCCTTGCCGCCATGCCCCGCGTCGATGACTACCTTTGCCCCCTTGAGGCGAACCAGCGGGCCGCGATCATCGATCGGCGGCGGCGCCTCGTAGACCTTCTTGATCGTCGGGGCGCTCTGGCGAACAATCATCCCGGCTCGCAACTGGGCCACCACCTCGCGAGGCACGTAAACCGTGTCGTCGGCTATGACGAACCCGCCGCTGCGCCCCACCACTTGGCCATTGAGATACGCCTGGCCCTGCGGGTCGGCATAGATGGTGATAGTGTTGAGCTCATTGCGAAGCGTGACGACGTAGGTGCTGGTGCTGACAACTTGCATGCCCAGTGCCCTGGCCACATCCTGCACGCTGGCGGGGCCATCCAACTTCTGTTCGTCGACCCTAGGCTCATTCGGGCGGCAGCCGGCTGAGGCAACCAGAAGCATTATCGCCAGAGACGCGCTGAATCTCGAAGAATGAACATGACGCAGAAGAGCCGACGAAGACGGGATTTTCATGCAACGACCTTTCCTTGTCGCAGATCAGGCCGACGTCCGTGCCGGCCTGGCAAAACGATCAGTGAGCGATTCTGCCAGCCAGCAGACAATAAATCAAGAAACCTAACCAGGCCAAAAAAATTATAGCCAGGGCAATGTATCTCCAGGCCGCCGGACGCGATGAACGGTCGGGGACGCCATCGACAACATCGACAGGCTGGCGAGGCTGAGGAGATTGCAGCCGTCTGTTGAGATCAGAGCTAACAGCCTCCTGCTTGCTTTCGCGAGGGGCATTCTGCCTGGCCCCGCTTACGCCAGGAATCGTTTTTTCTGGACTGTTAGCCTTCATTCCTTCAACTCGAAATCGGTCGGCGGGATGAACACGTCCTCGAACCTGTAGACCTCGCGAAAGTCCTCCAGGCTGTCCTCGGCAGTCTTGCGCATCAGGCCGTGCTCGATAAGCAAGTACACCATCTCGCCGAAGTCCATGGTCTGGCGTACGTTCCACTTGCCCAGCACCGTGCGGGCCAGCAGGCCGTATCGTTCCAGGGCCAATTCGCGCAAGGCTTTGCATATCTGCTGGCCGGTAACGTGCCGCTGCGTGGTGGCCGGCGCATCGCCGTAGACATCCTTGGCAGCCCTGTTCAGTCCCTCGTGCAGAAAGGCGTAGGCCGCCGGCGCATACCTGCCATCGTCGCGGATTACCTGCTCCATCGTCTTTTCCGGCGCCTGCCCCATTATTCCTGCCTCGGAAAAAGGCCTTCGCCTTTTTGCGTCTTGGTGCCGACAGCCAACACCCCCCAGTGCCCCTGCTGCGAAAGCGGCTGCGCGGCGACCTCGTAGCCCAGTTGCGCCAGGCCACGAACCGCAGTAGTAGGCATCAGCGGCTGAAGGTACAGCAAAATTATCCGCACCGCCTCGCTGCACGTGTAAAGGATAGTAGCCAGCCGATCCTTCTGTGCCGGGTCCTTGGCCAATTTGAACGGGGCGGTCACATCAATGTATTTGTTGGTGGCCGCCGCCAGGTTCATTATCTTCTCTATGTAAACGAAGAAGCTGCACTCCTCCAGCAGGCCCGGCGCCGACTTGTGCAGATCCTCGGCGGCTGCGATGACCTCAGCCTCGGCAGTGCCGGCAGGCCCGCCTTGCGGGACGGCGGCATCGAAGTACCGCCCGACCATGTTCACCGTCCGGCTGAGCAGGTTGCCGATGCCGTTGGCCAGCTCCGCATTGTATCGCTGCTGAAGCATCTCGCGGGAGAAGTCGCCATCGCCCCCGAAGGGAACCGCCCGCAGCAGGAAATAGCGATAGACATCCACCGAGTACTTCTGGCAAATCTCCTGGATCACCTCGCGCGAGATGAAGTTGCCCAGGCTCTTAGACATCTTCTTGCCCTCGCTCATCCACCACCCGTGCGCGAAGATCGTCCTGGGCAGCGGCACGTTCAGGGCCATCAGGAAGCAAGGCCAATGCACGGCGTGAAACCACAGGATGTCCTTGCCGATGAGGTGCATATCGCAAGGCCAGTATTGAGCGAAGCGGCCGTCGTCGGCCAGGCCCACCGGCGGCAGGCCCAAGGCTGTGTAGTAATTGCTTAGCGCATCCAGCCATACCCAAGTGCTGTATCGGGGGTCATTGGGCATCAGCACCCCCCAGCCGCCGAGCTTCTCAGCCAGACGCGAAATGCACTGGTCCTCGACGCCCATTTCCAGCTTGGACAGCACCTCGTTGCGCCGGGCCTCGGGCAGGAGGAACCGCGGGTTGGCCTTGATGTGCTCGATGAGTTTAGGCACCCACTTCGTCAGGCGGAAGAAGTAGGCATCCTCGGCGTAGCGCACCAGTGGCTTGCCGTTGATGGCGCTCTTGTAGTCGTTCTCGCGCGCGGTTGACTCGGTGACGAATTCCTCCTGGCCTTCATCGTACCAGCCTTCATATTTGCCCATGTAGATATCATCGCTGGCAACCAGGCTGGCGATGATCGCCTGCACGCGCTTCTCGTGGCGATGGTCGCTGGTACGGATAAAGTCGTCATTGGAAATGTTCAAGTCCTTCCAGAGGCTCTGGAAGTGAACCACCACGCTGTCGGCCAGTTGCTTCGGGCTCATGCCCTTCTCGGCGCCGGCCTTGACGATCTTGATGCCATGCTCGTCAGTGCCGGTCAGGAAGCGCACGTCGCGTCCCTCGCTGCGGAAGAACCGGGCCAAGACATCAGCCGCAATGGTGGTGTAAGAATGCCCGATGTGCGGGGCATCGTTTACGTAATAGATCGGCGTCGTAACGTAAAAGGTTTTGGTCATATTCAGGCTCAAACGGCGTAACGACGACCCTGCTCTGCGTAGCCGCTACGCAGGGCGAAGCAGAGCGACGTTAATTCGTTAATTCGTAACAACAAGTCCCGACGGGACAAAGCCACGCTTGTTCGGGCTGGTTACTGGGTGCCGTGGTTGCGAAGTCCCGAAGGGACGAAGCAACCACGCTGTTTGCAGGCTGGGCGTGGTTGCTCCGCTTCGCTCCGCAAACCACGGCACCATGCTCCGCAAACCACGGCATCCGATCGTGCAACCCGTAATCGGTCCTACATCTACTTCAGGTTTTCCTTATACCATCCGATGGCCCGCTCCAGGCCTTGCTCGAAGAGCACCTCGGGTTCGTAGCCCAGCACTGCCTTGGCGCGGGAAATGTCAGCCAGCGAGTCCTTCACGTCGCCCGCACGCACCGGCGAATAGATCGCCTCGATGTCGCTGCCCAGCAGCTGCTTGAGCTTGCCGAGAATCTGGTTGAGCGTCGTGCTCTGGTTGCAGGCGATGTTGATGGGCTCGCCTGTGCATACTTTAGCTGGCGCGGTGGCGCCCAGCCAGTTGGCCTTGCAGACGTTGTCGATGTAGCAGAAGTCGCGGCTCTGCTCGCCGTCGCCATAAACCTCCGGCCGCTGCTTGCGAAGAATCTTGCTGACGAATGCAGGAATCACAGCCGCATACGCGCCGGCCGGGTCCTGGTGCGGGCCGAAGACATTGAAGTACCGCAAGGCCACCGTCTCCATGCCATAGGCAGCAGCATAGGCCTGCAGATACGCCTCGCAGCAGATCTTGTTGGCTGCATACGGGCTTATGGGCGAAGGAACCATGCCCTCATGCTTCGGCGAGGTCGGCTGATTGCCGTAAGCGCTGCTGGAGGCGGCGAATACTACGCGCCTGATTCCTGCAGCGCGGGCAGCCTCCAGCACGTTGACTGTACCGTTTACATTGACGTCATGAGCCGTGACGGGGTCTTCCACGCTGCGAGGCACGCTGCCCAGGGCAGCCTCATGGAAGATGGCCGCGCAGCCGGCCACTGCTTTGTCCACGGTCTTACGGTCGCGGATATCGCCTTCGATGAACGTGATGTCCTTGAGAATCTCAGTGAGATTCTCGCGCTTGCCCGTGGCAAGATTGTCCAGAACGACCACGTTGTGGCCCTTCTTCAGAAGGAACCGCACCAGGTTGCACCCAATGAAACCCGCGCCGCCGGTAACTAGATACTTAGCCATGATCGTCCTTGCCTGTTGTTTTATCTTTCGTGCGTTTCGTGTAATTCGTGGACTATTTATTCGTCTCTTCGCCCAGCCGTGCCCGCTCAAAATCGATCACCTGCCGAAGCGTCTGATCCAGATCGTATCGCGGCGCAAAGCTAATCAGCCGGCGCACCTTCGAGAGGTCCGGCACGCGGACCAGCATGTCATCAAAAGGCCGGCCATAGGCTTCCTCATAGCTCAACCGCTTCTTGACGCTCTTCGAGCCGACCATTGCAGTGATCTTATCAGCCAATTGCTCGATGGTGATGCATTGATCGTTGCCGATGTTTATCACCTGCCCGACCGCCTGCGGGCAATCCATTAGCTTGATCAAGGCCCCTACCACGTCCAGCACGTTGGTGAAGCAGCGGCTTTGCGTGCCGCTGCCATAGATTTCAATCGGTTCGTTGCGAAGGGCCTTGCGGACAAATCGTGGCACGACCATTCCGTACTGCCCCGTCTGGCGTGCGCCAACGGTGTTGAAGAACCGGCAGATGATGGCCTCCAGGCCGAACTGGTCGTGATACGCCAGGGCCAGGAATTCATCGACCATCTTGCTGCATGCATAGCTCCAGCGCGTGAAACGCGTCGAGCCCAGCGTGGTATCGTCATCCTCGCTGAACGGCACCTTGGTGTTCTTGCCGTAGACCTCGCTGGTGGAGGCGACGAATATCTTCCGGCGGAACTTGTTGGCCAGGTTCAACACAACCTCCGAGCCGTGGATATTCGTCTCGATGGTGTGCACCGGCTGATCGACGATAAGCTGCACGCCCACCGCAGCCGCAAGGTGGTAGATCACCTCGCAGCGGTCGACGATGGCCGTCATGGTGGCCACGTTGCGCACGCTTTCCCGCACAAACTGGAAGTCCTTGCGGCCAAGCAGGTGCTCGATATTCCTCATCGAGCCGGTCGAAAGGTCGTCCACGATAACGACTTGGTGCTTAAGCTCCAGCAGAGCCTCGGCCAGATGCGACCCAATGAACCCGGCGCCGCCGGTGATCAGAATGTTCATGTTACAGGCTGCCTCGTTTCCAAAGTTTCAAGGCCGTACAACACTAAGAATTCCAAAAGAATACATTGGCTCAGCACCGCAGGCAATGGCCAGCATGATGCAAAGCTCTTACTTCTTCCAACCTACCGGCTGCGTCCAGGCCTGCGGATGACTACCCTTGCCGCCGAAGGTGGGATATGGCAGTTTCTTGCTGGAGGTAACCGCCGCCCGAACGTAAAGCTCTTTGCCCGTCAGTTCGTAGCTGGCCTTTTCCCCATTAACGCTCAGCAGCACCTTGCCGATCTCGCCTGACTTGAGCAATTCCTCAACGGGCGCCGAAGCGTCGATCGCGCCCGCCATCGTGCCAATGAATTCGATCGTGTACTCTACACCCTGCTGCGGCTGGACCTCGACGGTCAGCTTACCCGCCTGCTTGTCAAAGTTCACATCGCGAAGCAGCACGCCGGTTGTGGCATAGAAATCGCCATCAAGCATCGCCTTCGTGATGCCGTTGCTCGTAAGCTGTGGTGAGCGAACCATGATCCAGGCCTTGCCCGGCGCAGCCTCAGTAATTGCGCCGTGATAATAATGCGTGTCGTCGGCGCCGACACCGAAGAGCGGATCGGCCTTCCTGCTGATGCGGACAACACTGGAAACATCCCACATGCGAAGCGTCCCTGGATGGTTCCGGTCGCCAGCGTCATAACACGTCGGATCAGGGTTGCATATCTCAAAGACCTTGGCCTTGGTCTCGATGAGATCCTGCGTCTTCAGGGCAAAGCAGAAGTTGGGATGATTGACTATGGCTGCAGTGACATGGTCGCCATCATTCTGGGCAGCCACGGCGGCAACTTCTTCCTCCACTCGTTGAGGCGTGGTCGGCGCAGAGGAGCGTGGAATCTGCCTGGTGATGTTCACGCCATTGACATGCGCGTCATTGCCGGTGATCTCTTCGCCCGTGATAAGTATAAATTCGCCGGGCCGCTCGAATTGCCCGCGCAGTGCATCAAGCGCCTTCAGCTTTGCCTCGATCTTGCCGCCCTCAGCCGGCCGAGTGGTGACGGCATCCTGCCCAAACTTCTTGCGGGCGTTTTCGATTATCTTGAACTGCTCCTGCTCCTTGGTAATGTCTCGCCATTTCTCCCCCTGCTGCAAGACATCGTGATCGGTAAGCACCAGGAACTGATAGCCATGCGACTTGTACCAGTCGACAGCCATCTCCGGGAACGTGTCGCCATCGCTCCACAAGGTGTGCGTATGCGTGTTGCCGCGATACCATTTCGCCGGGCCGTCAGCCCAGGCTGGGCAAGCCGCTGCAAGCGCTAAAATGCCGATCAAGAGGGCTCTGCAGGAAGATTGCATTGAAATTCCTTTCATGCTTTGCGGGAAGATTCAGGCGCAACGGTTTTGCACTTGGCGCCGCCCTCGTCCGCCGACAATTCTCATTTCTTCCAGCCTACCGGCTGCGTCCAGGCCTGCGGATGACTGTCTTTGCCGCCAAAGGTCGGGTACGGCAGCCTCTTGCTGCAAGTGACCACCGACCGAACATAAAGCTCTTTGCCCGTCAGCTCGTAGCTGGCCTTTTCGCCGTTGACGGTCAGCAGCACCTTGCCGATCTCGTCGGACTTGATCAATTCCTCAACAGGCGCAGAGGCATCAAACGCGCCCGCCATCGTGCCAATGAATTCGATTGTGTACTCCACGCCCTGCTGCGGCTGGACCTCGACGCTCAGCTTGCCTGCCTGCTTGTCGAAGTTGACATCGCGAAGCAGAACGCCGGTTGTGGCATAGAAGTCGCCATCGAGCATCGCCTTCGTGATGCCATTGCCCGTAAGCTGCGGCGAGCGGACCATGATCCAGGCCTTGCCAGGCGCTGCCTCCGTGATAGTGCCGTGATAAGCATGCGTATCGTCGCTTGCGACGCCAAAGAGCGGCGCCCTCTTCCTGCTGATGCGAACGGCGCTGGAGACATCCCACATGCGCATCGTGCTTGGATGCTTGTCATCGCCGGCGTTGAAGACGATTGGATGAGCGTTGCATACCTCGAAGACATTAGCCTCGGTGTCGATGAGATCCTTCGTGCCCAGGGCGTACATGAAGTTCGGCTGATTCACTATCGCGGCAGCGCCATGATCGCCCTTGCTCTGGGCAGCCACGGCGGATACTTCTTCTTTCAGCCGCTCAATGGGCGAAGCCGCCGACGAGAGCGGAACGTATTCAGTGATGTTCACGCCATTGACGTGAATGCCAATGGGATCAGTGATCTCCTCGCCCGTAATGAGTATGAATTCGCCGGCCTTCTCGAATTGCCCGCGCAGTGCATCGAGCGTCATCAGCTTCGCCTGGATCTTGCCGCCCTCAGCCGGCCGGGTGGTAACGGCCTCCTGCCCGAACTTCTTGCGGGCGCTATCGATTACCTTGAACTGCTCCTGCTGCTTGGTGATGTCGGCCCATTTCTCGCCCTGGAGCAAGATGTTGTGGTCGCTGAGCACCAGGAACTGATAGCCGTGCGACTTGTACCAGTCGACGGCCATCTCCGGCAAGCCATCGCCATCGCTCCACAAGGTATGCGTGTGCGTGTTGCCGCGATACCACTTGGCCGCGCCATCGTCGGCCCAGGCTGGGCAAGCCACTGCGAGCAGGACCAGCATCACGACAGTCAGGGCGCCTGCACAGAAAGATCGCATTGCAGCTCCTTTCATGCTGTATCTAGAAGATTCACGCGCTTCGGCTTTGGGCCTGTTGCGCCGCCTGCGCCAGATGGCGGGAAAGGAACTGGCCGGTATAAGACGCATCGTTGGCGGCGATGTTTTCGGGCGTGCCCTCGGCCAGGATCTGTCCGCCGGCATTGCCGCCTTCGGGGCCCAAGTCGATGATCCAGTCGGCGCATTTGATCACGTCAAGGTTGTGCTCGATCACCAGGATCGTGTTGCCCATGTCGGCCAGCCTGTTCAGCACGTTCAGCAGGTTGTGAATGTCCGCGAAGTGCAGGCCAGTCGTCGGCTCGTCGAGCACATAAAGCGTATGGCCGGTGGCGGTCTTTCCCAATTCGCCCGCGAGCTTCACGCGCTGGGCCTCGCCGCCGGATAGCGTTGTGGAGCTTTGTCCCAGTTCCACGTAGCTAAGGCCAACGTCAGCCAGGGCCTTGACCAGTTGCCGAATCTTCGGGAAGCTTTCGAAGAAGCCCAGAGCCTCCTCCACCCGCATGGCCAGCACGTCGGCGATATTCTTGCCCTTGTAGCGCACCTCGAGCGTCTCGCGATTATACCGCGTGCCGTGGCACTCCTGGCATGTAACGTAAACGTCCGGCAGGAAGTGCATCTCGATGCGCTTGGTGCCCTGGCCCTGGCAGGCCTCGCAACGCCCGCCCTTGACGTTGAAGCTGAAGCGTCCCGGCTTGTAGCCGCGAATCTTCGCCTCGCGCGTCTTGGCGAATAACTGGCGAATCAGGTCGAATACGCCCGTGTACGTCGCCGGATTCGAACGAGGCGTCCGCCCGATGGGCGACTGGTCGATCTCGATGACCTTGTCCACCTTCGAGAGCCCAAGGATCTTGTCGTATTCGCCAGGCCGCTCGCGCGAAGCATACATCCGCCGCTTGAGCGCCCGCAAAAGCGTCTGGTTTACCAGCGTGCTCTTGCCGCTGCCGCTGACGCCCGTGACGCACACCAGCCCTCCAAGCGGAATCCGAACGTCGATGTTCTTGAGGTTGTTCTCGCGGCAGCCGCGTATCTCGATGGACCGCTTTAGTGAAATATCGCGGCGGCTGCATGGCGGCTCGATCCGCAACTGTCCACTGAGATATCTGCCGGTCAAGCTTTCGGACACGCTGCATATATTCTGTACGTCGCCCTGCGCTACGATGCGCCCGCCGTGGCGGCCTGCCGCCGGGCCCATGTCGATAATCTGATCAGCGCAGCGGATTGTCTCCTCGTCATGCTCCACCACCAGCACCGTGTTGCCCATGTCCCTCAGGTGCATCAGCGTGCGTATCAGCCGGGCGTTGTCGCGCTGGTGCAGGCCGATGGTCGGCTCGTCCAGCACGTAGCAGACGCCCACCAAGCCGCTGCCAACCTGCGTGGCCAGGCGGATGCGCTGCGCCTCGCCGCCCGAGAGCGTCGCGGACGTGCGATTCAGCGTAATGTAATCAAGCCCCACGTCAGCCAGGAACGTCAGCCGGTGGCGAATCTCCTTCAGAATCGCAGCAGCGATTTGCGCCTGTTCGGCATTGAGCGGCAGCGTGTCGAAGTATCGCAGCGCCTGGCTGATGCTGAGCTTCGTTACGTCGTCGATGTTCTTCTCGCCGATGGTCACCGCCAGCGAGGCCGGCCGAAGCCGCGCGCCCTTGCAGGCAGTGCATGGCTGTTCGCTGAGGTAAGCGTGCAGGCGGGCCTTGACGAACTCGCTGTCGGTATTCTTCCATCGCCGCGTGAGGTTTGGCAGCACGCCTTCCCAGTCATCCCCGCCCTGCATCAGCAGGCGGCGCTTATCTTCGGGGATATCCGCGTAAGGCTGCGTCGGCGAGATGCCGTTCTTGCGGCAGAACTGCCGAAGCTGGCGGTTGTACCAGATATTCATCCGCTTGCCGCCATGCCGCCATGCATCTATGGCCCCGTTCGACAGTGAAAGGCTCTGGTCCGGCACGATCAGCTCCGGGTCGAATTCCAGGATCGTCCCCAGGCCGTCGCAGGCCTCGCATGCGCCGTAGGGCGAGTTGAAGCTGAACATCCTGGGCGAAAGCTCTTCCAGGTTCGCCTGCGGGTGCTGCGGGCAGGCGTAGGTGGCGCTGAAGACCCAGTCCGTCCAGTTGGCAAATTCGTTGCCGCCGACGTCGGCGGGCTTTTCCGCGCCGGCCGGCTCGTGCGTGATGACAACCAGGCCGTTGGCCAACTTCAACGCCGTCTCGATGCTGTCGCTCAGGCGAATCTTCACCGTGTCGCGAAGGACGAGGCGGTCAACGACAACCTCTATCGTGTGCTTGCGGTTCTTCTCCAGTTCCGGCACAGCCTTGACGTCGAAAACTTTGCCGTCGACACGTGCGCGGACGAAGCCCTCCTGCTGCACGTGCTTGAGTGCATCGACGTGCTGGCCCTTCTGCCCGCGAATGATCGGCGCAAGCACCATGAATCGCGTGCCGGCGGGCAGCGTCATGATCGCATCGACCATCTGGCTGACCGTCTGCGAGGCGATGGACCGCCCGCAGATCCAGCAATGCGGCGAGCCGACGCGGGCGAAGAGCAATCGCAGGTAATCGTATATCTCGGTGGTGGTGGCCACCGTCGAGCGTGGATTGCTCGATCCGCTGCGCTGCTCGATGGCCACCGTTGGCGGCAGGCCCTCGATATGCTCCACGTCGGGCTTGGAGAGCTGCTCCAGGAATTGCCTGGCGTAGGCGGAGAGGCTCTCGACGTACTTCCGCTGGCCTTCGGCGTAAATGGTGTCAAAGGCCAGGCTGCTCTTTCCGCTTCCCGAAAGGCCGGTCAGGACAACCAGCTTGTCGCGCGGGATGCGTACATCGATGTTCTGGAGATTGTGTTCCTTGGCGCCGAGGATGACGATCTCGCGAGGCTCGGCGTAGGTTGGCTCGACATCGCAAGGCGGCGGAGTAATTGCCTGATTTGACGGCGAAGCCGCCGGCGCGGGTGCGGATTGCTTCTGTAACGCAGCCGAGCGCTCCTGCGCCTGTGCAGATTGCCCCTGCCGAGCCTGAGCAAATGGTCGGACTGGCTTGCCATCAGCCGGCGTGTCGCGATTCAAGGATGTACCTGTAGTCTGGCGCATATATAAAGAACCAAGGATTATATACGAATTGGGGCCAGACAACAATTACGATGCAAGGATGGTTGGTGAGCGACCTGTTTTTCTGGAACAGAAAAACAGGTCGCTCACAGAGCGGGAGAAAGTAGAAAAAGCGGCTGACGCCTCGGCCAAGGAACCATTGTAATCCTTCAGCACTAACCTCTCCCACGATCTACTCTCTACTTTCTACTCTCTGCTGCATCAACTATTCCGTACAAGATGAGTTGCGGCTTGACAGAAAAGAATGTCGCTCAAGATGGTTGTAGTGCGGGCGTGGAATTCTTCCAGCGCATGGCGCCCCGTTCCGGCGGGTACTGCATATAGCGACTAATTCAGCGCTGCCGCGTTTTGTTACTCAATTCACATTATTTTCCAGCCGATCAGTGATTTCACCTTGACAGATTGTCGGGGTACGACTACATTGTCTTTGTGAAATAATTCACAATGTGATGAATCTCACAATTTCGCCTCTGTTTTGTTGATACAGTGGCGATTGAAGCATTACGGAAGACCCGGCCGGGAGGCCGGGGAGTATCGTCCATTTGACTCGCGAAAGTCATCCGCGTGCTTCCGCATGACGCTTCCTGGCACGGGGCCTGGGCCGTGGCACTGTAGCGATTGGAAGCACCCATAGTTATGGATAGGTTCCTTATGCCGACATCAGACAGGACAATCGGAAGGCTGAGCTTGTATCGCCGCCTGCTGAGCAGCCTGCTGGCTGACGGCACGAAGAACACTTTTTCGCACCAACTCGCTGCACTTGCAGGAGTTACTGCAGCCCAGGTTCGCCGCGACCTGATGGTCATCGGCTACAGCGGCGCGACCAAGCGCGGCTACCAGGTGCAGGAGCTTATTGGCAGCATCGCCCAGTTCCTTGACGCACCCTCAGGCCAAGCGGTGGCGCTGGTGGGCGTGGGCAATCTAGGCCGGGCTATCTTGTCCTACTTCGCGGGCAGGCGGCCGAATCTTTCCATCATCGCAGCCTTCGACAACGATCCTCAGAAGACTGGGCGTGTGATCCATGGCTGTCATTGCTATGGCCTGGATGAGCTTCCGGCCGTGGTCGCTCGCGAGGATATTCACGTAGGCGTAATCACAGTGCCGGCAACGGCCGCCCAGACAGTGGCCGAGATGCTCGTGGGCGCCGGCGTACGCGGTCTGCTGAACTTCGCCCCGGTTCGCCTGCGAGTGCCGCGCCACACGTTTGTGGAAGACATTGATATGACCATGTCCCTGGAGAAGGTGGCATTCTTCGCTCGCAAGGGACGAGCCGTGAACTTACAGAAGGAAGTATTATCGTGAGCACAGCCATCGAAGCGGTTTTGAAGAAACACCCGGATGCCAAGCGGGATTCGTTGATTCCGATCTTGCAGGAAGTCCAGGGAGCCGAAGGTTACCTCTCGCGCGAAGCGGTCCTGCAGGTCGCGCAGCATCTGAAGCTGCCGGCCAGCAAGATCTACGGCGTGGCGACGTTCTACAACCAGTTTCGGTTTCAGCCCAAGGGAAGGTATCACATCCAGGTTTGCCGCGGGACGGCCTGCCATGTCAAGGGCTCGGCCAAGCTTCTGGCAGCCATTATGAGGCACCTGAAGATCGAGCCAGGCAAGACCACTCGCGATAAGCTCTTCAGCCTCGAGACGGTCGCGTGCATGGGCGCCTGCGCCCTCTCGCCGGTGATGTGCATCAATGACGACTTCCACACGAAGGTCTCTTCAACCAAGGCCATCAAGCTGCTGGAAGCCTGCCGCGAGAAGGAACTGGCAAAAGAAGCCCGCTAAGAAGCGCATGATTTCCACAAGGAGTTAAGTTTCCATGACACGATTTTCGCATGTAAGCGATCTAGAGAAGCATCGCGAGGCGCTGATTGCAGCCTATGATCCCAATCGCGTTCGCATCACTGTTTGCGGCGGCACCGGCTGCCATGCCCAGGGCGGCGAGAAACTGATCGAGTCGCTTCGCGCAGCCGTCATCAAGTACGGCCTTGGCGAGACCGTGGACGTAAAGGTTACCGGCTGCCACGGCTTCTGCGAGAAGGGCCCGGTGGTGGTCGTTCGCCCGCGGAATGTCTTTTATGTTCAGGTCCAGGCCGACGACGCAGACGACCTTGTCCGCGTGACGCTAAAGGAGAATGGCGTCCTGGAACGCCTGCTGTATACCGACCCCGCCAGCGCCAAGAAGATCGTGCATGAGCAGGAAGTCCCCTTCTACGCCAAGCAGACGCGAGTGATCCTGGCTGACAACGGTCACCTGGACCCGCGATGCATCGACGACTACATCCTGCGCGGCGGCTACGACGCCATGGGCCGGGCCCTGTGCTCGATGACGCCGCAGGACGTCATCGATACGGTCAAGAAGGCTGGCCTTCGAGGCCGGGGCGGCGCGGGCTTCCCCACCGGCGTCAAGTGGGAACTCTGCCGCAAGCAGGCAGGCGACGAGAAGTACGTCATCTGCAACGCCGACGAGGGCGACCCTGGCGCGTACATGAACCGTTCCGAACTGGAAGGCAATCCGCACCTGGTGATCGAAGGCATGATCATCGGCGCTTATGCCATGGGCGCCCGCAAGGGCATCATCTACTGCCGGGCGGAGTATCCGCTGGCCATCGAGCAACTGACACGCGCCATTGAACAGGCCAAAGAGTACGGCCTGCTTGGTGATAACATCCTCGACAGCGGCATGGACATGGATATTATCATCAAGAAAGGCGCCGGCGCGTTCGTCTGCGGCGAAGAGACGGCCCTGATTCACTCCATCGAGGGCCGGCGCGGCATGCCCCGGCCCCGCCCGCCGTTCCCGGCCCAATCGGGCGTTTTCGGCAAGCCATCCAACATCAACAACGTCGAGACCTGGGCCAACGTGCCGCTGATCATCCGCAAAGGGCCGGACTGGTTCTCCGGCATCGGCAGCGAGAAGTCCAAGGGCACGAAGGTTTTCTCGCTGGTGGGCTGCGTGAACAACACCGGCCTGGTCGAGGTGCCATTCGGCACTTCACTGCGGACCATCGTCGAGGATATCGGCGGAGGAACGCCGCACGGGCGGAAGTTCAAGGCTGCCCAAATGGGCGGGCCTTCGGGCGGCTGCATCCCCGCTTCGCATATCGACACGCCGCTGGATTACGAGTCCTTGCAGTCGCTTGGAGCAATGGTCGGCTCGGGCGGCCTGGTGGTCATGGACGATTCGACCTGCATGGTCGATCTGGCCAAGTATTTCATGGAGTTCATCCAGAACGAATCGTGCGGCAAATGCATCCCCTGCCGGGACGGCACCAAGCGAATGCTGGAAGTGCTCCAGGCCATCACGCGCCCGCGTCGCAAAGAGGAAGAAATCGATTCCCTGCTGAGGATGCAGGGCATAATGTATCTCCAGAAGCTGGCGCAGACGATCCGCACCACGAGCCTCTGCGGCCTGGGGCAGACGGCCCCCAACCCCGTGCTCAGCACGCTGAGGTGGTTCCGCGATGAATACGAGGCGCACGTGTACGAGCGCCGATGCCCCGCTGGTGCGTGCAAGGAGCTGGTCGGCGCGCCATGCCAGAACGGTTGCCCCGTCGGCACAGAGGTCTGGCGGTACGTAGCCAACATCGCCAGGGCCGACTACACCGAAGCATATCGCGTGATTCGCGCAGCCAACCCGCTCCCGTCGGCCTGCGCCCGCGTCTGTCATCATCCGTGCGAGCGAAGCTGCCGCGCCGGCTCGACCGGCGGCGAGCCCATCGCCGTGCGGGCGCTGAAGCGGTTCGTCGTGGACCGCGTCTCGCCGGAGACGGCAAAGCCCCAGCCAATTGTTGCCGGCCCAAATGCCGCACGAATCGCGGTGGTTGGCGGCGGGCCCGCGGGCCTGACGACGGCGCACTACCTGTCCCTGCTTGGGCACAAGGTCACGGTCTTCGAGCGGGAGCAGAAGCTCGGCGGCATGCTGACTGGCGCAATACCAGCCTACCGAATGCCGCGCGACGTTCTCCAGAAGGAAATCGATGCACTGATGAATGAGAATATCGAGGTCAGGCTTGGCTGTGCCCTGGGCAAAGACTTCACGGCTGAGAGCCTGCTGGCTGACGGATTCAAGGCTGTCTACCTGGCCACCGGCTCGCACCAGAGCAAGAAGCTGGACCTCCCTGGCGAAGACGCCACGGGCGTCATCCACGGCATCAGCTTCCTCAAGGCGCACAACCTGCACGGCAAGGAACTGGCCAAGGGTCGCGTGGGCATCATCGGCGGCGGCAACTCTGCGATGGACGCCGCCCGCGTCGCCTTCCGCCAAGAAGGCGCCAAGAGCGTTGCCATGTTCTACCGCCGAACACGTGGCGAAATGCCAGCCTACAAGGAAGAAGTCGAGGCCGGCTTGGCCGAGGGCATTACCATCGAAGAACTGGTCGCCCCCGTTGCGGTGCATGTCAAGGACGGCAAGCTTACCGGCGTGCGGTTCATCCGCAACCGCCTGGGCGAGGTCGATTCCTCAGGGCGTCAAAGGCCGGTGCCGGTCAAAGGCTCGGAATTCGACGTGGAACTGGACACGCTGATTATTGCCATCAGCGAAGAGCCTGAAGTCGCCGGCCTGGAAAACCTGGCCAAGACGCGCTGGGGCACGCTGGCGGCGCACGCGGAGTCATACGCTACGGACAAGCCCGGCATCTTCGCCGGCGGCGACGTGGTCTTTGGCCCCAGCACGGTCATCGGCGCGATCGCGGCAGGCAAGACGGCGGCCATGATGATCGATCGCTACGTCAAGGGCCGACTGCTGAAGGTTCTGCCGAAGGTAACTTTGCCTTCGGTCTATATCCCGCCCTTCCAGGTGCCGGACGAAGACGACGCGCCGGTGGCACGAGCGCACGGGCCGGAACTGCCCGTCGAGCAGCGCCGCTGCAGCTTTGCCGAGGTGGAACTGTGCCTGCAAGAGCCGGCCGCCCTGGGCGAGGCACGTCGCTGCCTGCGGTGCGACCTTGAGTTTACCGAGCCGGAATAAAAGACCGAGTGCTGCGATCTGGACTTGGCTTGCGGAACAACAACGACAACGAGAACTAACGTCTCTTTGAGGTATAGAAATGATTACGTTTGAAGCTGACGGGCGAGCGATCGAGGCCAACGAGGGCGAGACCCTCCTGACGGCCTTGCGCCGTGCAGGCATCGACGTGCCCACGCTCTGCCACATGGAAGGCCTGCTGCCCAGCGGCGCCTGCCGCCTGTGCATCGTCGAGCTGGAAGGCTCGGGCAAGCTGGTGACCGCCTGCTCGTTCCCGGTCTCAGCCGGCATGAAGGTCAACACGCGCTCCACGCAGGTGTTGCAGGCCCGCAAGACGCTGGTTGAATTGCTGCTGAGCAATCATCCGGACGATTGCCTCTACTGCGCCCGCAACAACAAGTGCACCTTACAGACGCTGGCTGCCGACCTGGGCGTCCGCCAGCGCCGTTACCGCGGCGCCAGGACAGCCAAGCCGCTGGACGTGTCCAGCCCCTCTATCGTTCGCGACCCAGCCAAGTGCATCCTGTGCGGCCGGTGCGTCCGCGTATGCGAAGAAATCCAGGGCGTGGCTGCGATTGACTTCCTCTATCGCGGCGCAAAGGCGCAGGTTGGGGCAGCCTTCGACGCCGGCCTGAACCTTTCCTCGTGTATCAACTGCGGGCAGTGCATCCTGGCCTGCCCCACCGGCGCACTGACCGAAAGCTCCCAGTTGGAGGCGGTCGTCGCAGCACTGGCTGACCCCGACAAGATGGTCGTCGTGCAGCACGCGCCGGCTGTCTCGGTTACGTTGGCAGAGGAATTCGGCTTAAAGAGCGGCACGGACGTCGACGGCAAGATGGTCGCCGCCCTTCGCCGATTGGGCTTCGACCGCGTGTTCGACACGTCCTTCGCGGCGGACCTGACGATCATGGAAGAGGCCAGCGAGCTGGCGCATCGCGTCAAGACCGGCGGCGTCCTGCCCATGATGACCAGTTGTTCGCCCGGCTGGATCAAGTTCGTCGAGCAGTTCTATCCGGAATTCATTCCCAATCTTTCGACGTGCAAGAGCCCGCAGCAGATGATGGGTGCTGTCATCAAGAGCTTCTTCGCCCAGCGAGAGGCCATCGATCCTGACAAGATCGTCAGCGTTTCGATCATGCCGTGCACAGCCAAGAAGTTCGAGTGCACACGGCCGGAACTGGCTCCCCGGAACATCCCGGACGTTGATTATGTCCTGACGACGCGCGAGCTGGCGCAATTACTGAAGATGTTCGGCGTTTCGCTGACGGCGATGGAGGCAGAGTCGCCCGATACGCCCTTTGGCGAGCGGTCGGCTGCCGGCAAGATCTTCGGCGCCTCCGGCGGCGTGATGGAGGCTGCCGTTCGCACAGCGCACTTCCTGCTGACCGGCAATGAAATGGCCGACCTGAAGATCGAGGCTGTGCGCGGACTGACCGGCGTGAAGGAGGTCCGCGTCAAGATCGGCGAGTTGGAAGTTGGCGCCGCGGTCGTCAGTGGCCTGGGCAACGCCCGGGCGCTTATGGATCAGCTTCGCGCGGGACGCAAGGACCTGCATTTCATCGAGGTCATGACCTGCCCCGGCGGGTGCATAAACGGCGGCGGCCAGCCGATTGGCGCAAACATTGACTCTGTTCGCGCCCGCATGCAAGCGCTGTATCGCATCGACCGGGACGAGACGCTTCGCGTCAGCCATCGCAACCAGTGGATCACCCGGCTGTACGATGAATTCCTGGGCCAGCCTCTGGGCGAAACCAGCCATCGTCTGCTGCACACGCACTACAGCCGGCGAGATGTGCCGAAGTAACGGTTTTGAAAGCTCCTTGCGGAAGCAAGGGGATGCAGGCTTAAAGCCTGCAAGACAGCAACTGTGGCCCGGCGAATTGCCAGCCTTGGGCAGGAAGCTTTAAGGAATCGCGTAATCATGAGCGAAATTACGAACGTGCTGGTTGTGGACGATGATCCGGATGTGGTCGAGCAATTGACCGTGACGCTGAAGTCCGATGGCTGCAAGGTCTTCGCCGGGCACAGCCAGCAGGAGGCTGAAGACCTTCTGCTGACGGTGCGTCCTGATGTGGCAATTCTGGATCTGATGATGGAGCAGATGGATTCGGGCTTCGTCCTGTGCCACTACCTCAAGAAGCTCTACCCTGATACGCCGGTGATCATCCTGACATCGGTGACGGCGGCCACGGGCCTGACATTTTCGACATCCTCGACCGACGCGAAGGCGTGGATCAAGGCTGACCGAGTGCTGGACAAGCCCGTCCGCCCGGAGCAGATCAAGGCGGAGGTCCGCCGCCTGCTTGGCCGAAGCAAAGTCGCCAAGCCCGCCCGCAAGCACGCATAGATTGGGTGGCATCCGCAGCCGTGCGGAAGCAAGGAAGCCCCCTGCGGAAGCAGAGGGAGGGTCGTTCAGGGCGACAACACCCCCGCACTTCCGGGCGGGGCTTTCTGGCGAGTGCAGGCCAGACGCCTGCACCACAAGACGTATGACTCACAGCGATGACATTCCTCTGATCTCGACCGTGAAGGAACGATGCCGCGTGTGCTACACGTGTGTGCGAGAGTGCCCTGCCAAGGCCATCCGCATCGCCACCGGCCAGGCGGAGGTCATCGCCCAGCGCTGCATCGGCTGCGGCAACTGCGTCCGCGTCTGCAGCCAGCACGCCAAGCAGATTACCAGCACCATCGGCCAAGTCGAGTGCCTGCTGGCCGGTAGCGAGCCCGTGTCGGCATGCCTGGCGCCAAGTTTTGCAGCCGAATTCACCGACATGACGGAGAACCAGCTCGCCGGCATGCTGCGAGCTATGGGCTTCGCCTACGTCAACGAGGTCTCCTTCGGGGCCGATCTGGTAGCTGACCGTTATCGCCGCCTGCTGGCCAGCGGCGCAAAGCATCGTTACATTGCCACCACATGCCCCGCTATCGTCACCTATGTCGAGCGATACCATCCCAACATCGTCAATCGCCTCGCTCCCATCGTCTCGCCGATGGTTGCCCTGGCCAAGGCGCTGCGGCGGCTGCACGGTGCAGGCCTGAAGGTCGTATTCATCGGCCCGTGCGTTGCAAAGAAAGGCGAAATCAGCGATTTCGCGGGGCATATCGACGCAGCTCTGACCTTCAGCGAGCTTCGCTGGATGTTCAAGGATCGCAAGCTCCAGCCGCAGGACGTTCAGGTGAGCGATTTCGATCCGCCCCACGGCGCTGCCGGCGCATTGTTCCCCATCAGCCGAGGCTTCCTCCAGGCTGCTGACATCCGCGAAGACCTTCTGGCCGGCGAAGTGGTGGCAACCGAAGGTCGGCGGAATTTCGTCGAGGCATTACGGGAGTTCGAGGACGGCGATCTCAGCGCCCGCCTGCTGGAGGTGCTCTGCTGCGAAGGCTGCATCATGGGTGCCGGTATGAGCTGCGAGATGCCGCTGTTCGGCCGGCGCAATCGCGTCAGCCAATACGTCCGCAAGCGGATGGCCGGCGTCGATATGGATCAATGGCGGCGAGACATGGAGAGCTTCGCCGACCTGGACCTGGCACGCACATTCCGCAGCGACGACCAGCGGATCGCCACGCCCTACCGCAACGAGATAGCCGCGATCCTGGCCAATATGGGCAAGTTCTCCGCACAGGACGAGCTGAATTGCGGGGCGTGCGGCTACGATAGTTGCCAGGAGCACGCGATGGCCATCTTCAAGGGCCTGGCAGAGAGCGAAATGTGCCTGCCCTACACCATCGAGCAGTTGCGAAAGACGGTCAAGGAACTGGCCGAGTCCAACGGCCAGCTCGCCAGCGCGCAGGAAGCACTCATGCAGTCTGAGAAGCTCGCCAGCATGGGGCAACTGGCAGCCGGCATCGCGCATGAGGTGAATAATCCACTGGGCGTCGTGCTGATGTATGCCCACCTGCTGATGGAAGACACGGCCGACCCGCAGCTTCGCGAGGACCTTGCGACGATCACGCGTGAGGCCGACCGCTGCAAGAAGATCGTGGCTGGCCTGCTGGACTTCGCGCGTCAGAACAAGGTTCACCTGCACCAGACGAACCTTCGTGAGTTGATCGAGCACGTGCTGAAGGTGCTGCCGCCGCCGGAGAGCGTCAAGGTCGTCGTGGACTGGCCGCCTCGCGACTGCCTGGCGAACCTCGACCGCGACCAGATGGTGCAGGTGCTGGCGAACCTCATCACGAACGCATACGCGGCCATGCCCAAGGGCGGCACGCTTGGCATTTGGGCAGGACAGGACGAGAAGGATGTCTTCTTCATCGTCAGCGACAGCGGCGTGGGCATCGCCGAACAGAACATCAAGAAGATCTTCGAGCCGTTCTTTACAACCAAGCCGGCCGGCAAGGGCACGGGCCTGGGCCTGGCCGTGACGTTCGGCATCGTGAAGATGCATCGCGGCGATATAAGTGTGAAGTCCAATGCCGACGAGGGCAAAGGCCCAACCGGCACAACGTTCACCGTCCGCCTGCCGCGATCCCTCGCCAATGAGGTATGACATGACTGGGAGACTTCGCATCTTGATCGTCGATGACGAGCCGGGCATGCGGGCCGGAGTTGCAAGGGCCCTGCGCGACTTCACCGTGCGGGCAAAGGATGTCAATGGCGAGTATGGCCTGATCGTCGACCAGGCTGAAAGCGGCGAGCAGGCGCTGGAGATGCTCCAACCGAACTTGACCGTCGGCGAGGCACAGTGGCATGACGCCAGGCCTGCCAACTACGTAGATATCCTGCTGCTTGACCACAAGTTGCCCGGCATTTCAGGCCTGGAGGTGCTGGATAACGTCACCGGCAAGACACAGAACATGGTCACGGTGATGATCACGGCGTATGCCTCGCTGGAGACGGCTGTCAGTGCGATCAAGCGTGGAGCGTATGACTTCCTGGCCAAGCCATTCACGCCTAATGAACTGAAGAACACCGTTCGCAAGGCGGCGGAAAGTCTGATCCTAGCCCGCCAGGCCCGGCAGTTGGCGCACGAGAAGCGCCAGATGCGATTCCAGTTTATCTCGGTTCTGGCTCACGAGTTGAAGGCCCCGCTGGCTGCCATCGAGGGCTACCTGCACATCATCCGCGACCGCTCCGCCGGCGAAAACGCAGCCGCATACGATCACATGCTCGACCGCAGCCTGGTGCGCCTGGAGGGCATGCGCAAGCTCATCATCGACCTGCTGGACCTGACGCGGATCGAGTCCGGTCAGAAGAAGCGCGAACTGGCCGACCTCGACATTGCCCACGTCGCCCAGGTGGCGATCGAGACGGCCATGCCAGAGGCATTGCGGCGAGGCATCTCGATTACGATGCAGGTGCAGCCTGGCCTGAGGCTGATGGCCGACCGCAGCGAGATGGAGATCATGCTCAACAACCTGCTTTCCAATGCGGTGAAGTACAATCGCGACGGCGGCAAGGTTACGCTGACAATGGCTGAGGAAGACGGCGAGACTACAATTGCCGTCAGCGACACCGGCATTGGCATGAGCATCGCCGAGTGCGAGCGGCTGTTCAGCGATTTCGTTCGGATCAAGAACGAAAAGACCCGCAACATCGGCGGCAGCGGGCTGGGGCTTTCGATCGTCAAGAAGCTGGCCTTGCTGTATGGCGGCGACGTGAGCGTCCAGAGTCAAAGCGGCCTGGGCAGCACGTTCACCGTGCGCCTGCCACGGCAGCCGGCCGGCGGTGAGCAGCCGGCATGACGCACGCAGAGATAGTTTCCTGGCTGAGGCAGAACGACGCGGCCAAGCTCGATGAGCTTTGGTCCGCCGCCGACGATTGCCGCGGAGCCAATGTCGGCAAGGCGGTGCACCTGCGGGGGCTGATCGAAATCTCAAACCATTGCCGGCGGCAGTGCCACTATTGCGGCCTGCGGGTGGGCAACAGCCAACTCCAGCGATACCGTATGAGCCAAGATGAGATTCTCGCCTGTGCAAGGCAGGCGGTAGAGTTTGGCTACGGCACGGTAGTGCTGCAAAGCGGCGAGGACTTGGGCATCGAGCGGGATTGGCTGAGTGAGATTATCCGCGAGTTGAAGCAACGCACGCCCGTGGCGGTTACGCTGAGCCTCGGGGAGCGAAGCGAAGGAGACCTGCTAGCCTGGTGACAGGCCGGCGCGGACCGCTACCTGCTGAGGTTCGAGACGTCCAATCGCGTGCTCTATGAGCGGATTCATCCAGCAGTGGACGGCAAAACGTCGGACCGATTTCAGATTCTGCGCCGATTGAGGCAGATGGGCTACGAGATCGGCAGCGGCGTGATGGTGGGCATCCCCGGCCAGACCTATGATGA
>CAYQJH010000035.1:0-26076 GCA_964417755.1 uncultured Planctomycetaceae bacterium
GATGAAATTGCCGAACGGGCAATTGCCAAGCTGGAGGCGGCTGCGTCGTGGAAGGCTGTCTCGCACGGCAAGGTGGACGAGCTGCTCAAGAGCATGGACGCCGCCGACGTAGATATATCCGTCATCTGCTCAATTGCCACCAAGCCGGACCAGGCCAAGGGCATTCTCGAATGGTGCAAAAGAATCGCCTCGGACCGAATCATCCCGCTGCCGTCGGTGCATCCGCAGGACAAGCAGGCCAGCAAGTGGCTGCGCCGTTTCGCCAAGGAAGGATTCGTCGGGATTAAGCTTCACCCGATGTACCAGGAATTCGCCGCCGACGAGTCGCGGATGGACGCTGTTTATGCGACGGCGGCTGAGCTGGGCCTGCTGATAGTGAGCCACTGCGGCAAGGACGTCGCTTATTCGCAAGACGACGACCGAGCCAGCCCGCAGCGATTCCGCAACGTCATCGACCGCTTCAGCGACCTGCGGCTGGTCTGCACGCACCTGGGCGGCTGGCGCGACTGGGCAGCAGTCGAGCAATACCTGCTGGGCACAAGTGTCCTGCTGGAAACATCTTTCAGCATCGCTGATCTGGGGGCTGAGAAGGCTGCTGACATGATCCGCCGCCATGGCGTGGAGCGCGTAATGATGGGCAGCGACTGGCCATGGAATTCACAAGCCGCCGAGATCGCCAATATCAATTCTCTGCCGTTAGGCGAACAAGAGAAACGGAAGATTCTCTGGTCTAATGCCGGAAGACTGCTGACTGTGTAGGGGAAGGGTGCCGTGGCCATGGGTGCCGTGGCCGCGGAGTTTGCGGCCACGTTAGACCTCAACTAAGGAGAAGACTCATGTGTTGATGAGCATCGGCAGCGAATCTCGGTCAATCCTGATTGGCTCATCAATACCCGTCTCCCATGCCCTTGCACTTGACCATGGCCAGGCTGACGGTTCCGCGACGAGTCCACGTCGAACCGGGTTGGCATGTATGTAGGTAAGCTTCTCGTGAATGTCACGCGTCGAACGAAGATTTCGATCATACCCGCCGCCGCGCTGCCAAAATCGATAGACGATCCTGCCATTGGTTTGGCGGTCGGCCATCCTGGCTAGGAACGAAGTGGCGTTCTTCTCAACCCACTTCACGACCCGGCGAGTGACAGGCTGCTTGATGGCCTTGAGGATATCTTTCATCAAGACGCCCTCGTGCGGAAAGATCAGCATGTGGACGTGCTCTGGCATCAGGACGTATGCCCACAAGTCGAAGGGTGTTTCTCGACGGGCAATCTCAAGATTCTCCAGAAACCACATCGGCGATTGAGAGCCTCTGAAGAAACGCCGGCGATTGAAACAGGAAAAGGTCAATGAATGGGCATCCCATGGGATGTCCCAACTCTTGCGGTGCGTTCTATGGACGCGGTTCACGTCGTGCATTCTGAGGTTCATCCCGTGACATGACCAGCGTGGCCGCAAACTCCGCGGCCACGGCACCCACCCTTCTATTCCCACGCAAACGTCTGACCGGTCAGGCGTGTGTAAGCTTCGATGTATTTCTCGCGGGTCTTCTGGATGATCTCAGCCGGCAGGATCGGGCCCGGCGGGTTGCGGTCGAAACCGATCTCGTCGAGATAATCGCGGACAAATTGCTTGTCGAAGCTGGGCTGGTCCCGGCCGGGCTTGTACTTGTCAGCCGGCCAGAACCGCGATGAATCCGGCGTGAGGCACTCGTCGATCAGGATAATCTGCCCGGACTGGTCCTTGCCCCACTCGAACTTGGTATCGGCGAGAATGATTCCGCGCTCGGCGGCATACGCACAGCCGCGCCGGTAAAGCTCGATGGATCGGTCGCGCAGCGTCGCGGCCACGTCCTGGCCTACCAGTTCGCATGCCTGCTGGAAGCTGATATTCTCATCATGGCCAGTCTCTGCCTTGGTCGATGGCGTGAAGATCGGCTCGGGCAACTGGCTGCACTGCTTGAGGCCCTTGGGCAACTTCACCCCGCATACCGTGCCGCTCTTCTGGTATTCTTTCCATCCCGAGCCGGCCAGGTAGCCGCGGACGATGCACTCAATTGGAATCACGTCGGCCTTGCGGCAGAGCATGAACCGCCCGTCAAGCTCCTCTTCCTTGATGTCATCGGGCAGGTCGGTGATGGCCGCCGACAGCACGTGATTAGGCGTAACGTCCTGAAGCATGTGGAACCAGAAAAGGCTGATCTGCGTCAGGACGCGGCCCTTGTCGGGAATGCCGTTGGGCATGACGACGTCAAATGCGCTAATCCGGTCGGTCGCGACGATCAGCAGCTTGTCGCCGAGATCATAAACATCGCGGACTTTGCCGCGCCGGCATGGATAGTTGCCAATCGAAGTTTTGAGCAAGGCTGTCTGAGTCATAGTGGCCCTGTCTTATCCGCTTGCATCCAGCCAGTCAAGAGCGATGAATGTATGGCACAGGCTGGGACAGTTTGCGCCGCCAAGGTGGATTAGATCCTCGCGCAGTGCACGCAGGCCAGCAGAAAGATGATCTGCGTGGCAAGGTTGGTCGCCAGCAGACAGCGGCGGGACAGTCCGCCGCAAAGGCGGCAGAGCAGCAGGCCGACGAGAATAGCTGCCACAGTTGTGATGGCTGATAGCTTCAGATGACCCCAGCCACGAAAAGAATCCCAGTCCAGGAAACCGAAGTATGCCCACGTGCCCAGAGCAGGTACAGCCAGTGCCAGCACAGCGCGAACCGCGTCACAGCCTTTGGCAAAGGCGCGGATGGCAGGCTCAGACGCCTCGCAAGGCCTGCAGAACTGACACGTGATCAGCATCGCCCATGCGCCCCAAAGGGGCATGAGCGCCAGCGCCCGGCCTTCCTCAAGATTGGGGCGCATCCAGGCAATGGCAGCGGGCATGACGAACACATCGCTGTGCCAGCTCTTGACGCTGATAAGGCCCATGACCAGCACCATGATGGCGGCGCCGGCGGCTATGGCGGCAGGAGCAGCCTGACCGAAAAAACTCGCCAGCGCGGCAAGGCTGCGTTTATAAGGCCAGAGAACCGCCACTGCCATTGCCGTCACTGCCGGCATGATCCGCAGCCCGGTCATTTCGCCAAAGAGCATGTAGGCCTGGCTCCAAACGATATTCAGCATCGCGCCGCAGAGAATCGACAGCAGGATCAAACCAGCCCATGCCTTGGCGAAGCGGTGGGCGCGATGGCCGGCAAACGCCTCATCGTCGGCAGTCAGAAGGACATAGCTGGGACGGTTGATCAGCCATCGGTAAAGGTAGCCCACGCGATTCAAGAGAGAAATCCACATTGGGTTTTCGTTTGCTCCTGTGGAAGACTTGCAGATCTGAACCCTAAGCCGCTGTAGCGTAACGCCGGACGAAGTATTCCGCAAGGCGCTGCCTGAACGATCTTTCATAAGAACCATTTTTCTCACAAATGTTGCGCGGAAATTTCTTGAAAAGTAAGCGAGATGGGGTTAGAGTACTTGAACGTTCGCTCGTCCCTGATAGTCGGGTGGGGTCATATCGCAGCGGTGAAGTAGTGATTAGTAGGCGCTACATATCTTTTTGTCGTGCGAGTCTCGCACTGGGCTTCGCACATGTTTTTCCCTCACATCTTTCTTTTCAAGTTGCGGGAGGCAGCATCCATGGCAAAGGGCAAGGTAAAGTGGTTCAACGCAGCTAAAGGTTACGGTTTCCTGCAGGTGGATGGCCAGGACAAAGATATCTTCGTCCATCACACCTCAATCAAAGCTGATGGATTCAGGACCCTCAACGAAGGCGAAGAGGTTGAGTTCGAACTGATCCAGGGCCCCAAAGGCTTCAAAGCGGATAACGTCCAGCGGCTGGTCGCTCAGCCGCAAGCCAACTGAAACTGACCCGGATGTAACAGTTGAGGAATGGCACGGAAGCTTCCGGAGGCAAGCAAAAGCGCGATGCGGGCGAGCCGGCTGGCTTGTCGCATCGCGCTTTTTTTATTGCCTGATGCTTCACTTGCCGATCGTAGCGTTCCTTGAGACCCGGTTCAAAGCCGCCACTATCGCCCGCACAGCGGCCTGGTCAATATTGGTATCAATCCCAACTCCGTAGAGCACGGCCCCACTTTCGAGCTTCAGAGGCACGTACGCTACCGCCACCGCGTCGGCGCCTTTGCCCAAAGCCTGCTCGTCGTAGTCCTCGATGCTGAAGTTGCATGGCGCGACCGTCTTCAATGCGTTCATAAAGGCCGACACCGGACCGTTGCCCTCGGCATTGACGGTGAGAGGCTCTCCATTGACGTTGATCTTCAACTGGCCGTGAATGTGCGTGGGGTCCTGCTCATCGGGGCGCGGCCAGTAGCCGATCAGCTCGTATGGCCCGCTTGGCGTCACGAATTCCTCGCGGAAGGCCTGGTGAACTTCCTGGCTGCTCAATTCGCGCGATAGGGAATCCGAGAGCTTCTGCACGACGCTGCCGATCTCCGGGTGCATGGCCTTGGGCGTCTTGAGACCAAAATCCTGCTCCAGGACCCAGGCGATGCCGCCCTTGCCGGACTGCGCATTGATGCGGATCAGCCTTTCGTACTGCCGCCCCACGTCGGCTGGGTCGATGTGCAGGTACGGCACCTTCCATTGCATATTGAAGAGTCTGGCGGCCTCGTCGCGCTTGTGCAGGCCCTTGCGAATCGCATCCTGGTGCGAGCCGCTGAATGCGGTAAAGACAAACTCGCCGCTGTAAGGTTGGCGATAGTAAATCGCCATGCCCGTCAGTTGCTCGACCGTCTTGGCGATGTTGGGCAGTTGGCTGAAGTCCAGGTGCGTCTCGATGCCCCGGCTGCGGAGGTTGTTGGCGATCGTCACGAGGTCTACGTTGCCGGTGCGCTCGCCATGGCCAAACAGAGTGCCCTCGATCCGCTGCGCCCCGGCCAGCAGGGCAAGCTCGCTGCCGGCCACGGCCATGCCTTGGTCATTGTGGCTGTGGATGGAGATGACCACGCGATCCAGCAGTTTGAAGTTTCGGCGGAACAGTTCGATCAAATCTGCATATTGGTTGGGCGGGCGGCGCTCGACGGTGGCGGGCAGATTCAGGATGACCGGCCGGTCGGGCGTGGCCTTGCCCCAGGTCTCCACGACGGCGGTGCATATCTCAGCTGCGAAGGCTGGATCGGTATCGGTGAATTCCTCGGGCGAGAACTCCAGGCGCAGATCGCTGTCGCTCATGCTTTCAGCCAGTTGGCGCGACTGCGTGATGGCCTTGACGACCATATCGAGCGTCTTGGCGGGGCTAAGGCCAAAGACCTGTTGCATGTGCAGTTGGCTGGTGGCGCAGTACAGGTGCACGATGCCGCGCGGCGCGCCGCGGAAGGCCTCGTATGTCCGCTCGACAAGGTGCGGCCGGCACTGGGTCAGCCCCATGATGAAGACGTCCTCTGGGACGAGGTTCTCCTCGACGAGCTTGCGCGTGAACTGGAAGTCGTCCTCGCTGGCCGATGGGAAGGCCACCTCGATGTGCTTCAGGCCGATGCCACACAGCAGCCTGAAGTATTCAAGCTTCTGCTGCGGCGTCAGCGGATTGGGCAAGGCCTGATTGCCGTCACGCAAATCGACGGAGCACCACTGCGGGCTGGTCGTGATCGTCTGTTGCGGCCATTGGCGATCGGGCAGATCGATCGCTGCAAGCCGGCCATACTTTGGCGCCTGGTTATCTGGCATGGCGTAATCCTTCGCAAATCAGCCGGGCGGTTTCGGATCGGATTGCGGAGGCCCGGCCTGTGATCATAAAAAAACTCCGCCATCCTCTTATCGGATCGCGGAGCCTTTATTTTTCGGGCATTCCACGATCCGTCAGCGCAGCAGCAAGGCCAGTCGTAGAGCCAGGGCCAAACTGTCAACGCGACGAATCATGCAAGCCTTCTTTCGCTGTTGGTTCATTATCGGCAGAATCTATGGCAAATGCAAGACCGGAAAAAAGGACAGGTTAGCTTGGTCCATTTTTCTTTGATTCCGCAATGCCTCCAGCTAATTGCTGCCCTTGGAACTGGCTGTCATTGCGAAATGGAACGCCGTGCACCTGCTCAACTATGAGTTGGCAGATGGGCATGCCCGGAAATAGGGATATATCCAACGGCCCGAAGTTGATCAACTCCAACGTGATTGTGCCGGAGAAACCTGCATGAATCGTCGGAGCGGTAAAGTGCACTAGCAAGCCACATCGAGCGTAGGAACTCTTTCCCTCGATTCGAGCGGCAAGACAGGGCGGCTTATCCAAAAGAGGAAAAGTAACTTTTTCGCGCGTCTTTGCAAGGATCAGTTTCTCGGGCCTGAGAATGAATGGCTGTTCCTCGGAAATCGTTACCGTCTTGGCGTATGGAAGGAACAAGTCCACGAACTTGCCTTTACGCAAGTCAATATTTACGGGCGGCTTTTTGTCCGTGAAGTACGAAACCTCATCGCCAAGTGTCAGGTCTACTGAACTCGTTTGATATGGACATTCCTGCCCTTGACGGAGGTCGCGTGGCGAGGGTTCGGGTTCAATAATCAGCCACTTCCTATCCAAGGCATTATGAATCTCCACATTCGAGAGAATCATACAGCCTCGGCCTCCAATTCCTCGGAATCAACCTGGACAATGGCAGTGTCTTCTGTCGGCAAAATAGCCCAGAGACCGTTGTCTCTTTTTAGCAACTGGACTCGCACTCTTCCTTCGTGATCGATATTCCCTCTGACTTGATCCTTGTGAACAAAAAAAGCCTTTCCGGCCCTGGTCCTGATTAGGCGCTCGTCGCTGAACATGCCTTTGAGTACAGCGCAATGCAGCCAACGCGTGGGCATATGATTACGCTCCTTTCCCTGATTTTTATCGAGGACTGCCATCTTATACTTCAGCCCATACAAAACGCAATGGTCATTCATGTCTTCGAGCTAGCATTGCTTCGCCCAAAGCATAGAACAGAAATCGGGCGGCTCCGGAGAGCCGCCCGATTTAGTTCCGTGCCAGTTATGGGCACGGTGTCCGCTGCACAGATCGGCCGGGGCCCGCCATCCCGCCTAGCGCAATTGCCGCGCCCTCCGAGCGGGATGACCCTCAACCGAATCAAGAAAGGAAATTCGTCGCCTTTTGAATTGCCTCCACAATTTCCGCCGCACCAGCCGTCCGCTTCACGCTGCCATCAAAGCCCCCCTGGAGGAACCATGCCTGATCATGCTGCGGGCAATCTTCGAAAGCGGCTATCACCTTCGCCGCCGCAATTTCCGGGTTGCTCTTGATATTGCGGCAGATGGCTGCCGCCTCTTGGGCAAGGCCGGCCGGCACGTCGATGACGATCACGTGCGGATGGCTCTGCTGTGCAAGGACGCCGGCTTCAAAGCCGTTGCTGGCTTTGCGGACGTCCAGGCGCGGATTGTCCGTCAGAGCCGCCGTAATGGTCGAGCCTTCCTGGGCGGCAACCACCAGCACGCGGCAGGAGCCGCCGTCGAGTTCTTCCAAAGGGATGCCGTGCGCTCGCATGAAGGCCAACAGGTGGGCCGCAGGAATGCGGCGGTCTCTGCTGCCGGGGATGCGATAGCCGCGAAGCTTGCCCGTGTCGAACCACTTGCTGACGGTCCGCGGGGCTACATGGCACAGACGAGCAACATCGCCGGTAGTCAGGACTTCTTTTCTAATCGCCTGCATCCAACGCACCCTTGAGGCCTGTTGCATCGCCGGCCTCAATGACCCTTTCACTCCTGTACATCGGATGGCTGTGGCAAGTCTTTAATAAGGCGGGGCTTGAAAATGAGACATGCATGAGATGGCAAACGGATCGATCTGGACAGGCGCCGGCTCTGTTGTCTTTACTTGACCGCAATGAACATGGCTTTAGGCGTGCGGCAGACGCTGCATTGCTCTGCTGCCTCTCCAAGCACGACAGCTCCGCATACTGGGCAGATGCTGATGGGCACGTCGCCCATATCGCCTCCACTGGCCAGTGCCGCCAAGCCCTCGCGAAAGGCCTGCTCATGCGTCAGGCTGGCGTCGAGGAACTTCTGAAGAACGTTGGCGGCGGCGTGGTCCTGCTTCTTCCTGGCATTGTCGATCGACTTGGGCAAGACCTCAGACGCCAGGAACTTCTCGTAGTCGGCGGAGGCCTTGAGGTTCTTTCCGGTCTCGCGCACCGCACCCATCACGAACAGTAGTGCCGCCGCATGAATATGCTCAGCCTCGGCGGCGGCGCGAAAGAGCCTGGCAAGATTCGGGTGCCCATCTTCCTTGGCCCTGGTTGCGTAGCCCAGGTAGCGCCAGTAGACCTGGCATTCCTCGGCATATTCGGCATGAAGCTTTTCAGCCAGTGGATTGTCGCCGGAGGTCGGCGGCACTTCATCGGCCCACGCAAAAGAGCCCTGCCCATATAGGTACCCGGCGGCAGCCGCCATCGGCAACGACAAGGCCGAGGTGAGGAAGTCTCTGCGCGTGCTGGCGCCATTGCCCCGATGCCCGGATGATTGCTCGCATGATCTCATTGAAAACTCTCCTTTACTTACTTATTCCAGCCGCAGAGGAAATTCTAGGGGCCTATCCGCGGTACCGAAGAAAAGATACAGGCAAGACGCAATGTCATCTCAGGCTGCCTACTATGGCTACGTAAGGCCTCGACACCAGTTGTGATCGTGAGCTCGCTGAAGGCGACGAACCGAAGCCCAAAGGCCCTATGAATGAATCAGCACTTTCCCGATTGTTCGATGCTGGACCTCGAATGATGTTGGCCTGAGACAATCGTTCTCGCACTCTGCAACTAACCATTCAAAAGGAGAACAGAATGAGACTCACTTGGACGTTGACTGCTGCTGTGATGTTTCTGGCTGTAATGATTGCATCAGGTTCAATCCTTGCAGCCGAGGAGATGCCCGGAATGAAGGAAGCGCCGAAGGCCCCGCCACAGGACAGCGCTGCGATGCTCGCGGACGCAGCCAAGGCACTCGATGCCGCCAAGAAGGCCGCCGACAGCGGCGACGCCAAGGCTGCCGCCGCGGAAATCGCCAAGGCCAGCGACGCCGTGGCAAAGGCACAGACTGCCATTAAGCAGGCCCAGGGCGAAATGGTCGCGGTGGACAACGCCAAGTGCCCGATCATGGGGATGGCCGTCAACAAGGTCCCCCAAAGCCTGACCCGCATCCACAAGGGCAGGCGGCTGGGTTTCTGCTGCACTGATTGCCCGGCGATGTGGGACCGCCTCAGCGACGCCGAGAAGGAAACGAAGTTCAAGGACTGCGGCGTCAAGGAACAAAAGATGGTCAAGGTCGACAACGCTCGATGCCCGATCATGGGCGCAGCCGTGACTGAAGTGCCGGAAAACAACACACGCGAATACAAGGGCAAGAAGATCGGCTTCTGCTGCAGCGACTGCCCCGCGGCGTGGGACAGGCTTTCAGATTCCGAAAAGGAGAAGAAGTTCAAAGACGCCACGGCGCCGGCCGCCGAGAAGATGACCAAGATCGATAACGTCAAGTGCCCAATCATGGGCATGGGCATGAAGCAGGCCGCCGAAAGGCTCACCCGTCAGCACAAGGGCAAGACCATCGGCTTCTGTTGCGGTGACTGCCTGGTGGCCTGGGATAAGCTCAGCGACAGCGATAAAGACGCCAAACTCAGCGAAGTCATGCCGAAGTAACAGCTTCAATCCTCTTCATAATCAGGCATTATCTCCAACGGCGGCCTTCCGTCAGGCCGCCGTTCTTCTTTCGCCCATAGGCATGCGCAGCCGTTCCACCATTTCACTATTCTCCTGAATGCCTACTCCAGGCTGCGTGCGGTACGCACTGAGCTTTAGGGGATGTCCTGAATTAGCCATGAAGAACATCCGCCTCGTTTGATGACATTCTTGCCGCCGCCTACGCTTGAATGCTCATCAACTCGAGGCTCAATTTGCGCAAGCGACTTATATCTCGGCTCTTGATTTGTCTTTTGGCGGCGGCGGTCTTGCTGGCGTCCACCGGCATGACGCTGGTGATTCACGGCAAGTCTTCTGCGCATGCTGGCACTTCGGCAGCCGGCGGGATAGCTCGAGGCGGCTGCGGCGGTGTTCACTGTGCCTGCTGCGCGGGTGATGACTCGTGCTGCGATGGTTGCTGCTGCGCCACAGAGGCAGCGGCAAGCTTGTCCGCACCGGAATCCGCCACCACCCAGGAGGCAGCCCAGGTTCCGCTGAGGCTGGAATGGCGCAGCGCATCCTGCACTGGCCAGAAGGTTTGGCTGGCATTTGAAGACCAGACGTGGCAAAGCAGCACTCAAGCGGTTCTCAAGCGGGAGGAGCGGTTTGTTTGCACCGAAGCGATCCCGCACGAGCTTGTTCCAGCCAGTTGCCACTTCTGCCTCGACCCCCCGCCTCCGCGAGCCAAGGTAGTGCTCTATAACCGGAGCCGCCGGAAGAGTCTTGCCGGCATCGAACGCGTGCTCCGACGAGTAGTCGCCTGGCTGCCCAAGCCCTGGCCGACGGTGCCACTGGTCTGGCACGGGCTTTAGAAGGAGAAGTGAGCATGGTTCGCAAAGCTTTCACTTTGATCGAATTGCTGGTGGTTATTTCGATCATTGCCCTGCTGCTGAGCATACTTGTGCCTTCGCTGGCAGCGGCCAGGAACCTGGCAAGGCAGGTGAAATGTCTGGCCAACCTGAGGGCAATTTCAATAAGCGTGGTGCTGTACGCCGAGGATAACAACGGCTATCTGCCCCGCTCGTCGATGACGGCCTTGATGGGGCCGCCAATGGAGCCCTTCAAGGTGCTGCCATGGGGCGAAGCCCTTGTCCAATACCAGGATTCTTCCAGACGGTCGTTCAGCCGGCACGATCCTGATGCCGACGTGATATTCAAGGGCTTGTTCGACGGCCTGTATCGTTGCCCGAACGACATCGCCAAGATCACGGAGAACTGGAAGTACGATCCCAGCCAACTCTACCTGGGCCACTGGAGCTACGGCAAGAACGTCCTCTTCGAGTACAACAGCAACTGGGACCCCAAGTACGGCGACTACTCGCGCTTAGACAGCATCCGCAAGACCGCCAGCACGATTCTATTTGGCGAGATCGATGCCAACCAGATGAGCGACCATTTCATGGTCGACGAGTGGCTGGACGATGGCAGCAACGCCAGCGTCGCCAAGACGCGCCACACCAGGACGTCCAACTACATCTTCTGCGACACACACGCAGTACCGGCTGAATTCAAAAGCCAATTCGATCCGCCCAACAAGATCAACAATTTCGACCCCAACGTGGCTCCTTAATGATTCTCAACCTGAAACACAACACAGATTTGAAGGACATAAATTATGAACGTATCGAAGCGAATCATCATTCCTGTATCTCTACTGGTCTTCGGACTGGCTGCGACAGCTGCGGCAACACCATCGAATCCGATAGCGCCGCCGCTGTCGTTCAACTCGTCTAGTGGGTATTACAACCCGCCGTCCTGGTCGTCGATGGTCATGGTGAATATCACGTTCGACGGCATCAAGGTGGGATGGGAACCTGTTTCGTACAACTTTACCGTTGGCCCCGTTCTCAGGGCAGCCCCAGCCAACGGCGACAAGACCACCTTTGATCCCTCGCAGCCGTGGTCCGTCCTTAATGGGACGGCCTTCAACCGGCAATTGGGCTGGTACGACAACATCCAAAATGACTTCCACTCTTCCCACAGGACCACTCTTGACGGCAATTTCCTGTGGATTGAGAAGGTCGGCGGCTCGCAGCAGCTCAAGACGTACTTCGTTGCGGAGGCTGACAACCCCAACGGTCCCTACACACCCATCTTCGGGACAGACGGCTCTTCGACCAAGTGGAAGTGGGACGGCTTCATGGATCATAACGCCTACGCAGTAGACTTAGCCGACATCACTTCTCCAAACCAACTCTTTACGGCTGACTACAAGCTGTACATCGGCGACGCAGCCGGCAACGAGGTGATGCAGGTCGACCAGGTCACCCCGCGTTTCGGCAGCCTGAATCTCACCTGGTCATGGATCGGCCCGGCGGACGTTCCCGAACCGGCGACGTGCGTGCTCTTGCTGGCCGGGTTGGCGGGCATGCTGGCAAGGCGGCGGAAATAGCGATGCATGTGTCTCGGGCAAGCTCGTGCTACGTAGCGAGCTACTTCGCAGAGTAGCAATGCCCTCGGTACACGCGGGCCAGACGCCCTCGGCACGGATAGGCTCATTTGAAACAACTGTCTGAGTACAAAGAGGAGAATTATAGACATGAATACCAAACTGCATTTCATAGCGATAGGAGTGCTCACGATCCTGGGCTTGTCGGTTCAGGCTGGCGCCGTTGTCTATTCCTCGCCGCCATCGTGGAGCCCCATGAGTATGCTGGACCTGACCTATAACACGACGACGCGCAGAATCGAGATGGTTGACCAGTCGACCAAGATGGGTGCCGGCGTGTATGCCGTCCTGGCTATCGACACATATCTGAACCTCTCTGTTACCTCTGGCGCGACCGGCTACGCCCGGCCGAACAATGACGCGACGACCTTCGGCAGCTTCGATCCGACCAAGCCCTGGAGCGTCCTGAATGGAACAGCCTTCAGCAGGCGGATAGGCTGGAACCCAGGCGGAGCGATTAAAGCCGACATAGAAGAAGCATATGGAGACGGCGCCAGCATCTGGGTCGAATGTCTCTCCAAGTCGCCCGGGCTGGAATCGTACCTTGCCGTCGGCAAGTACGGCGTGAAATTCAGCGGCACCACCAGCGACGCAGGCCTGCTGGATGCCGCCGGTGTTCCCATCATCGAGCCGGCTGACAACGGATACTCAGGTATCTTCGGCACAGCCGGCAGCTCCACGAAATGGCAATGGGACTACTTGATGGATCACAATACATATGCTGTCTCCTCGCAATACCTGACCAGCCCCGGCCTGCTGTTCTCAGCCACGTACAGGGTCTACGTGGGCGACAGTCAGGGAAACGAGATCTTCAATCCGGATCAATCCTCAGCAAGCACGATCGAAACCTGGACATGGCAAGGTCCTGCCAACGTGCCCGAGCCAGCCACCATAGCGCTGTGGACCACGGCCTGGGCCTGGACAATGGCCAGACGAAGACGACGATGACACGGATCGCGCGTCCGCTCTTGTTTGACTGAAGAGGCCGCTGTGCTTTGGAGCGGCGGCCAGGACGCCGCTTTGGCTGTCTCTTGTGGTGCAGGCGTCCCGACTGCAATCCTGCCAAGGATGTGCAGGCGAGCGCCTGCGCCACAAGATGCGCTATGATTAGTTAGAGAATCGAGGTGGGCCATGTTCAATAGGGCGTCTATGCACATTGGCTATGCCCTGCTTGCAGTGGTTCTCCTTTGGCCCAACAGGGGCCTGCTCGCACAGGCGGCAGCCACGGCGCCGGCAGCCACCCAACCTGCCAGCACCGCGCCAGCTGCGGCAAACACGAACGCCTCAAATGATCTAAGCAAGATCATCGCAACCATACGCGCTTCATCCGACCCGTCAGGCATCGTCGAAGCTTACTCACGCGGCATCGCCGCCAATCCCGATAGTCGAGAGCTCCTGCAAGCATATGTGGGCAAGATGGCCGATCTGGGCATGCCGGAATTGGCCGGCTCGCAGGCCCGCAAGCTGCTGAGCATGGAGCCTACCAACGGCGTGGCGATGGCAATAATGGCCGATGACTTGCTTCGCTCCGGCGATATTTCGCAAGCCCTCGCCGGGGCGGCCGCCGCCGTGGAGCAGGCTGGCGACAACGCATTCGTCCTGCGAATGGCCGGCAACATCATTGGTTCATACGATGCACGCTCGCCGCGTCCAAGCATCAGCCCGGTACTGAAGAAATCAATCGATGATCTCAACCTGAGACTCGCCAAGAAGACCGCCTTTACCGACGCCTACAACAGGGCCACCGCCGACATGAGGAAGCAGACAGCAGCCAGGCTGGGCGACATGACCATTTCCCGAGCCGCGCCGCTGCCGCCACGGGTGGGCCAGCCGGCTTACTCCTATGTTCCGCCTCCTTCTCGCGCCCCGCAGAATCAGCCGTCCGTTGTGGCCCAACCCCTGCCGGGCAACAATCCGTACTATGGCAACCTCTGGCCCTTCGGCTTTGGCGTCGGCACGCGGGTGATCGTAGGAGAGCGAGGCGAAGGCGACGATGACTGATCGCCGCGTAAGGCCTCAGTTACAGGGGGCAAATACGGAAGAGTCGTTGCCGTTTTGTGGTGCGGGCGTCTCGCCTGCACGCCCTTGGCATTGTCAGGATCTGCAGGCGAGGACGCCTGCACCACAATCGCCCCCTGTAACTGAGGCCTTACATCGCCGCCTGGTTTTCTCTTGCCTGACGCTCTGGCATGCCGCTACTTTCGGTAGATGCAATCAGTATCACGACGATTGATCCTCGCCGCCTCGTGCATGGGCATGGCCCAGGTTGCCTTTGCCATGGCTGCCCCGGCCGTCTGCATGCCAGCCATCTCCCAGCAACTGCACATGACGCCCACGGAGGAAGGAATATTCCTCAGCGCGTCATTCTGGGGCCTGTCCCTGGCGGTGCTGGCGGCGGGCCCACTGGCCGACCGCATAGGCTTTCGCGCCATCCTCTCGACCAGCGCCCTGTTCACAGCCGGCGGTTTGGCAGCCATCTCGTTGGCCTCAGCGCAGGCGACAGTTTGGGCGGGCGGCTTCATTCTCGGAGTCGGTGCGGGCATGAGCGACGCATTGCTGACGCCGCTGGTTTGCCTGCTCTATCCGCAGCGCCGCATACGGACGGCCAACCTCCTGCACGCCTTCTATCCCATCGGGCTGATTGTCACCATCGCGATCATCCTCTGGCTGAGGGGCCTTGGCCTCACCTGGCCGGCATCGCTGCAAGCGCTGGCGGTGCTGGCCCTGCCGTATGGCCTGGCGATGGCCCTGCTGCCGCTGCCAGGCCAATCGCACCAGGGCCCAATGCGATTGAAGACGCGAGAACTCTTTCGAAAGAGCGTCTTCCTCCTGCTGCTGGCGTCGATCTTCCTGGCCGGCGCGACCGAACTTGGCCCGGCAAGCTGGCTGCCCAAGTACGTCGAGACAATTGCCGGCAGCAGCGCCCGCGGCGCGATGGGCCTGATGCTCTTCGGCGCGACGATGGCGGCCGGCCGACTGGGCGCGACAGCCGTAGTGCACCGCCTGGGCGCCAGGCTGGTGTTCATTGCCGGAGCGGCCACCTGCGTGGTGGCACTGCTGGCAGCGGCGATATCGAGCGACTCGCTGGTCACAATCATAACGCTCTCTCTGGTAGGCCTGGGCGTCTCGTGCCTCTGGCCGACGGTCATCGCCTGCGCGGGCGATAAATATCCGCAGGCCGGGGCGTCTATGTTCTCGGCGCTGTCAGCCCTGGGCAATTTCGGCGGCGTGGTTGCGCCAATCATGATCGGCCTGGTTGCCGAGCAAACTCACAGTATTAACGCGGGCATTGCCGCGTTGGCGATTGCCCCCGCACTGGCGATTCTGGCGATGGCCCACCTGCTTTCCGGCAGGCAAAGGCCTTCGGCCTCGAATTACACTAGTTGACACGAATCGAACGATGTTATTCTTGCCGGGCCGATGTTGCCGGGTGTGTGCTGCTTCCCGGCTCGACCTTCCGTTTGAGCTCCTCCATCTGCTTGCTCAATTTGTCATTATCCGCCGTCAGGCGCTGGACACGGGCCTTGTAGTAGTCGCGATCCTTGGCAGCCTGGGAAAGGTCCTTAAGTTCCTTGGCAAATTGTTCATTCGCAAGGCTCACCTGCCGCAATCGCTCCGAGAGATTCTCCTCCCGCTGCAGCAGCTCGGCCTTCTCCAATTCCAGCAACCTCACCTGGGCCTGCAATTCAAACAGCTCATTGCCTTCTTGCGGCCGGGATGCAGGACTGCTTGTCGGCGATTGGTTCCCCGCTGACGTGCCTGTTGTTGGCGCCGCAGTGCAGCCGGCGAAAAACAATGTTGTTGCAGCACACAGCATCGCAGCCGTTACTAATCTCATAGCCCCATTCTCACTCATGTTCCTGTCATTTGCCGCCCGAGTGGGCCGGGGCACTCTGAGCGGGCTCAGAAGCAAGAGCCTCATTCAGCGCCGGCGCCAGTGCGCCCAGTTCCATAACCTTCTTGAACACCTTGCCGTCCTTGCCCAGCACGAGGATAGTCGGAATGGCGTCGATATCATAGGCCTTTGCTGTCGGATCATCCCAGGCCTGGCCGCTGTACGTCTGAATCCATTCCATGCCGTTGTCTTTGACGAATTGCTTCACCTGCTCAGCCTGGTTCGGCCGGTCGAGGCTGACGCCGACGAATACAATGTTCCTGTCCTTGTATTGCTCATAGGTCTTCTTCATATCAGGCATCGACGCGCGGCAGGCTGGACACCAACTGGCCCAGAAGTAGATCACCGCTGCCTTGCCCTTGAAATCGTCGGGCAATCTAATCTTGCTGCCGTCTAGCTTGGTCAGCTCAGCCTGGAAAGGCCGGCCGACCTCGTTCCCGCCGCCTAGCAGTTTCAGGATGGCTTTGCCTTCCTCAGGATACTTCTTCCGCAACAGTTCAACATAGCGATCTTGAAGATCTGCGGCACCTGACTGCACAACGACCACCACCGCCATGATGGCTGCGTTGGGGGCAGCCGGCGTGTTCTCGTAGCGAGCAATCAGATCATCCAGCAACCTGGTGCGCTCTTGCGATGAAGTTCCAGCCCCGGCTGAATTGCCCTGGAACTTCAGCATGATGGCGAAGTAGTCAGCCTTGAGTTTCTCCTCAGCCGGCGCGCTGGACTTGAGGATCTTGTCCGCCAGCGGCTGGACCTGTTTGCGGGCGTCCTCATCGTTGGCCCTGTTGGCCAGAAAGGCCGCCGCCTGCAGCATGGGCAACTCGATCTTGTAAACATCAGGCGCGTCGGCGAACTTCTTCTCAAGCTCGCCGCCCTGCTTGAGCACGTCTCTCATGACTGAGATGGCCTGCTCATTCGAAGTCGGACGCGTCGCGAAGACAGCCATGATAGGCTTGATGGCTTCATCAACCGCGGTGGGCTTGGTGGAGATCGCGGCTGAAGTGGCCGGGGCGGTGGCGGTGGCCTGAGCCCGGCAAAGACCGGCGGCGGTTGCGGATATCAGAATAAGGGTAATCAAGCGGACAGTCATGGAAGTCTCCTTCACCTGCGAACACCGAGCATTCAGGTCATAACAGACATTGTATGGCGGCAGCCTATACGACTGTCTGAGGGTTTTTGTTGGCGAAGAGGATTTCCTGCGCAAGGCCATGCCCTTGAACTCCTGGGAGAAGGCCAACAGGCCGCCGCCCGCGCGTTGCAACCACCAGCACGAAATCCACATATCCTGTTTCATCAGCCATTTACGTCTAGAACGCCTGTTGAGTACTGTTCGGTTCTGTTCGATTCTGTTCAATTCGGGCCTGTGTTTTGTCAATCGTTGCGAATAAGGCACTATTGCTTGCCGGGGCGCGGATGGTCATCCGGCACGAGGTCAGCCGGCCTGAAGGCTGCACGTGCGGCGCCCCATTTACACGTCGCGCCCCCGTTTGTGCGCGCGAAGCGGGTCAAACAAAACGGGCTGACGCCATAACTCCTTGGCCCGGCAGGAAAAGACTTTTTTTCACGACACTGTTCTGCGCGTCCGGCAAGAGGACCGATTAGCGCACAGAAAATGGGTCAATCGAACATAGCGGCCGGCAGAATGCCTAAGTTGCATAGCGCGAAGTGGCGCGGCGGGCGTGGGCGTGGCGTGGCGCGGGCGTCCCGCCCGCGTGTACCGCGGACGTCTCGTCCGCGCGTTTTTTCCGCTATGCAATCGAAGACGTGGTTGCTACGCCTACGGCTTCGCAAACCACGGCACCCAATCCGCAAACCACGATGCCCAATCCGCAAACCACGATGCCCAATCCGCAAACCACGGCACACCGCAACTTCATTGCTTTTCTTCCCCATGCAATTTACATTTTGGGCATGTCAGAAAATTCCAAACTAGGCGTGGCCTTGGTAGGCTGTGGGACTGTCGGCGGCGGCGTGGCGACTTTGCTTTGTCGCGACCGGGACATTCTTCGCTCGCGAATGGCCGCCGACATCAGCCTGCGGCACATAGTCGATATCAATTTCGATCATGCCCGCAGACTTGGCCTCGATGAGCGGCTTTTTCGTACCGATCTTTCGACCGCCCTGGCTGACAAGGATGTTGACGTGGTGGTCGAGCTTGTGGGCGGGACGAAATTCGCCCGCGATGTCATCGCCCGATCCCTCTCAGCCGGCAAGCACGTTGTGACGGCCAACAAGGCCCTGCTGGCCCATCATGGCCTGGAGTTGTGGTCGCAGGCGCGAGCGGCTGGGCGGGTTATCGCCTTTGAGGCAAGTTGCGCCGGCGGGATTCCGATCATCCGCGCGCTGTACGATGGCCTGATCGCCAACCGCATCGATGCGCTCTATGGCATCGTCAATGGCACGTGCAACTATATCCTGACCTCGATGACGCAGGGCGGCAAGAGCTACGCAGCCGCACTTGCTGAGGCGCAGGCGGCGGGCCTGGCCGAGGCCGACCCGACGCTCGATGTCGCGGGCATTGATTCAGCCCACAAGCTGACGATCCTCGCATCGCTGGCGTTCGGCGCCAAGATTGACTTCGAGTCTATTCCTGTTTCCGGCATAGACTCGCTGCAATTGATGGACGTCCGCTGGGGCGGCGAACTGGGCTACGTGGTCAAGCTGCTGGCCATCGCCCAGCGCCGCCGCATGATGCCGACTTGTGGTGCGGGCGTCTGGCCTGCACAACCTGGGCAAGATCAGGCTCTGCAGGCGAGGACGCGTGCACCACAAAACCCTGCCGCCGCGGAGGCATCATGCGGCGAGGGTCTGAGCCTGCGCGTCCGCCCGGTGTTTATCTCCAAGGCCCATCCGCTGGCCTGGGTAAGCGGGCCGTTCAACGCCGTCAGCGTCTACGGCCATGCCACCGGCCACACGATGTACTATGGCCGCGGCGCCGGCGCGATGCCGACAGCCTCCGCCATCGTCGCCGACCTGGCCAGCGTTGCAACCGGCTCGTCGCAGCGAGCATTCACGCAGCTAAGAGTCTGGCCGGACATTTCGCCCTCGGCCCGCCAGTTGCCCGCCCAGGACATTCAAAGTCGATACTACCTGCGGATGATGGCCCTGGACCGGCCGGGCGTGCTGGGGCAGGTAACGACCATCCTCGGCCGCTGCGGCATCAGCATCAGCAGCGTGCTCCAGCACGAGGAACAAGGCGACGCCCAGGAAGGCGTGCCCGTCATCATCACCACGCACCGCGCCAACGAAGGCAGCATTCGCAAGGCCCTGGATGAAGTCGATGCACTGGACGTCATCAAGGGAAAGAGCGTGTGCATTGGGATAGTGGATGAGCACGCGGAGGAAATCTAACGGCGTCAGCGGCAACGGCGTTAACTCGTGAATTCGTTAACTCGTGCTGTCGCTAGTTTAATGTCCCCTTGCAGCATCTAAGATGGCTCTGGCTAATGGCGTAAGCCACGAGTCAACAAGTTAACGAGTTAACGCCTTTTGTCGTTTCGCCGTTTCTACAAGAAGGTGCCGCCATGAAATATGCCATCGTAATTCCCGACGGGGCTGCCGATCTGCCTATCGACGAGCTTGGCGGAAAGACGCCGCTGGAGGCAGCCGCCACGCCCAACATGGACTGGATCGCCGCCAACGGCAAGTGCGGCATGGTCCGCAACATTCCGCAGGGCATGGCCCCCGGCAGCGACGTTGCCATCCTCTCGGTGCTGGGCTACGACCCGCGGCAGTATTACAGCGGGCGAGCGCCGCTGGAGGCAGCTGCCCAAGGCCTGAAGGTCTCGAAGGAGGAATGGATCTTCCGGTGCAACCTGGTCACCATCGTCGATGGCGTGATGGAGGATTATTCCGCCGGGCACATCACTACCGAGGAGGCCGGCAAGATCATTGACGACCTCAACCGCACGCTCGGCGGCCCGCACGTGCACTTTTACCGCGGGATCAGTTATCGCCACCTGATGACGTTCCGCGCCAACTGCGATGTCTCGACCGTGCCGCCGCACGATATCCTCGGCAAACCCGTAGCCAGCTACCTGCCGACCGGCCATGCCGCCGACCTCTTGCGGACGCTGATCGACCGCAGCCGGGATTTGCTCGAAAACCATGACATCAACAACGTCCGCCGCGACCTGGGCGAGAACCCTGCCAACCGCATCTGGCTGTGGGGGCAGGGCAAGATGCCGCAGTTGCCGTCGTTCATCGAACGCTTCTCGGTAAGAGGGGCGGCGATCACGGCAGTGGATTTGGTTCGCGGCCTGGGCAAGCTCATCGGCTGGCCGATCATCGAGGTCAGCGGCGCGACGGGATATCTCGACACCGATTACGCCGGCAAGGGGCAGGCCGCCATCGACGCGCTGAATGACGTGGACCTGGTGCTGGTGCATGTTGAGGCCACCGACGAGGCCGGCCATAACGCCGACGCTGCCGGCAAGGTTCAGGCCCTGGAGCAGATCGACGAGCACATCGTCGGCCCGCTGCTGAAGCGGCTGAAGCAGGAAGGCGACCAGTGGCGCATGCTCGTCCTGCCTGATCACCCCACGCCATGCAGCGTCCGCACGCACACAGCCGAGCCTGTGCCATTCGCGATAGCAGGCCTGCGGATGGCCGGCGTCATCCACGAGCCCTTCACCGAGACCACCGCCGCCAACAGCGACCTGAAGATATCGCACGGCCATGAGCTGATGGAGTACTTCCTGACGGTGAGGTGAGGCAACGGCGCAACGGCAACAGCGTTAACTGGTTGACTTGTTGACTCGTTAACTCGTAACGGCGGCAGAGCACGTTGATCCTGCTGCGTGCATGATGAACCTGTTCGTCATTTGCGCTTCGTCATTGGTTCGTCATTCTGGTTTCGTCATTCGTCGTTCCTCGAAAATCGCACAGAGAATTCCATTGCTCTCTGGAATTGCATATAATGCCCGCACCACGTCAGGGAGGATGTGGACATGATTAAGGCGCTGTGGCAATTTCTGATGCCGCTGGTGATACTGGCCGCCGTCATACTGGGCGGCTACAAGGTGGTGCGCCACCTGCGCGATGTCGATGCCCAGACCCTCGCCGCCATCAAGCAGAAGCCGCAAACGCAGTCAGTCGATGATCAAGACGGCGTCGTTACCGAGTTCCCCTCGCCCTACCCCTGGCTGAATCACGAATACGACCCCGCCAACACCATCGCCGCACGCGTCAGTGTGCCGATGGCCTACGAGCGCGCACAGGTCGATCCCGACGGCTTTGCCCACTGGCTGCGTCATCTGCCGCTGAAGAATCCCGGCGCAGCTGTGAGCGGCTTCGACGGCAAGCCCGCGTCGCTGCAGGCTGGGCACATTGCCGTGCTGGATATGGACGCCATAGGCCCGCACCAGCAATCTGTCCAGGCGATCATGCGGCTGCGGGCGGAGTACCTTTACCACAAGAAGCGGATGCTTGCGATCTACTTCAACTTTCCCAATGGCCAGCCCGTCGAGTTCGTCAAATGGGCGCAGGGCATCAAGCCGGTCATCGGCGAAGACGGCCGGCCGGTTCTGGGCGACGATGGCAAGCTGACCTGGACGCGAGCGAACCGGAATCTCCGCAAGGACTATTCGTACGCGAATTTCCGGGCATACCTGGATATGGTCTTTGCACACTGCGATGCCCGCACATATATGAAGGAATTGGAAAAAGGCCCGCTGATGAAGAACCTGTCCATTGGCAACATCTTCATCTCGCCCGGCAATCCAGCCCGCTGCTCCATCGTCGTGGACATGATCGAGAGGCGGTCGAACGGCGCGAAGGCCTTCCTGCTGGTTCAGGGTTCCACGCCCGCACAAGACCTGTATGTCAGCAAGAATTTCCGCCCGGCCGACACGGGCATCTTCCCGTGGTTTGACGTTCGAATCGGCCAGGGGGTGGTCACGCCCGAGGGCTTCCGCTTCACCCGCGATGATCTGAAGAAGCTGAAGTAAGCAAATCATCCCGAAAAAGCCCTTGACAAAATGACAATGTGTGGGACAATACCCTTGCTTACATTGCTCAGTAGCGATGTAGTCCCGCTGCAACCGCTTGATTGACCTGGCATGGAGGTGCCTTGCTTCGGGGCCGTCGCTTGTTTCATGCTCGTTGCTCAATTTCAGAGGCCGCGCTTATCATCTTTGCTCAATCTCGGTGTCTGCGCGGCAGGAGGAAGCCATGCATCGCTCAGTGGCTTGTGTTGCTGTCATCTTTGCGCTCGCTCTATTAGCATCCCCAGCCTCGGCTGCCCTTTCACTGGGCGTAAATCCGCTACTGGTCTCCCACAAGGGTCAGATATTCATCCCCCAGCGCGAAACCAGCAGCGGAGACCTCGGCGACCAGTTCGCCAAGAAGAAGTTCGTAGGCCTGCAGAAGGAGACTATCCGCCTCAAGAAGGGCCAGAGCAGCACGGGCTACGTCGACTTCGGCGTGAATTTCTCCATAGATGAGCCGATGGACATGGACACAGCCAAGATCAGCTTCGTGTTCACCGACATGGACTTCCTGCCCCAGTTCATCTCCGGCGGCGTTCTCCGCGAAATTCTGACACTGGTCTATCACCGTCCCGAAGGCGAGGACGTTACCCTGACACTGGATGAGACGAACTACCGCGAATTTCGCGATAGCCCCGGAACCGTCACCAACAAGGTAACAGCCAGGTACGTCATCGATCTAGCTGCCGACCTGGGCCTGACGCAGGAGGACATCGACAACATCAATGCCGCCCAAGGCCTGTACCTCGATGTCTCCGTCGGGTCGGTGCTGAGCCGAACCAAGAAGGGCACCGGCAGCTATGCCAATACACCGGAAGTCTTCACGTCCAAGTTGGACTATCAGCCGCAGAATCCTGCCCCCGAGCCGGCGACAATGGCCCTGCTGCTGGCGGGCCTGCCGCTCCTGAGGCGCCGTAGCCGAAACTAGGCTCTGTGACAAGTCAATGGGTGCCGTGGTTTGCGAAGTCCCGAAGGGACGAAGCAACCACGCTTGTTCGAGGGGCGTGGTTGCTCCGCTTCGCTCCGCAAACCACGGCACCCATTAGCCACGGCACCCATTAGCTCAGGCAAAAACGATCAAAGATCATTCAAACCAGCCGGACCACTTCGAAATCGTTCGGCGAGGCGAGCATCCAGTTCTTGCCCATCGTATAGGTCGTGTAAGTCCTGTAGCTTGGGCCGACAGGCTGTTGCACTATCACCGGCCCGGCAAACGTCCTTGCCGCCAGGCCAAACGGTTCATCGGCGTTGTCCAGCTCCACGCCGCGGAGCTTGGCATAGGCGATCTCGCCGGCGATGATGTTCGAGTCGATCATCGAATTACGATTGGTTGGATCCAGCGGGTCGACGGCGCCGTTGATCACGACCTTGGCGATGCGGAAATCCGTGTTGCCAAGGTACGTCTGGGCGGCAGACAGATCGCTCAGCAGGCCGTCAATATCCGCCTCGACACCCGCAAAGACATTGCTGGCGTTCATGCCGCCGGCGGTAACACTGCCAACGTTGCCCGCCGCCCGCACCGTAACCGCGTCCATCCAGTTCGTCACGGCCAGCTTGCCTAATGTCAACTTCTTGTCGGACGCTGCCCCGCTGAGGATCATCGTGCCGGCCGTCATGTCTATGGCCTTGACGCTCTGGACGCTGTCGGCGGTGAACGTGGTAAAGGACATCGTCGATTTGGCCGTCAGCGATTTGATGTCGCCGCCGAACGAGGCGTTCCAATCCACGGAGGACGCGCCAAACTTGATCGTGCCCCCATTACCGCCTACCGTCCAGTTTTCGCCGATCCAGCCGCCAATCGTCGCGGTGCCCAAGTTGCCGGCAATGTTCAGACTGCCCTGGAAATGCTCACTGACCTTGAGTGTCTTGATAGCTGCGGCGTCCAGCAGCGTGCTTTGGGCGAAATCAACAGCCGTCAGGGTTCCGATTGCACTGCTGAAGAACAGGCTGGAATCAAAGCCCACCGCATGCAGAGATACCGTGATCGCTTTCAACGTCGGATCATATACACCAGGCGTGCCGATCTGCACATCGGCGCCGTTGGCCAGGTCGTGCAGCTTCAGCGACGACAGGCCGCCCTCGATGGCCAGGCCGATTCCCGATGCATTGCCCAGCAAGTCGACCCCGGCGGCTGAAAGCGATTTCAGGCTCGACGCCGCGTCGGTCGTCGAGATGCTCCCGACGCTCAGCAGGCCGTCGCCATCGCCCTTGCGAGTTACCTTTATGGTTAGAGAACTGCGTGCCGTGGTGCCGGTCAGTTGAATGCTTTCAATGACTCCAGGAACGCTGCCGGCATCGACCGCCAGGCTGCCGGGCCCTTTCAGGGTGATGGTGTACAGATCGCCATCGGCATCCATGCCGTTTGCGAAACCGCTAAGCATTTGGCGGCTTTCCAGGTCTTCAAGCAGCGGCGGGCGAGCTTCGGACTCAGTCGAGTTGTTGGCTTGCGCACTCATTACAGATTTCCTCCAGTCTCGATGGTCAAGGAGAAGCAACGGAGATTTCTACACAGACCGTATTTTAACAATCAGCCCCCCGGCAAAAGAAACCGATCTTCACTTGCAGCACTTGAATTCCCTATGATTGTCAGTAGTCTTTCAGCGGAAAGGTTATCCAAATGTCCGTCGAGTATGCGGTTATCAGTATCGGCACGCTTTCGCACAATCATTTTTGGGGCGAGACTGCCCCGCTCCGCACCGCCCACGCGACCACCACGCTCGTCTGCGATGGTTCGAAGCGCATCCTGGTAGACCCGTCTCTGCCGGCCGTGGCGCTGGAGGCAAGGTTCTTCGAGCGCACCGGCCGGCGCCTGGACAGCGTTACGGACGTTTTCTGCACGACGCTGCGTCCGGTGCACCGCCGCAGCATCGAGGCCCTGGGCGAGGCCAATTGGTGGGCCAGCCAGGCCGAGCTTGAGGCCTATGGCGAAACGCTCAAGACTCTCCTGGACTCCGCGGAGCGCCTGAATCCGGAAGACGCTCGCACAGCCGAGGCGGAACTGGAACTCCTCCAGCGTTTCAAGCCGGCCCCCGACAAGTTCACGCCGCAGGTTCATTTGTATCCACTAGCCGGGCCATCGGCTGGGTCGGCCGGCCTGCTGCTGACGCCCGCGACGACCTCCATCATCATCGCCGGAGACGCCGCGCTGACCGGCGAGCATGTGATGCATGGACAGATATGGGAAGGCTGCGCAAATCGCGAGTTGGCCCTGGAGTCGCTCCAGGACCTGCTGGAGGTAGCCGACATCATTGTGCCCGGCCATGACAACGTAATGCCATCTTCCGGCCGATGGGTATGAGGCGACGAGCATGACCTGGGGCCAATACACCGCCGCCCATGCACCCGAGCTGATCTCGTTGCCGCTTCTGCTAATGGTCAGCGCACTTTTCAGCGCATCTGAGACCGCCCTGTTCAGCCTCTCGCGCAGCGAGGTCTATCAGCTTTCGCATGGCGGCCGTCTGGAGAAACTGGCTGTCCGCCTGCTCAGCCATCCCAGAACCACCCTCAACACGATCCTGCTTGGCAACCTTCTCGTCAATACCGGTTACGCAGCCGCCTCGGCAATGCTCGTGCTGAGCCTTGAAGAACTTGGGCTGGCTGCATGGCAGTCGGCCATCATTTCGCTCCTGCCGCTTGTGGCGCTCATCCTGCTGGCGGAAATTGCACCCAAGAGCCTTGCCTTGCCGATGGCGATGCGGCTGGCGCCGCTGGCGGCAAGCTCCCTGCTGCTGCTGAGCAAACTCTTTCGCCCGCTGCTGTGGGTAATGGATCACGTGTTCGTCCGCCCGCTGACGCGGATCGTCTCGCCGCAGCAGACAATCGCCGGCGATATCACCGCTGAGGAGCTGTCCGCCCTGCTGGAGCTTTCCGCCAAGCGCGGCCTGCTGAACCTTCAGGCCAATGCCTTGCTCCAGGAGATCGTGGAGCTTACTGATCTGCGTGCCCGCGATATCATGGTGCCGCGCGTGGACATGATTGCATGCGAGGTAAACGCACCTGTCTCCGAGGCGGCGGCGAAGTTGCGGAGTTCGGGCCTGCGCCGCCTGCCCGTCTACGAGGGCGATTTGGATCACCTGCTTGGCATCGTCTACGCCAAGAGAGTC
>CAYQJH010000036.1:0-11363 GCA_964417755.1 uncultured Planctomycetaceae bacterium
TTAGTGCATTTTCCTGCGGCGGCTTTCCGAGAGATCCAGTGTTTCTATGATTTCCTTAGTCTTCTTATCTTCTAAATATTACATGTTTATGATCAGCCGTTCGTCCCTGTTCACCCCGCGCGTTTCTAGTTCCTTAATGTCCTTTCGCTCCGCAACCCGGAACGGTTCTTCGCCCTTCTTGTCCTCCAGGATGTCGATCTCGCGCACGTCCTTGTGCGAATCGGTCTCGAAAAACTTGCGGTTGAGCGACACCAGGCCGGTGGCGTGAGCGTCCTTCCGCAGCTTGTGGAACTCCTTCATCGGCAGGTTCATTTCCTTGGCCAGCTCTTTGTCGTTGGGCTTGCGGCCGAGCTGCGCCTCGAGCATGTGCATGGCCTCGCCAAGTTTATGGGCCCTGCTGCGGACCAGCCTCGGAACCCAGTCCATGCTGCGCAGTTCATCCAGGATCGCCCCACGGATGCGCGGCGCGCAGTACGTCTCGAACTTCACGCCGCGGCTGGGATCGAAGGCATTTACAGCGTCCATCAGGCCGAAGATGCCCGCCGACATCAGGTCGTCAACATCCACTTCGTCGGGCAGCTTCGTGTGAAGGCGCTCGGCTGAGTACTTCACAATTGGCAGGTAATTCTCCAGCAAGCGATTGCGGGCCTCTTCGTCCCGATTCAGGGAAAACTGCTTCCACCATTGGTTCACCTGCTCCGGCGATGCTTTCGTTTGCGAGAGCTTCATCATTTCTCCTTTCGCTGTCTGCCCGGCTTCGGCCAGCACGACGCCCGGCAGCAATCATGCAACCGGCCTTGAATCATCATCGTGGCAAACCGCGAAGCCTTGAACAAATCCTGTGCAGCGAACGACTACTTCCTAGGCTTTTTATATTATCTATCTTATCTAGTCAACCTAAATTATCACTTTTTCTCGTATATTTGCTATTGGCAACGTCTTCAGCCGTTATGCAAGTCCTTCTACCCAAGCCAATTAGCAACACGCTTGAAAAAACCTTCTTTTCGCTCGGTTAAGCTTGCTCCGCTGGACAAACGCATTGCCAATGCGGACAAGCATCTGGCCGCTGGGCATTTGGGGTACGCCAGCACGAAAGGCTGACGCAGACGAATTGCCTCGCGAACCTTTGGATCGCTCAGCACATAACCCGCATCGAGCACCTTGATACCCAGGAATTGTCTGGCCACGCTGCTGACTCGCTGGTAGGTCAACCGAGCGTCCTGTCGATCAGCGGCAAAGTTCACCAGCAGGCTGATCTGCCCCGCAAAGCCGCGCTGCGATAGCACCTTGATGAACGCGTAGGCGTCAGTGATGGCCGTCGGCTCCGGCGTCGTGACGACGATCACACTGTCGGAGGCAGCCGCAAAGTGCAATACATCAGGCCCGATGCCGGCCCCGGTGTCCACGACAATCACGTCATTGTCGGCCTCAAGACTGCCCAGTTCCTGCACGAGCTGTGCCCGCTGAAATTCGCTGAGATGCGCGAGCTTGGCCAGGCCGCTTGCGCCCGGCACGAACTGGATGCCGCTGGGCAGGTCCATGACGACCTCATCCATCCGCCGCGAGCCGGCGATCACGTGGGCGAGATTCGCCCGCACGTTGACGTCCACCAGCACGTCCAGGTTCGCCAGGCCAAGATCGGCATCAACCAGCGCCACCTTGCTGCCGGCGGCTGACAGGAGAATTGAAAGGTTCAATGCAATGTTGCTCTTGCCGACTCCGCCCTTGCCGCTGCTGATGGCGATGGTCCGGCTGCGGGGCGCAGCCTTCATCAATTTCCGCAACTTGCTGGCCTGATCCTCAAGATGCATAAATGCCCTCTCCCATGCCGCCGCCAACGATCCACGATGCGATACGATGCGGATCGGCAGTTACGATATCCTCCGGAACGTCCTGCCCGGCTGTGACGTAGCTCAGGGCAATCTTGCCGGCGGCTGAGACGTTCAGGATCGAGCCGAACGTCGCAGCCTCGTCAAGCTTCGTCATGATAATGCGGTTAGCGCCCAGTGGAATGAACTTTTCCAGCGTGTTGACGGCGCACTTGCGATTTGCAGTGGCTGAGACCACCAGGTGCACCTCGTCGGCCTGTGCAGCCTCAAGGAAGCCCCGCAACTGGTTGAGGCGCAGACGATCGTTCTGGCTGCGCCCGGCTGTATCAATCAGGATGACGTCCAGGTGCCGCATCGACTTGACAGTCTGCGCGAGTTCGCCAGCCGTCAGCACGGTTTGCAGCGGGATGTCGATAATCTCGGCGTAAGTTCGCAGTTGGTCGACAGCCGCGATGCGGTACGTGTCGATGGTTATCAGGCCGACCTTCTTGTGCTCGCGAAGCTTGAAGTTGGCCGACAGCTTGGCGATGGTCGTCGTCTTGCCCACGCCCGTGGGGCCAATCAATGCAATCACCCGACCGGTGGCCTTATCAATGGGCGGAGCAGCAGGAATCAGCGATTCGATCATCTCGCAGAGCTTGGCCTGGATCAAGGACTTGTCAGCCAATTGCTCTCCGGTGAGCGTCAGCTTGAGCTGGCCGATAATGTCATCAACGATTTCTTCGCCCACATCCTGGGCCAATAGCTGCGCTTGGAACGGCGCCAGTTCCGCCGGCACGTCGGCGCGGGGCGAGCTGCCCTGCCGCGCAAGCAGCGATTCGACCATGCGGCGGATGTCAGCCATCTGCTGGGCGACAAAACCGTTCTTTGCCTCTCCAAGGGCGGGCTCTTCCGGCAGAGTCGCCTCGACGGCCTGAGCCGATTCGATGACCTCTTTCTCCTCGATGATCTCGACGACGTCGTCGTCGGTCATCCCATCCGGCCCAGCCGGCTCGGCCACTGGAACGTATCGCCCTTCCGCCCTGCCGCCGGACAGCCGCGCGGGCACGTTCACGTTCGGGGCCGCCGTGATCTCCCAAAACCTCTTGCCGCCCAGGCCGAGAAACCCGCCCCTGCGGAAATTCCGCGTGTGCAGGATGACCGCGTCGCGGCCTAGGTCCCTCTTCACTTCTGCCAATGCGTCCGACATCGTGCGAGCTTGGTAAGTTTTTAGATTCATAATCCGATTCCTACAGTGGCTGTCGATTGAACATCGACCGATTCGATTTCGTTGTATCCAAGCACGGCGGCCTCGGGCATGGCCGGGCCGAGCAGCCGCCGCATCGCAAGCCTCACCTGCGGGGCGCACAGAATCACGGGCGGCCGGCCTTGCATCTTCATGGCTTCCAGCGCCTCGGATGCACTGCAAGCCAGGCGATCCGCCAATTCCGGCGGCACAACCGCCCCGCTACGCCCGTCGCCGATCTGCGAGCTGATGGCCTCCTCAAGCTGGCTGTCCAGGCAGACGCACCAGAGCTTGCCGTCCTGGCTGCAATACTGCCGGCTGAGGCTGCGGCCGAGGCTCGCGCGCACCTCTTCAGTCAGTTCCTCCGCGGACGTCGCATGATCGCCCGCCTCGCAGATGGCCTCGAGGACGGCCTCCAGGTCGCGGATGCTCACTCGCTCGCGGAGCAGGTTCTGGAGCACCTTTTGGATCTGCCCGACGCGAAGCTTCTCAGTAACCTCCGCAACCAGATTGCCCGAGCGGGCTTTAACGGCATCAAGCAGGCGGTCGACCTGCTGGCGCGTCAGGAGCTCGGCTGCATTCGCGCGAATGACCTCGCCAAGATGGCGAATCAGCGTCTCGCCGGCTGGCAGAACCTGGTAGTTCATCGCCTCAGCCTGCTCTTTTTGCACCCGGCTGATCCAGACTGCTTCCGTGCCCGTCAGCGGGTCGCTCGCCTGCCGGCCTTCAAGGCGCCCAGGGGCTGCCGCCGCGCCGCCAACAGCCAGCAACTGGTTCGGGTAGCACCGGCCGCTGGCGACCTTCTGCCCGCGAATCTTGATCACATACAGATGGCTGTCCAGTTGCAGATCGTCGCGAATACGAATCGGCGGCGCGAGCAGGCCCAGTTCCGCGGCGATTTCTTTCCGCAGGCGGGCAACTCGCTGAAGCAGGTCGCCGCCCTGGGCGGCGTCAACAAGCTTGACCAGGCCAAAGCCCAGGTCGATCCGCATTGCATCCAGCGCAAGCATGTCCTCAGCGTTTTCGCCGCCGTCACTGCGGGCCTGCGAGGGCTTGGCCTGGTCTTGCGCGGAATTTGGATGCAGCTTTGGCCGCGACAGTACCCACGCCAGGCCCGCACAGCCGGCACCCATTAGCGCCAGCGGCATCGTCGGCAGCTTCGTGAAGGCCAGCAGTCCCAGGAAGACAGCCGTGATCGCCAGCGCCACAGGCCTGGCAGTTAGCTGCCGCACCACATCCTCGCCGAGGTTGCCCCGGCTGCCGCCGCGCGTCACGATGAGCGCCGCCGCCACCGACATGATGAACGCCGGCGCCTGCATCACCAGGCCCTCGCCTATCGTCAGCCGGGTGAAGACATCCACCGTGGTCGACCAGTCCCAATGATTGTGCATCCTGCCGATGTACAGCCCGCCGCAGATGTTGACCGCAACTATCAGCACAGCCGCCACTGCGTCGCCGCGGAGGAACTTCGAGGCGCCATCCATCGCGCCGAAGAAGTCAGCCTCCTGGGCGATCCGGTCGCGGCGCTGGCGGGCCTGCTCCTCGTTGATGAGCCCGGCGTTGAGGTCGGCGTCGATGGCCATCTGCTTGCCCGGCATGGCGTCCAGGACGAAGCGGGCAGCGACCTCGCTTATGCGAGCGGCCCCCTTGGTGACAACCACGAACTGGATAATGGCGATGATCGCAAAGAGAATGACGCCCACCGCCAGCAGGTTGTCCGCACCGGCCGTGACAAACTGCCCGAACGCCCAGACAACCTTGCCGGCTGCGAAGTGGGCCTGGCCGGCGTCCTCACCGCCGCTGCCGGCCAGCAGGATGCGACGCGTCGTGGCGATATTCAGCGTCAGACGCATCAGCGTCGTTCCAAGTAGCACGGTTGGGAACACGCTGAACTCCAGGCTGCTGCCGCTATGGATCACCGTCAGCAGGATCAGCGCCGCCAGGGTAATGTTGGCCGCAAGCAGCACGTCCAGCACGCCGGGCGGCAATGGCACGAGAATGACCAGCACCATCGCCGCCACGGCTGCGGGCAGAATCAGCCCGCGATACCGCGTCGCGATATCGCTGGAAAACCTGCTAATTTTCGCCAGTCCATCAGCCATCATTCAATCCGTTGCCATTGCCGTTGCCGTTGCTGTTGCCACTGCTGCTGTTGTTGCCGTTATTGTGGTGCAGGCGTCCCGCCTGCATGTAGTTGTTTTCGTTTCTGCTGTTGTCGCCGCTGTTGCTTCTTCCGTCGTTTCCTTCGTGCAATTCGTGTAATTCGTGGACTCGACCGCTTCGCCTTGCAACATGCTCCGCATACGCCAGCACCTCGGCAACCCTCTCATCCAGCCGGCGAGGAATCTCCTGGCCAACTCGACAGCGACGAACCAACTCCCCGGCCAGTTCGTCATCTTCGACAATAGCCACACCTGCCCCACGTGCCTGCCGCATCAGCTCTTGTCCGCTGCGCCGGCTGGCCTTGGCGAGCACGCGCGGGCGGGACATCGTCGGGGCAAACCGCACCGCCACCACCAGGCCTGAAGCAGCCGTCACAATCACAGAGGCCCTCGATACATCTGCCAGTCTGCCGCCGATCATCCGGCGAAAGTTCGCAGCCCGCTTGCGTCTCAACTGGACGTCGCCTTCCAACTGGCGCAGGTCTTCCTTCATCTGACGCGGGGAAATCCGCAGGTCGGCCTTGTACCGCCAACGCTGATAGAGGTAGTCGAGAATTCCGATGACCAACATCGCCAGGGCAATTCGCACCAGCACGCCCTGGATGACCCCGCCGGCCTGACTGGAAAGCTCCGAAACGCTCGCGACGGGGTTGAACTGCGCGATCATCGAGACGATCGCCGCGTAGCAGATAAACGCCATCGCCGCGAGCTTCAAGACGATTATCACCAGGCGCTGCGCCGCACGGCCGGAGAAGAGCCTTCGCAGGCCTTGTATCGGGGAAATGCGGGAGACATCAGGCATGATCGGTGCGGAACTGGCGAGGAAACCCACCTGCAGCAAGTTGGCCCCCACCGCAACAGCCAGCACGGCGAGCATCATCAGCCCAAGCATCAACGCCATGGGGCCCGCTGCAGCCCACGCTGCACCCGCCAGGCCAGCCAGCGGCGCAGCCGTCTCCGCCGGCGACAGCAGATCGCGCACCAAGGCGACCATGGCGTCGAGCATCTTCGGCGCAATCATGCTCATCACGCCTAGTGCTGCCAGCAGCACCAAGGCGGAGGCCAGTTCGCCGCTGCGGGCGACGCGCCCCTGACGGCGGGCCTCTTCCAGCCTAAGGCTCGTCGGCTCCAGCGTGCGCTCGTCATTTTCTTCCATGAACAAGATCGCAATCCTTTGCGATTCGCAACTTCTCTTCAGAGTCTAAGGCATCCATGCCTGCTCTAGTGCTTCCTCCACATTGACTCCGTGAATACGGAATCGATGTGGAGGAAGCACTGCGTCCACGCCGACTGCACCAGGTGCATCATCATACCCACTGCGCCCGCCAAAGCCAGCAGCCCGAGCAAGGCTGTTATCGGCAGGCCAATTGACAACGTGTTGAGTTGCGGCATCGTCCGCTGAACGACGCCGATGGCTACATTCACCAGGAGCAGCGTTATGACTACCGGAGCAGCCACCTTCAACGCCAGCACAAAACTTGTCATAAGCAGATTTGTCACTAGTTCAAGCACGCCGGCGGGCATCGCCACGATAAGGGGCGCTGCCTCGAACGATCCAAGAAGGGCCGACAACAACTGCCGGTGCCCGCCGATGGCCAGGAAGATCACGATCCAGAGCATCTGCACCAGGCGGCGGACGCTGTCGCTGGCCTGTTCGTCCGAAAGCGGGTTCAGCGCCTCAATCAGTCCTATGCCGATCTGCTGGCTGATGTAGCCGCCGGCCATCTCCAGACCCGCAAAGACGAGCCCTGCCGCATAACCGATAGCTGCGCCAAGCATCATCTCCATCGCGCCTGCCAGCAGCAGGTCGGCTGTGCCGGCCGGCAGCGACATTCTCGCCATGCCAGGCGCCACCGCCATCGCGATAACCACGCTAAGCATCAGGCGAATGCGGACAGGAATTGCCCAGTGCCCAAGTACCGGCGCGGCCAAAAACATGCCCGCCAGGCGCAAGGCCGCCAACAAAATCGCCGGCAGAGTCGCAATGTTCATCCACTCTAGCAAGTCTTAATCCTGTTTGTGCTCTGACCTCACCAACCGACCTTCCAAAAAGGAAATTCGCAATCCGCAATTCGCAACTCGCAATGTCCTCACGGCCCGAACATCTTCCGGCCGAAGTCCACCAGCCGTTCCAGCACCCATGGGCCGGTAATCATGGCCGCGATCAGCATGGCCACGATCTTGGGGACGAAACTCAGCGTCAGCTCCTGCACCTGCGTGACAGCCTGCAATATGCTCACGATCATGCCGACGATCATGCCCGTCAGCAGCACCGGCGCTCCCAGCACAAGCATCAGCAGGAGCGTTTCCTTCACCATGTCGATGGCCTGCGGCGGATTCATACCAATTCACCTCAGCGAGTTCATCAACGTGCCGACCACGAGGTGCCAGCCGTCCGCCAGCACAAACAGCAGCAACTTGAACGGCAAGGAAATCAGCACCGGCGGCAGCATGAGCATTCCCATCGAGACCAGCACGGATGAGACCAGCATGTCCACGATCAGGAACGGCAGGAAGATCTTGAAGCCCATCGCGAAGGCGACCTTCAGTTCGCTGACCGCATAGCCGGGGATCAATGCCCGCGTGGGCACGTCGCCCCAGGTCTGCGTCTTGTCGGCGATGTCCTTGTCCATGAACAGGAAGACCTCATCGCTGTTGCCGGCGGACTCGATCTGGCGAATCATGAAGTCGCGCGCATGCGATTCGCCGGCTTGCAAGGCCTGGCTCTGAGACATCTGCCCGGCCAGGTACGGCCCAACGGCGTCCTGATGGATCTTGCCGTACGTCGGCCACATCACTACCACCGTCATCAGCAGCGCCAGTCCAAAGAGCACCTGGTTTGGCGGCAATTGCTGGCTTGCCAGCGCCGCACGAAGCAGAGACAGCACGACGATGATTCGCGTAAAGCACGTCATGAGTACGACAATGGCTGGGGCGATCGAAATCGCCGTGACCACGAGAATCCAGTTGATGTTCGACGACGCGCCGCCCTGGCTGCCGACGGCCGGCATCGCCAGATTCACGTCTCCAGCCGGCATGGATGCAGGACTGGTCGCCACTTGGCTGGCAGAGGCGGGCCTGCTGTCCTTCTGCGCTAATGCCTTTGATGGCGATGCGACAACCACAAGACACAAGACTGCTGCGCCAATCATGGTGCATGTGAGGGCGCCAGTGCGGGTGCCGTGGCCGCGAAGTTCGCCCATCGACTTCGCTCTGGGCGAGGACACCAGTGTGCCGGCATCCCCCTGCTTCCGCAGGGGGCTTTCTTGTGCCCAATCCTTATTCATTCTTACCCTGGTTCTGGTCGTTCATCCGCGCCTGCAGCTTCTGCTTGAGCTGGCGAACTGCTTCGCCGGAGGCATCCTGCGCTGGCGGGTTTCGGCCGCCGGCCGCGGCCGCCTCGGCAGCCTTCAACTGATCTGCCTTGCTGGCCAGCATGCTTCTAAATGAGTCCGCTTTTGCCCCGTCCGCCAGTTCGATCAGTTCAGCCGCCTCCTGCGGGTCGGTAATCTCTGCCAGCGTGCTGAGGCCCTGCTGGCCGGCGCCGAGCACGAGCAGCCGCCGCCCCAGCCTGACCAGGTACACCTGGTGCTTCATCGAGACGGGGCACCGGCTGATGACCTCAAGCACGTCCTGCCCGCGCGATGGCACAAGCCGACCGCTCGCGCCGGCCTTCTTCAGCAGCCAGCGGGCCAGGTACACCAGCGCCGCCACCACCGCCAGCGATGCAACCACGCGAGGCCAGCCATCCAGATAGCTCTTGTCGTCGTCCTTCTGTCCAGGCTGAGAGCCTATGGGCCGGCTGTCCATCTCGCCGGCACAGGCCTTGTTAGCGCTGGCGCACATCGCGCCAAGCAGCACAACTAACATCACGATATGCTTGGCCTGCTTCACTGCTTGCTCCAATCGCTCTTCGACCGCCCAGCCAGGCGCAACATCCGCACGCCGAGCCTGCCTTCGGCCACCACCAGGTCTCCCTTGCCGACCCACTGCCTGTTGGCATACACATCCACCTGGCTGTCCAAGTCCGACTGCATCTCCACAACGCTGCCCGGGGCAAGCCCGGCTACTTCTTGCGAAGACAGCCATTGCCTCCCGAGTTCGACGAGCATCCGCATCGAGCCATCATCCTGCTCCAACTTGTTATCGCTCGCACCGGTCATGCTATTGCCATGCCTCTACCGCCCCAGCCGCGGCGAATTGCTCGTCCGATTCCTTCGTCTCCTGGCGTTGCACAGCCAGGGCCTGTTGCTGCGCCAAACGCTGGTGCAACATCTCCATCGCCTTGCGCTGCTTCATAGCGGACAGCAATTCAAGACGACAGGCTTCCATCTCGCCCCAGGCGGCCTCGAGCGTCTGCTCGGCCCGGGCTATGCCCACCCGTAGTTGTGCAACCGCCTGGCGATAGCGCGTCATGGCCGCCGCCTGAAGCGAGCCTTGCCCGATCGCTGCCCGCACATGCCGGTTTTGCTCAAGGAACGAGCCTGAAAGCCTGTCCCGTTTGCTTATGCATTCCTGCACCTTGGCCTTGGCATCTGCGAATGCCTGCCTGGCCTGCTGCTCTTCCTGATGCCGAAGCCTCAGCAGCAATTCCACGCGCTTGATCGATGATGTCTTCATTTATCCTTCACCCACATCCCGGCGGGCCTGGCCAGCTGCGACGACAACGCCGCTGGGCGAACCAGCCTATGTGCCGCGGCCACCGGCCTTGGCGCCCCTGCCAGGCGCTGCCTCAATTTCTGCACCTGTTGCTGGAGGGCCTTCAGGGCCGCCAGCGTCTGATCGAATTGCGAACTCTCCTCCACCGCCTGAGACAACAGGCCACGGATCAGCGGCATGGCCTTGATGGCCAGGTCGTACTCGGCGCTGGCGCCCTGGCGGTACGCGCCAATGGCCGCAAGGTCTTCGATCTCGCTGTAGAGGGCCATCAGCCGGTGAATCTCACCGACCGCCTGGCGATGCTGGCTGTCGGTCACGTTGGCCATCACTCGGCTGACGCTGCGCAGCACGTCCACAGCCGGGTAGTGCCCGCGATTGGCCAACTCGCGCGAAAGCACAATATGGCCGTCGGTGATTGCCCGCACGGCGTCGCTGACCGGCTCGGAGAGGTCATCGCCCTCGACGAGCACGGTGTAGAAGCCAGTAATAGAACCGCCGTTGCAGCAGCCGCTACGCTCCAACAGTTGCGGCAGCAGGCTAAAGACGCTGGGCGTGTAGCCCTTGGTGGCAGGCGGCTCGCCGGCGGCCAGGCCGATCTGACGCTGCGCCGCCGCCAGGCGCGTTATGGAATCCATCAGAAGCAGCACGTCGCAGCCGCGGTCCCGGAAGAACTCCGCAACAGCCGTCGCGGTCGCCCCAGCCTGCACCCGAAGCAGTGGAGATTCATCGCTGGTGGAAGCAATTACGACCGCGCGCTTGAGCCCTTCACTGCCGAGGTCTTTCTCGATAAAATCGCGCACCTCCCGCCCGCGCTCGCCAACCAGCGCGATGACGATCACGTCTGCCTCGCTATGGCGGGCGATCATGCCCATCAGCACGCTCTTGCCGACGCCAGACCCGCTGAAGATGCCCATCCGCTGGCCCTTGCCGACGGTCAGCATCGAATCGATGGCGCGAATGCCTGTAGGCAGCGGTTGGCTCAACCGCTGGCGCTGCATCGCGGGGATCGGCTCGGGCCAGATCGGCGCCTGCTGCTCATTGGCAAAACTGCCAAGGCTGTCCATTGGCCGGCCGAATGCGTCAAGCACCCTGCCGAGCATGGCCTGACCCACGCCGATCGTCTGCCGGGCGGAGACGAAGACCACACGGTCGCCCCTCGCGATGCCGTTCATTCCGCCCATCGGCATGACAAGCGTCTCGTCGCCGGCAAAACCAACCACGCGGGCATCAACGCTGCCCTCACGACGCATGATCCGACAGGAACTGCCCAGCGGAATCGGCAGGTCGCTGACGCTGACCGTCAGGCCGCGAACGCCGGCCACCTGGCCGGCGAGGCCAATGGGCTCCGCGCCGCTGAGCATGCGCCGATATGTCCCGAATAGTTGTGTCACGATCATTCCGTTTATTGTGGTGCAGGCGTCCCGCCTGCGCTGTCCCCCTGCTTCCGCAGGGGGCTTCCTAGCAACGCGGCCACTATGTTGTTCCACT
>CAYQJH010000036.1:11463-25957 GCA_964417755.1 uncultured Planctomycetaceae bacterium
TCCCCCTGCTTCCGCAGGGGGCTTCCTAGCAACGCGGCCACTATGTTGTTCCACTGAGTTTCAATGCTTGCATCAATCTCGCCGGTAGCAGTTTCAATCTTCACGCCGCCAGGACCAATGTCTTCATCAGCTATCACCTGCCAGGCGGTTGAATCTCCCAGCAGTTCTCGGCAATATGCCCGCAGTTCATCTGCCTGCTTCGGGCTGACCTTGATCGACAAATTAGTCCTGCCTTGGGCCAGCTCAATTGCTCGATCCAGGTTGGCTTGAGCGACCGCGGTATTCACGCCGGCTGTGCCCACGACAATCTTTCTCGCCAGTTCCATCGCGAAGGAAAGCATCTCCTGGCGGGCCTGCTCCAGCACCTGCTGGCGCGCCTGCGTCAGTTCGCTGATCAGAGAGCGTACCGTCTGGCCCAGTTGCGAAACATCCGCCTGCTGAACGGTCGCCGCCTCATCGCTTGCCTGGCGCAGGCCCTGGTTGTAGCCGTCGTTCTGCCCACGCGCAAAACCCTCGGCGTATGCCTTTCTGCCGGCTGAGAGCAGCACTTGCTCGCTCTGCTGCCGAGCGTCGGCCACGATCCTGGCCGCCTGCTTGCGGGCATCTAGGATTATTCCCCGCGCCTCAACCGCAATGTCGGTCAGATTCAAGACGCTCGTGGCTATCTTGCCCGCAGGCGGCGATGAATCTGCTTTGATTACTCGCGTCATACTGTTTCTCATGCTGCGTCAGCTTTGCGTCACTCGAGTAAGGGCAAGCCTGCGGCGCATCTACGCCACAAACTCACTGTCCACGCTGGACCGCTGCGAGACGTACTGCCCGTCCCAGAGACGGCGGACTGCCTCGGCCACGTGCTGCTGGGCCGTCTCGACATCACTGAGTCGCACCGGGCCCATGCGGTCAATCTCTTCCTTCAAGGCCGCAGCCGCCGCCGAAGAAAGGCACCCCAGCACGCGCTTGTGCATCTGCTGATTGGCCGTGCGCAGAGCAATAGCCAGCTCCTCGGCATCGAAGCGTTCCAGGATCGGCCGCAACCGCTGGGCCGGGATGTGCATGATGTCCTCGAAACGGAACATCCGCTGGCGGATCGACTCCACTAGCGCCGGTTCCTGCTGCCCAAGGCCGGCCAGCACGTGCTGCTCAGTTGAAGGCCCGGCGTGATGAAGAATCTGCGCAACTTTCGAGAGGCCCGGCGTCTTTTCACGCTGACCCAGTGCCCCCAGCCGCTCGGCCACGCTGGCCTCCACCTCTGCTACCACTTCCGGATCGATGCTCTCCATCGCCGCTATTCGCCGCGCTACCTCGACTTGTTTGGAGGCATCAAGACCATCCAGCACGCCTGCCGAGCGGGCCGGCTGAAGATGCGCCAATACCAAGGCAATGGTCTGTGGGTGCTCGTCGCGAAGAGAATTGAGCAAATCCTGCTGGCTGACATCCTGCAGGAATCCGAAGGCCGTGCCTGTTGGCCTGGCTGGGCTGGCTGAAGCGTCAGAATCGCCATCGCTTTCCAGGTCGCTGCTCCTTAATCTGCGTCGTCGCAAGAGCAGGCCGCCAGAGCAAATCGCCATCAAGCCAATAGTCGTGCCGAGTGATATGTGCCAGTATCGTCCGAGCCATCCGTCATCAGCCGGCACAGTATCACCTGCTCCATCGATGCCGGCCATCGCTTCCGCGGGTGAATCGTAATACCAATCAACACTGACCGACTGGCTATCGGAACTGCCAATCAGCCGCATCACGCTCTGCTGAATCTTCTCCAGTTGTTCCGCCTGCTCAGCCGGCGCAGTGGCGATGGCTGGAATACCGCGTGAAATCGATTGCAGGTAGCTCCTGGGCACACAGATCGACGCCGCTGCGCAGCGGGCGTTCTCGCCTTCGCCCTCCACGCGCACAGCCACTATTACATTGTGAATGTAATGCAAGGCTGCCTGTATCCGCTCGCGATGATAGACTTCCGCCGCCCGCAGCCGCTCGACGTGATCCTCGATTCCATTACCAGCCTCATCGGCTGCCTGGTAGCTCTGCCCGCTGTTGTCGACGATACGCACGTTGCGGCGGTTCATCCCAGACACGCTGCCGGCCACAAGGTCCGAGATGGCCACAACGAGCTTACGATCCATGGCCGAACCCGGCCTCAACGCCACTTTCACGCTGGCGGTCGGCTCGACGCCGGCGCTGCCCAGGCGCTTTTCTTTCAGCGGCTCGTAGATGACTACCGCCGACCGCACGGGCGGGAACATTTCGATCAGGCGAGACAGCACCGTCATCTTGGCGGCATGCCATCGCTTTTCATTTTGATCGGAGGTTGCCCAGACGTCGTTCTGGCGGGAGAGGTCTTCAAGCACGGAAGAAAGGTTACGCCCGAGCAGGCCTTCATCAGCCAGGATGGACCGGGCCTTGGCAGCCTGGTCCGGCGGCGTCATCAACCTGCCGCCGGCAACCTGGACGGAGATGCCCTTCTGCTCCAACGCCGCCAGGGCGGCGGTAAGTTGATCCTCGCCAAGCGGCTCGTTCAGCACACTGACCGGCTGCGGGCGGCAGTCGCTGCAAAGCATCCACAAGCCCCCCACCACGATCAGGCCGGCCAGCACCGCAATGCTAAGCCGCGACCGCCGACTCAGCGAGCCGGCCATCGTTCTGAAACGCCGCAGCCATCGTTTTGCCACAAGCATTTGCCCGGTCCTCCTTGACCGAAGCCGCCTTCCGCACTTGCGCATCAATCACTTCGCGAACCAGCCTGTCTTTCTGGCGGATCCATCCGCCAGGACGACAAGCTTAACATCATTCAGAGGCATCCCGGCGGGTGAAGAATTCCCGGATGTCCTCCAGAGACTTGTTCTGACCCTTGAAGCTCGCAATCTGGTCCAGCCGTTCGAAAACCGATTCGTCGTACAGCCGGTGGCCGCCGCTGGTCCACTTGCTCTCGTGGATCAGTCCCATGATGGTGTAATTGTGAATGGTCTGACGGCTCATGCCGGAATAATCCACCACCTCGCCGATGCGGTACAGTTTCGGCGGGCGGATGCGCTTCTGGCCGGCCCTGGCTGCAACGGAAACACCTTGGCCAGACGAGATCGAAGATATTTTCCCACCCGACGCGGCGGCAGAAAGCGACGCCTCTTCGGCTGGAACATCTTGCGAATCAACAACATTTGACGACTCGATGGACATGCGACACCTCAGTCTGCTTTTACATTGTGTAAAATGTCTAAATATTTCCCTCAACTGTCAAGCAGATTTTGCCGATTCAACTAGTTTTTTCGGTTCTCTTGGCCAGATACAATGCCGCCATGGCCTTGCCCCGAATACTCCTATGCCTGGCTGTCCTTTCGAACCTGTGCATTCTGAACCCCTCCTGCCGAAAGCCAGCCAAGACCCCCCCCGCCCAAGCGAGCAAGGCAACAACCAGCCCTTCTTGTTCACCAGTTGCTGTTTCTATTTCCAATGTCACGCCATCGGCCACGGCATCGCCAGCCGATCTTCCAAAGGGAAATCCGCAATCCGCACTCCGTCCCTCGGCTTTGTTGGGGAGCCTATCGAAGGGCAATCCGCAATTGCTTCCGGCACTAACACAACATGCTTCAGCCCTCTGCTCGCGGGCTGCAAAATCCATCCTTGCCACAGCCCGCCAGGCCCCTGCCCTCTTTAACCAAGTGCTTCACGACATGGCCGATGACGGGCAAATAATGATCCGCTGCGGAGACATCAGCCTCGCCCGCGGCGACTACTATCGCTCGCAGATATTCTTCCGCCGGGCCGTGCAATTGAACGAGCATGACCTCGATGCCCTTACCGGCCTGGCCACCGTCCTGACGGCCACCAACCAGCACGCCAATGCCATCGGCATCTATCAGAAGATCATTGACCTGATAATGCTTCAATTGGCCGCCGGCGAAGATATGAATGCGGGTGCCGCGACGGGTGTAGTGGCCGCGGAGTTTGCGGCCACGCGAACTGATAAAACATCGCTTCAATCAACACTCACGTCCGCCCGGTTCAACCAGGCCGTAGCTCATTGGCGTCTTGGCGAGCTTACCCAGGCTGAGCGACTGTTTTCGCGGATTCTCCAGGACCACCCCGGCCACCTCAAGGCCCAGTTCAACCTGGCCAATCTGCATTCAGCCCAAGGCAGGCTTGCCCAGGCCAAGGAAGCCTGGACAAATGTAACCAGCCAGGCCGCCATCATGGGCGACAATGACGCAGCAGAGGCATGGTCTTCGCTCGGAGCAGCCTGCATGGACCTTGGCCAGGGCGACGAGGCGCTGGCTGCCTACAGCCAGGCCTGCGAGCGCAAAGGCGACGACGCGACGAATTGGCTCAACCTCGCAGTGGCGGCGGAGGCTGCCGGGCGATTCGGCACAGCCATCGCCGCCTGCAAGCGGGCATGCAAGCTCAGCCCCCAAAGCGACGACGCATTCCTGCGCCTCGGCAACGTCCTGCTGGCGGCCAACCGGGCCTCGAATAAGAAAGAACTGCTCGCCGAAGTCCTGGAGGCCTGGCGACAAAGCCTGAAGCTCAACCCCCGTCAGCCAAACCTGGTGAAGCTGCTGGACAAGTATCAGCAGGTGTATGACTTGGCAGCCGCCTCCCAAGCCAGCCAAAGCCAGCCCGCCAAGCCAACTCCATAATCCCTGGTGCTGCCTCTTGTGTTTTATCGGCCCGGTGGTAACCTCTGGCAATTAGCCGAATAGGAATGCCGAGAAACAATGCCTTGTGGCGGCGATACCGTCTTGTCGTTCGGTTCCAGTCTTCCGGTATCCGGTCGTCCAGTTTTCCGGTACCCGAAAAAAGGATAATAATCATGAAGTGGGAAGAACTCACCGCCCCGGAATTTGAGCGGGCTGTCAAGGATGTTAGCGGCGTTTGCCTGCTGCCGATCGGCTGCCTGGAAAAGCATTTCGACCACCTGCCGCTTGGCACTGACTATCTCATAGGCAGCGATATCTGCACCTTGGCGGCCCAGAAGGAGCCGGCCATTGTCTTTCCGCCCTACTTCATCGGGCAGATCCACGAAGCACGATGTTTTCCCGGAACGCTCGCGATCGATCCGATTCTCTGCCTGCAACTGCTGATGAACGTCTGCGACGAGATCAGCCGCAACGGCCTCAAGAAGATCATCATCGTCAACGCTCACGGCGGCAATACGGACATGCTCGGCTATTTCATCCAGACTCTTCTGGCCCAGCGGAAGGACTACGTGGTTCACGTCTATTCAGCCACTGACCGCTGGCCCGAAAACCGCCAGAAGGAGTGGAGGGAGGTTCTCCAGACCAAGATCCACGGCCATGCGTGCGAGTGCGAGACCAGCATTGGCTTGGCTACTTTTGGGCACCTGGTGAAGATGGATGCAATCAAGGATCGTAGCACCCAACCACTCAATCGCATCACGCACATCACCGACCAGACGCAGGCCAGGGTCTCCAACGAGTGGTACACGCTGTACCCCGACCATTACGCCGGCGACGCCCGAAGCGCCTCGCTAGAAAAAGGCCTCAAGCTGCGGCAGATTCTCGTCGACTGCCTGGCTGAGTACGTCGGCAGGGTCAAGCGTGACACAACCGCAGCCGAGTTGACTAAGGAATTCTACGACCGTTGCGACCGTATAGGAAAGTAGCGGTACGCTCGGAAGTTGCGGCTGCGTTTCTTCCCGTCGACCTCTTGGCGTTGCGCGAAAAGTCAACCGATGGGCGTGGTTTGCGAAGTCCCGAAGGAACGAAACCACGCTTGTTAGCAGGTGCGTGATTGTTCCGCTTAGCTCCGCAAATCACGGCACCGCCTTATCGCCAGTAATAGTTCCACGTGTATCCCAGGTCAACCGACTTGCCAGCCTCCAGGCGGACAGTCCAGTTGATTCTGCCCACTCCATTGAAGTGCGACCACCAAGATGGCCAGCCGTACCATCCCCACCAGTGGGGATGATTGCGCGAATAAGGATAGCCCGCAGGCCCGAAGGTTGCATCTTCAAGAACATTCACCATCTCGGCCTGGCCGTCATGATCGGCCTCCTCGACATTGCCCAGGACGTTCCGCACAATCTCGACCTCCACCGCATCCTTGCGATAGTTGGTCAAGGTAATCTTGCCTTGCAAGTCAACGCGGAAGAACTCATAGCCTTCCCAATAGGCAGCCTTAGGCGTGCGTTTGACCTCCTTGTCCACCTTCTTGACGTTGATATCAACGGCTGTCGTGATGCCCAGATCCGTCTGCGCACCCACCGACGTGTATGTCATCAATCCCTGCGCCAGCACCCGCTCGCCACGGAGGATCATCACCGGCGCAGTGGTCAGCGGGTAGTCGCTCTTATTGGTCAGCCGCACCCTATGCTCAGCCTTTGGAGCAGCCAGCAGCCGGGCAATCTCGGCCTGCCGATTGGTATCAAAGGTCTTGAAGACATCCGAAGGCGGAGTGATTGGTATGTCCAGGACGTACACGTCCTTGTATGGCAGCGTAAACTCCACCACCGGCAGCACCATGCGCTGGCCCTTCCTGAGGGTAACGTGCTTGACGGTAAAGATGAAGAAATCCTCCGCCTGCGCCGTCCCAGCCAGCTCCGGGCCAAGGTCCATCGACCTGGGTGAGGGCTGACCGCCAGGCGCGCCTGCCGGTAGTGCTGTCGCCTTCTCATCCATCTTCATTTGTGTCATTATGGCGTTAGAGAATCCCGCCGCGGATGATCCGTCCTGTCTGAAGTACTGAGACAGTTGAGCAACAGCCTGCTGCAGGCCGATAGGGTCGGGCGTGTCCTTGAAGTCAAACGTCGGCACTCCAACCACCAGGTTGCACGTGGCGTCCTGAAGATCGACCATTTCATTGATGAGCGTGGCCTCCAGTTTGACAGCCGCGTTGCCTTTGCCGTCCAGGCTCACGCGATAGCTGGGAATCCAACGAATGCCCTTCTGAAGATAAATCATGCCAACATCAATGTCTTTGGCTGGCGCCTTACCCGCCCAATCAAAATGAAGCTTAAGAAGATTCCGCGTTTCCTCGTTGGCGATCTTGCCCTTGTGGTCGCTCTTGAAAGTGACATCTGCAATTCGTTCAATGGGAACGACCTTCTGACCCTCATTAGTCTTGAGCAGCACCAGGTTGGATTTCAAGGGCAGCTTATGGCCCGTGCCGGGCGGGCTCGTTGCCTCCAATTCCTCGCCGCTTTGCCGAGGCAGCGACACGATCGTCGCGCTGTAAACTTCCTTTTGTCCTCCCGCAACGGGCAACTCGGTTACCAGAACCTCTGCCCCGATGTTGGCCTCGATCAGTTCTCGCAGCGACATGGCGGAGCGTTCGATCAGCACCTTATGCTGCCCAGCAACCACCGACGTAAGCTTGACGTTCTTGTCGGCTGAGTACGGCCAGAAGGTCCCCATCACTGGCGATGGCAGAAAATCAAGCACAACCTGTCCCTCTGCATCGGTGGCCATCTTGCCTTCGTGCAGAACAAAGGCATGGCCGTCCTTGAAGACGGTAATCTCCTTCACCGGCATTCGGGCCAGTGATTCCAACGGAACGGCTGGTTCCGCCTGCAAGACAGTTGCAGCAGATACAAGCGTCGCGAAGATTCCGGCAAGACTCAGGCGTGCGTTCATGATCTTCTCCCTATGAAGTTAGCAGGTTAGATGCGCAACGTTTCAGGAAGTTCCCGATACGATCATCTATTCAAGCCGACACGGCGGCAAACCACGGCAGTTCGACAAAGCTCACTGAGATCCGCCACGCCACAGGCCGGTATCCGGTATCCGGTCTTCCGGTCCTCCGGAATTTGGCATTGCACATTCTCATCCGCCAACTTAAAAAAGAGCGTATTGCTGAGGTGCTCTGGCAGGATGAACTGGAAACTTCCCAACCAATTGACCGTCGCTCGCATTGCCCTGGCTGCGGCGTTCTTCGTGCTGCTTGGGCTCTTCGAGCAAGGCAGTTCGTCGGCATTCTGGCTGCTTAATGCGGCCTTGATCGTCTACCTGGTCGCCGGCGCTACCGACGTACTGGACGGCTATCTTGCACGCAGATGGAATGTTGTCACCGCGTTTGGCCGGATCGCCGACCCGTTCGTCGACAAGGTGCTGGTCGTTGGCGCTTTTGCCATGCTGGCCGGCTCGAATTACGTGGGCTGTTCATCCCGGCTGGAAAAGGACATCCCGCACTGGCTGACTGGCTCGATGGCCTCGGCCGTCCAGGCCTGGATGGTCGTCGCCATCCTGGCGCGGGAATTTGTGGTCTCCGCGGTGCGCGGCTACAGCGAGTCGCAGGGCATGAAGTTCCCGGCAAAGCCCGCGGGCAAGATCAAGATGTTCATCCAGTCGGCGGCTATCTGCGCAATCCTGATCCAACTGGGGAACTTCCCTAGCCAGGCCTGGGCGATATATATAAAGATCGCGATGGTTTGGCTGGCGGTCATCGCCACGGTGCTCAGTGCCCTGGCATATCTTGGACAGACTCGCAAGCTCCTCATCAGCGACGGGAAAGAATGAACACGCTGGGCAAACTCATCATAAGCGGCCTGGGCACCGGCTACCTGCGCCCCGCCCCTGGTACGTGGGGTTCTGCCGTGGTGGCGGCGATATTTCTGCTGTCGGCAATTGCTCTTGGCGGCCAGGCCGGCCCGGCGATCAATGCCATTCTTGTCGTCATCATTGCGATCTCCTCCGTCGGCTGCGTGGCGTTTGGCAGGGCTGCCGAAATCCTTTACGGCAGGAAAGACCCGTCAAATTGCACCATCGATGAATGGGCCGGCCAGGCCCTCAGTCTCCTGCTGCTGCCCGCTGCCAATGACCCTCGTGGCTGGCTGATCGTCTGCGTAACGGCATTTATCGCCTTCCGGTTCTTTGACATCATCAAGCCGCCTCCGGCACGCCAGCTCGAAAAACTCCCCTTCGGCTGGGGCGTGCTGCTGGATGACCTGGCCGCGGGTGTATACGCCAACATCGCATCCCAACTTGTATTGCGGCTGGCCCTGCCGCAATGGGGAATCTCGTTATGATTTTCCGTTCGGGTTCTTCTTTCATGGCGAGCCCAGCCATGCTCATGGCAAGCACCTTGATGCTGGTTGGTGGTGCCACCCCCAAGCAGCGTTGTCGTTTGCCTGGGGGCGTTTGCTCTAAGCGGCAATTCATACTCGCGCTCCTCGCGTTAGCCCTGCTGATAGTCATGCCTTTGCCTGCCCTGGGTGACGGCATTGCCTCGGCGCCGGCAACGCAGCCAAGCGCTAACGCTAGCGCAGAACACCGTGCAGACACCGGGCACAACGCGATAAAGATTTCCGCCCCGCAGGCGGCCATACTCGGAGTCGTCGAGGGCGTTACGGAATACCTGCCCGTCTCCTCCACCGGGCACTTGATCCTCACCAGCCATCTCATGGGCATGACGCGCTACAAGGACCAGTCCGGTCCTTTGGGGCCCGTGCTGGACAGGAAGCGAATGAAGTCCATCAACGCGTTCGAGATCGTCATTCAGCTCGGCGCGATCCTGGCCGTGGTGAGTCTGTATCGCCGCCGCGTCGGCCAGATGGCTCGAGGATTGGCCGGCCGGGATGCATCCGGGCGGAGGCTCCTGGGCTTGCTTGTTGTCGCGTTTCTGCCGGCGGCCCTGGCTGGCGTGCTTCTGCACCGGGGCATCGAGAAGTACCTCTTCGGGCCTGTTCCGGTGGCCATCGCGCTGGCGGTCGGCGGCGTGCTGATGATCATAATCGAGCACTTCTTCTGGACGCGCCGCAAGAACAAAAGCGCGCCCATGCTGAGCATCGACTCGATGACATATGTACATGCCTTGCTGATAGGCATTGCCCAGTGCCTGGCGATGTGGCCCGGCACCAGTCGCTCGATGGTCACCATGCTTGCCGGAATCGTGATCGGCCTGGATATGGTTGCGGCCGCTGAGTTCAGTTTCCTGCTGGCCCTGCCGACGCTTGGGGCGGCTACCCTGTACTCAGCCTTCAAGGACTGGGCGGAACTGAAGGAATCCGCCGGCGTGGATGGCCTGCTGATCGGCCTGGTGGTCAGCGGCATCGTGGCAGCCATCGCCGTCAAGGCGTTCGTCAAATGGCTGACTCGCCACGGCATGATTCCATTCGGCATCTACCGCATCATCCTGGCCATCGTGCTGGCGATATGGTTGCTGAGATGAACATGCGTCCGCACACCACTCTTCGACAAGCTCAGGGCAAGCAACAACGCGATCGCACCCATTTCTATAATCTCATACCAATCCTGGCGATGATCGTGCCTGTAGGTTGTGTTGACCCAGTCAAGCCAGTATCTACTTGTCCCACAACCCAGCCGCAGCGCGTTCACGATGACAGAAGTGGGTTTTCGATAATCCCGCCGGAGGGTTACGTCAGCACCGGCGCAACGCGCCAGCACTTCCTGAATTATCTTGGGCCCAGCGAGACGGGTTTCACCGTCAACTTCAATGTCTGCGTCCGTAGCGACGATGGCACGGAAATGCAGCGGGCCGGCGCAAAGGCCAGCCGCGTTATGTCCCTGCTGCTGCGGGACTACAAGCTGGTTGAACACCAACTGTCCAATATCGGCGGGCATGCAAGCTATTGCAGCAGCGGCACATTCACCTGGTCAGCCAAGCGCTGCCGCAACCTGCAATACTTCATTCGCGGCGGCAACGGCAGGCTTTACGTCATTACCTTTGCCTCGCTGGAGGAATCCTTCGACCGACACCGCTCAACCTTCGAGGCTGCCGCACAGTCTATTCAAATCGATTGAGCCACAATGCCCGCGCGCCCAATTGATGGGTGCCCAAGGTTTTTCGCCGTCAAAGAGCCTATCATTATGGTTTGGATGCTAGGAAAGAACACCAGGCTTGATAGGGAAAGGCTGGACTCTATAATGGTGGTAACGCTGCAACGGTCACATCATGCTTCAAAGGTTGAACCCATGGCCAAGACGAGCGCTGAACCCATCAGGAAAGAAAACGTCATCAAGGTGTTTGTGGTGGATGACCATCCGATCATCCGCCAGGGCTTGGCGCAGTTGATCCGCCAGGAAGATGACATGGTGTACTGCGGAGACGCCGAGGATGCGCCCGAGGCGCTCAAAGGCATTGAGACGACTCGACCGACCGTGGCCCTGGTGGACATCACCCTCAAGACGACCAGCGGGATCGAGCTGATCAAGGACATCCGCATTCGCCATCCCGAACTGCCCGTCCTGGTTCTCTCGATGCATGATGAGTCTTTCTATGCCGAGCGCGTCCTCCGAGCCGGCGCTCGCGGCTATGTCATGAAGGAGGAGGCCACTGAAAAAGTCGTCTCTGCTATCCGTAAGATACTCGCGGGTGAGATATACCTCAGCGACAAGATGGCTGCCAATATGCTCTCCAAGCTCGTCGAGGGCAGGGACGGCACGAAGGCCTTCCCAATAGAACGCCTCAGCGACCGTGAGCTGGAGGTCTTCGAGTTGATCGGCCGCGGCATGGGCACGCGGCAGATCGCGAACAAGCTGCACCTGAGCGTCAAGACGATCGAGTCCCACCGGGCCAACCTCAAGGTCAAGCTCCGCGTCGACACCGCCACCGAACTGCTTCGCCACGCCATCAACTGGGTGCAGAGCGAAAAAGCAAATATGGACGGCCGATCAGGCATATCGTCCTGAGCGTTACGGTGCGGGCGTCTCGCCTGCACACACTATTGCTCTGTTGCTCGTGAAAGAATGGATAGGGTGCCATGGTTTGCGGAGCGAAGCGGAGCAACCACGCCCTGCGAATAAGCATGGTTGCTTCGTCCCTTCGGGACTTCGCAAACCACGGCACCGCCCCTTGTAATTGAGCCCACCTCTTTTCCCAAACCTCTTTTCTGGCTTGGGGCGGTCTGGGACGCTATAATCACGCCATGCTTGTTATTGGAGCTCTATAAAGGTGGACGCCTGGATCAGCGACATCCAGTTCGAGCGGATGGGGCCGGTGCGCAAGGCCCTCAAAATGCTCGTATTCAACCCCGTCGCTAATTACCTACCTTCTGCATTGATGAAGGGCCTGCTGCGCTTCGGCAAGAGCGAACTGGCGGCGGCAAACTGGAAGGACCCAGGTGGCTGGCGCAGCATGGTCATCAGCTATAACGGCAAGCCGCGGCAAATCGCCGACCGGATTCTTGTCTCAGCCGGCACGATCCCGATGGCCCTTCGCAACCGCCGCAAGCTGGCTGGGCGAATCATCGCCGGCCTTATCGACCAGTGCTCCGATTCGGCTGTGCAGGTGCTCTGCCTCGGCGCCGGGCCTGGGCATATCATCTCCGATGCACTAGGCCAGGCAGCCAAGCCGGCCCAGGCGACCCTCGTCGACCTCAGCAGCGATGCATTCGATTACGGCCAGGAGCTCGCCGGCAAGATGGGCCTGTCTGACCGTGTGAAGTTCGTCGTCGCCGATGCCCGCGATATCGAGCGAGTGCTCGACCATAGCCCGCATGTCGTCAAGATGATTGGCCTGTGCGAGTACCTCAGCAACGAGCAGATCGCCTCAATCGTGGAGTCGCTCGCGGCCGTCATGCCCAAGGGCTCAGCCATCGTCAGCAACAGCCTTTCTTCCGCGCACGGAACCGATCGCTTCTTCCGCCGCGTGTTCGGCCTTCACATGAACCACCGAAGCCCGCAGCAACTGCAGGACCTTTTTGCCTCCAAGGGCTTCGGCGACTTCCAAACCTTTGCCGAGCCTCTCGGCATTTACCAGATCATCGTCGGCCGGCGGATGTGACGCCGCCGGCCTCGAGGACTATCGCAATGACGGATGCTGCCGCAACCTGGAACCAGGATCAATTAGCGCTCAATCTGCCGGAGAACTGGACTATCCAGCAGGTGGCCAAGCCCGAGGTCAAACCTGCCTGGGCCGACTGGCCCGACCGGCTGGCCGCCGAATTGAGCCAGCCTTCAACCGGCCTGAGCCTGGAGAAACTGCTGGCTGCCCGACGTGGCGGGAAGATCGTCCTGATCATCGAAGATGTCACGCGGCATAGCCCGGTGGCGCAAATTCTCGCTGTGCTCATGCGGGAAATCCGCCATGCGGGCATCGAGGACAGCCAGGTCAGCGTCGTCTTCGCAACCGGCATGCATCCGGACATGACGCTCCAGCAGGCCCGCGAAAAACTCGGCGAGGAGGCTGACAAGCTCAACTGGCGCAGCAATCCGTGGAAGGACAAGAAGGCGTACGCGCCGCTGGGTGATATCGATAAGGTGCCGGTGGCCATCGACAAGGGCGTCCTGGATGCGGACTTGAGAATCATCGTCTCGTCAGTCTCGCCGCATCTGCAGGCGGGCTTCGGCGGCGGATACAAGATGATCCTGCCCGGCTGTGCGAGCATCGAGACTATCCGCGGCCTGCATCGCCAGGGCCTGGGACGCTCGGCGACGCAACTGGTGGGGATGGACTGCGACCGCAACCCGATGCGAATCATGATCGACGCCGCCGGTGAACTGGTCGATCAGACGCACGGGAAGACCTTCGCCATCCAGTACCTGCTTGACGAGAACGATCAGCCAGCCTTCATCGCAGCCGGCGAGGTGCGGCCGACCCAGCGAATGCTGGCCAAGCAGTGCGCGGTGGCCTGCGGCGTGGTCACAACCGCCCCAGCCGACGTGCTGATTACCAACGCCTATCCGCGCGACTTCGATTTGTGGCAGTCCTTCAAGGGCGTCGCCAACACGCTCTGGGCCGCCAGGCCAAGCGGCGTTGTCATCTGCGTGACGCGCTGCCCAGCCGGCGCCAACGGCATGAAGCCGCCGCCCTGGCCGCTTAGCCCGACATGGACACGCCGAGTCATCCGCGCGATCGGACCGTCGGCCTTGGCGTCGCTAGTGACGCGCATCGTGCCAAGCCTGGCGGGCGATGCCGCCTTCTTCGTCCGCATGGCCTGCCAGATCTGCGCTCGCAACCCAATCTTCATCGTCAGCCCGACGCTCGTGCAGGAGGGCCTGAAGTTCCCCGGCCTGCCCCTGTTCGCCAATCTGGAAGACGCCATCAAGGCCGCCCAGCATATCCTCGGCAAAAAGCCCCAGCGCGTAACATTCTTCCCCAGCGGCGGCACAACGTTCCCGGTACCCGCCATCCCAACAGCCGACCGCGCTGGAGAGGATTGAAACGGGCGTTGGGCACCATGCTTCCGCGGTTTTTGGGTGCCATGCTTCCGCGTCGTTTGCGGAAGCATGGTGTGAGTTGGAGCGAAGACATGCTTCCGCAACAACAACAACGCGGAAGCATGGCACCCATCGCGCCCGCTACTCCCCGCTGTAGGCGTCCGGCTGGGCGGGGTACTTGGGCGCTCGGCCTTGGACTACTGCTATCACGTCATACACCACGTCGCACATGGCCTCGACGGCTGAGGGCACGCGGGCCGCTACGTGCGGCGTGAGGGTCACGTTGTCCAGGCCGTACAGCGGGTAGTCCATCGGCGGCGGTTCGGGGTCGTGGCAATCGATTGTGGCATAGGCCACTCGCCCATCCTTCAAAGCGGCGGCCAGGGCCGGGTAATCCACGCATTGGCCGCGGGCGGCGTTGATGAACT
>CAYQJH010000037.1:0-24441 GCA_964417755.1 uncultured Planctomycetaceae bacterium
GCGTGGTCTCGATGAACTGGCGGCAGTACGGCATCGCACAAAGCCGCTCCGCCCTGCCCGAAGGCCCGATGACGATCGCGATTCATATCGCGTCGGTATGGGTGCCGTTCACCAGCGAATCGAAGGAGGCTATCGCCTCGTATCCGGAAATTTTCAAGGAGATCCGTCTGGCGCTGCTGGAGTGCGGCCGGAAGCTCGGCACGCATGTCCGCAAGACCGTACGGATGAATGAGGAACTCAAAAAGCGCAGCTACATCGAGAAGTACATCCCGGCTATCGGCGAGGCCCTTCGCGACATCCTGAAACTCCAGACCAAGGACGTGGACAAGGTCTGCAAAGATCTCAAGCACGTGCTGGAACGCAGCAGGAAAATGTAACGACGGAACACCACTACGACACGAAGACCACGAAGAACAACAAGAGAAAGATGCGTGGACTGGCCCTCAGCTATCGGCATAGAGTAGGATAAGGCTCTTGCACATAGAGCAGAGGTGGGATGATGGAATCGCGACGTCTCTGGTGGCGGCGGACGGCAGTCGTAGCGGCAGCGATAGCCCTGGCGGCCAACGCAATCGCAGGTGCGTGGGCACTTAGTCAAGATGGCCTGTCGCTGTTGTACATACCAGCTCATACAACCGTCGTATACGAATTCGTAGTTGCTCACGGGGATGATCCAAACGCCGCGGATGATCTTTCCAGCAGGGTAGTTGAGATCCTCAAGAGTCGCACGGAATTTCATGGTGAAACGGCATTAAGTTGGCGACCTCTCGGGAGGAATCGATTCGAGGTCTGTATCCCTGCTACGAGCAGCAACAGTGCCCGCCGCGTGCGCAGCCCTGCCGAACTCACACGGCTCATCACGTGGCCGGGCGTCACGGAATTTCGTATTGCTGCCACACCGGGTAACTTGGATGCATCGACTACGACACAGGAAATCATCGACCGGCACGTTCAGCAACTCTCTGAGCTTGGACCAGAGGGACTGCGACAACAGAACGGTCGGTACCAGTGGTTCCCAATACATGGTAACGACAAGGACTACAGCCCAAGCTCCTATGTAATAGCGCCCCACGATGGAAAGTGGTACATGCTGTTGTCTAACAGCCCGGACGAGGTCATGCTTCGAAAAGGCCCGACAGCCGACTGGCTCATACTCCATGCGGAGCCTACATTGGATGAAAATGGCAGCGCCGCCGTGAGCTTCTCCCTCGATTCTCAGGGAGCCGCTCGTCTGCGAGAGCTGACTGCCAAGCACATCAACGAGCCGCTGGCTATTCTTGTGGATGATGAGGTTTATTCCGCACCAACAATCCGAGCAGCCATTGAAGAGCGAGGCATGATCACAGGGACATTCACGTCTGAGGAGTTGGATCTACTTTCGATTATCCTGATGAGTAATTCGCCGGTGTCGGTCAAGCGGGAGCCTGTCTCAATTGTCGAGCACGAAAGATCATTGCCGCCCCATGCGACGCTGAAAATGATCTTGCTCGTGGGCTTGGCCGTCCTAGCAGTTGGTGGTGGAGCAGCCGCGATCTGGGCAGGAATGAAAGGAAGACACTGGACTTACTGTTGGGCGATCGCGGCGATGGCCGTCTCCTGGTCAGCCTGGGCCGGCGTGGCGGCTTGGGACAACTTTGCCAATGAGGCAGCAAGCCGAACCATAATCCTCGGCGTGGCGATTTCAGTAATTGCTCCCGCTATTGCATGGCTTCTTGGCTTCATGCCAATGGCAAGGGCAGGACATCCAGATTTGCCTTCATCATGAGGCCAACCAAAGCAAGCAGAGGTCTATTGCTTGTCGTTCTTCGTGTCTTCGTGTCGTTGTGGTGAAAGTCGCTTTTCAGCGAACGACAGCCACCTGTTCCATCATCAGTGTCGAGAGCGGCTGGCGATTGCCGAAGTTTTCGTCCACTTCGTGCCAGTAGGCCACGGTGGGCTCCCCGTGCTGCCAGTTGAGGCATATATCCCGGCCGTCGAATCGCGACGGGAAGCTGACTACACCCAGGGCCCAGTCCCGCAGCTCCACCCCAACGTCATCGAGTTCTTCAAGGCATGACTGAAGCCTCTCGACCATGCGGATGAGTTCCTTGCGGGCGGCGTCGCAGCGGTCGCGAGTGGCGTTGTGCTGGGCAGCTTCGATGATCTCCTGCAAATCGATCAGCCGGCGATAGCCCGTAACGATGTCGGCTACTATCCGGCGGACCAGCACAAGGGCCTTGTTGGCCTGCTCAGGCGTGAAGCACACGCCCGCGAGCGGCAGCGTTTGGTTTTCGTTGATGCAGTCGAGCTTGCTCATTGTTGGACTCCCGTCAAAAGCCTTCACACCAGCAGGAGGGTTTATCGGCAGGAGGCCGCTTGAAAGATGAGCCTCTATGCCGATTTTCCATTTCAGCTAAGCCCGCCAGTTCATCCTAGCGTTGTGGTTGCGAGTCAAGTGATAGGTGCCGTGGTTTGCGGAGCGAAGCGGAGCAACCACGCCCACGCACAAGCGTGGTTGCTTCGTCCCTTCGGGACTTCGCAAACCACGGCACCCATCGATTGACTTGTCATAGCACTAGCCTGCCACGGCGATGCCGGACGCGCTGCCAGCCTGGCAGGGGGAATCAGCCGGCAGGAAATCGAGAGATGACAAGATTTGGGTTTTCTGTGAGTTGCATCAAGCACCCGACGCGAATTTCCTGGCACGGCTTATGCATAGAGTTGTTATGGGCACATTTTAAGGAGATAAACATGGACCTTCGACCTGTAAAAAGAAGTGCCGAGAGAAGCATCACCAAGTTCCAGGATGCCTTCAGCGATCTGTTCAACAGGTTCTTCGAGAACTGGGACCTGATTCCATCGATGGAAGGCCGGACGTGGTGGCCGTTGCTGGATGTCAACGAGCGCGAGAATGAATTCGTCATCCGGGCGGAGTTGCCGGGTATGAAGAGCGAGGACATTCAGCTGACGGTTCAGGGCAACGTGCTGACGATCAGCGGCGAGAAGCTCGAAAAGGCCGAGGAAGAGAGGAAAGGCAAATACTACCACGTGGAACGCCGCTACGGCTCGTTCCGCCGGGATGTAACGCTGCCTTCTTCCGTGGATGCTGACAAGATCGAGGCCGGCATGGAGAACGGCGTGCTGACAGTAACGCTGCCCAAGACCGAGCAGGCCAAGCCCAAGAAGATAGCCGTCCAGGAACACGCGCTGACGAAGTAAAACGTCGATGTTCAGGCGTCGCTTTGCGCGTCGCGGGCGTCTTGCCGCGGGTGGTGTCAACGTGTCGCGGGCGTCTCGCCGTGGGTGGTGTCAACGTGTCGCGGGCGTCTCGCCCGCGTGTGGCGAGGACATCTTGTCCTCGCGTTGTTTTCCAGCCTCACCGCCAGGAATCCGCGACACACCGGCAACCTGCATATACAGTTGCTCGTGGGATTTGATGTTCGCCTCTATGGAGAATTGCTCCATGGCAAAATGGCGGCCTATCTGTGAAAACTCAGCCCGCTTCTGCGCATCGCCGGCTAGATGCTCGATGGCTTCTGCCAGTGCAACAACGTCTTCGCTCTCGATCAGCATTCCACCCCGGCCATCATCCAATACCTCCGTCATGCCGGAGACGCGCGTGCCGATGGCCGGTCGCCCGGCAGCCATGGCCTCGACGGCTGCCAGCGGCAGGCCTTCCCATCGGCTGGGCATGACGAAGATGTCGGCTGCGCTGAGCACGTTGCGGACATCTTGCACTCGGCCGAGCCAGTGCGTGTGCCGCCCGCCCTCGCCGTGGCGCATGAAGCTCTCGACCTGGAATCGCCGCGGCCCGTCGCCGGCGATAATCAGCCTTATCGGCTTGCCGCGGGCGCCCAGGTGGCTCATGGCTGACAGAAGCACGTCGATGCCCTTCTGGCGATCCAGCCGGCCGACAAACGCCAGGACGATTTCATTCTCGCCAATGCCCAGCCGCCGGCGCAGCTCGCGCCCTGCCGGCGGGTCGGCCTGGTAAGCGGCTATGTCGATCCCGTTCAAGATGACCTGGTATCGCCAAAGCGGCAGCCCCGCCAGGTGAGCGTGATGATCCCGCACTGCCTTGGATACAGCCACGATGCGGTCGCACCGGTCGGCTGTCAGGCGGGCAAATGCAAATTGCCATGGGCGAAAGCGAGCCTCGGCCACATGCACCGTGTGAACCACGTGCGGCACAGCGGCTGCGTGCGCAAAGGCCCTGCCGGCAAGATCCGCGTGGAACAAGTGCGTGTGGAGGATCTGGATTCGTTCACGCCGCAAGAGGCTACCCAGGCCCGCCAGGCGCGGCAGGTCCCACTTGCCCCTCATGCCCAGCACGGTGACCTTCACGCCGGCATTTGCCAGCCAATCGGCAACCTCGCCGCCCCGCAAGGCGGCCACCTGCACGTCGAAGCGGCCCCTGTCCAGCCGGCGAGCCAGTTCATAGACGCATCGCTCAGCCCCTGCAGGCTGAAGCTCGGTGATAAGCTGGCATATTCGGATGCGTTCCATGCGATGGCCTTTGTGCGACAATAAGAGTGTATCGTCATTTGACGGCAAACAGCGTAACGGCAACGGCGTGGATTCGTGAACTCGTTAACTCGTAACGGCGGCAGAGCCGCGAATGAGCATCAACGCATGACAGGAGACGAGGCCCCGAGTTAACGAATCAACGAGTTAACGCCGTTGCCGTTAACGCCGTTCATCTCGCCGCAATGCCCTTATGTACCATCGGCCACCATGCCGATGATATGATGTTGCGCGAGAAATGATACTCTGCGCTTATAGAATGTGAATGACGCTGCTCTTGCAGGAGGTTGCATTATGCGATACGCCGTAATATTGGCTGGTGGGGCTGGCAAACGCCTCTGGCCGCTTAGCCGCCTGGGACGCCCCAAGCAGCTTCTGCCTCTCATTGGCGGCAAAAGCCTCCTGGCGATGGCGGTCGAGCGCCTGGCCGGCCTGTTCCCATACGAGAACGTCCTGGTGATCACCAACGTCGAGTATGCCCAGCAGGTATCTTCCGCCCTGCCCCAACTGCCGCCCGAAAATGTCATTGGCGAGCCTGAAGGCCGCGACACCGCCGCCGCCATCGCACTGGCGACGCAACTGCTGGCTGGGCGGGACAACAACGCAACGATGGCTGTCTTCACAGCAGACCACGTGATCCGCCCGGTGGAATGCTTTGCAGAGGCTGTCAGCCGGGCCTGCATCCAGGCTGAGGCACATAGCGACTCCCTGCTGACCTTCGGCATCAAGCCCAACTGGCCGCACACCGGACTGGGTTACATCCACTGCAGCAGCGCGGGGCGAGACGGCGTGCACAAGGTCATCGGCTTCAAGGAAAAGCCCGACCACCAGACCGCCCGGCGGTACGTCGAGAGCGGGCAATACTTCTGGAACAGCGGCATGTTCGTCTGGACGCTGGGCGCCATCCGCTCGGCCATGCAGGAATTCCTTCCCGATTCGCTGAGCAAACTCGAGCCGATCGCCAAGGCCGTCAAGGCCGGCCAGGACTACCAGCCGATTCTGAACCAGGTCTACCCGACGCTGGAGCGGATAAGCATCGACTACGCCATCATGGAGAAGGCACACAGCGTGCTGATGGTGGAGCTTAGCTGCGAATGGCTGGACGTGGGAAGCTGGCCCGCGCTGGAAAACGTCAGCCAGCTCGATGAGGCCGGCAACGTGGTGGTGGCTGCCAACGCCGCCCTTCAGGATAGCTCCCGCAATATCATCGTCAGCGAGGACGACCACCTGCTGGCTGTGCTGGGCATGGACGACTGCATCATCGTTCATTCTTCCGACGCCACGCTGGTCTGCAACAAGGCCGACTCGCAGCGCCTGAAGGAAATGGTCCAGTTCATCGAGCAGAAATTCGGCAAGAAGTATATGTGAACGACTGGGTCCACGAATTGCACGAACTGCACGAAGAGAAACAACAGGCGGCAGAGAAACGGCAATCGGGTGCGGACATGAAATTGGTGTGTGTCGGTCGGCGGAGTGGAACCGCAAAATAGCCAACAAGGAATATCCAATATCGAGGTGAACTACTTCGCTGCTGCTGCTTTGCTGTGTCGTTCCTTTGATATTCTGCGGTTCTATTGCTCGATATTCTGCGGTTCGGTCCGAATCAATAACGAGTCCGCCCATGACACCCACTCCAACAGCGCAGAGAATGTCATGGCTCGATGGATGGCAATAGATCATGGTTCCAAGCGGATTGGCCTGGCCGTCGGTGACCTTTCCGGGCGAATCGCCTCGCCCGTGAAGGTCCTCCAGGGCGGGGATGAGCGTCAGGCTATTGCGCAGATATTGGCTGTTGGCGGGCAATACGATGTCGAGGGGTTTGTCGTCGGCTGGCCGCTCAACATGGACGACACTGAGGGCCCGCAGGGGCAATTAGCACGCGCAATGGCCAGCCAACTCGCCCAGGCAACGCCCAAGCCCGTGCTGCTATGGGACGAGCGACTGAGCAGCTTCGTCGCCGACAAGGCCCTGGCCGGCCACCTGACCCGCATGAAGCGACGCAGCCGGCAGGATGCCATCGCCGCGGCGGCAATCCTCCAGGACTTCTTTGACCAGGGCGGGCCGGACAGCCCAAAGGCCAGGCGAGCTTGATCTGCCCGAGATGCATGATCTTCGCTTGTACCTATGGCGATAATCCGTGCCTTCCATGGAAGCCCCTGCCGGAAGGCAGGGGGTCTCCGTACTTTCCGCAGGGGGGCTTCCTATTAGCTGCAACCTTCTTTGCCTGACAGTGAAATGCTCGGATAGTAGTAAGGAATGAGCCTATAATTCGATCAGCAGCTTTGGCTGCCCGGATAACAGAATAAGGAGACTCCGCGTGCGTGCAAGAACAGTGAAAGTGTTGGTTGTGACGGCGATGGCTATCGGCCTGGGGATCTTCACCTTGAGTCAGGCATTGGCTCATTGCGACACGATGGAAGGCCCGGTCGTCAAGGATGCCCAGGCAGCCTTGGACAAGGGCGACGTTACGGCCATTCTCAAGTGGGTCGGCAAGGATAAGGAAGACGAGATTCGCGACGCCTTCAAGAAGACGCTGGCTGTGCGCGCGAAGGGGCCGGAGGCCAAGGAACTGGCCGACATGTATTTCTTTGAGACGCTCGTCCGCGTGCACCGCGCTGGCGAAGGCGCGCCGTACACCGGCATCAAGCCGGCGGGCACAAAAGTTGCGCCCATCATAGAGAAATCCGACAAGGCCCTGGAGGCCGGCTCGGCAGATGACCTGGTCAAGCAAGTGACTGCCCACGTCGAGAAGGGAATCCGAGAGCGTTTTGACAAAGCCGTCGAAGCAAAGAAGCACGCTAATGAAAGCGTGGAAGCCGGCCGAAAGTACGTTGCCGCCTACGTGGAGTATGTGCACTACGTCGAAGGCATTCACGACGCCGTCATGGGCAAGGCCGGCCATCACGAGGAAACAGAACAGGCCCCAAAGGCAGACCACGGTCATTGATTAGCAGAAGGTTGGGCGCGGAAAGTTGGTGCCACCCCCAAGCGCCGTTGCCGTTTGCTTGGGGGTGCTGACCCAATTAAGCGAACATCCCCAAGAGTACTTGGGGGTGGCACCGAATCTAACGTCATTCCGGTTCAGCCTTAATTTGCATGGCGGCGAACGACGGCCGCCATGCCACCCTATTTTCTCGCCATCGCCGCAGCCACCAGTTGCACGAACATTGCCTGCGGGCGCAGCGGCCGGCTGGTCAGGCATGGATGGGCCTGCGTGCCAATGAAGTATGGATGCACATCCCGCGGCAGTTCCAGCACCTGCATGATTGGATGTGTCGGATGCCGCCCGGAGAAGATCAGCCCAGCCTTCTCCAGCGTCTCGATGTACCGCGGGTCGACTTCATAACGATGGCGGAACCGCATTCGCGTGCGGCCGGCCTTGCCGAACAACTCCCACGCAAGCGTGCTCGGTTTGATGTCAACGTCCTGCCCGCCCAGGCGCATGTTGCCGCCCAGGCCTTCGATCTTCTTCTGCTCAGGCAGAACATCAATCACTGGGTTGGGGCAGTCCGGCGTTATCTCGGTACTGTCGGCGCCCTCCAGGCCGCAGACGTTGCGCGCGTATTCGATGACGGCCATCTGGAAGCCGTAGCAGATGCCCAGGTATGGCAGCTTGCTGGTTCGGGCGTGGCGGATGCAGGTGATCTTGCCGGCTGCCCCGCGCGAGCCGAAGCCGCCCGGCACTATCACGCCTTCAACGTCAGCAAGTGCCTCCGCTACGGTCTCGTCGGTGATGTCAGTAGTATCGATCCACTTTATGTTTACGCGGACATCATTGGCTGCCCCCGCATGCTCCAGGGCCTTGATGATGCTGGCATAGCTGTCGCGAACGGTGGTGTACTTGCCCGTGATGCCGATGTTCACCGACCTGCCGCCATCGACGATCCGCGAGGTGAACTTGCTCCACTCCACGCTGGCCCGTGCGTCCAGGAACGAGTTCACCCTGCCGCCAAGATTCAGCAGTTGCACCACTTCGCTGTCCAGGCCGGCCTCGCGCATGGCCTCGGGCAGCAGGTAGATGCTCGGCAGGTCATGCATGGAGAACACGCGCCGCACCGGCACGTTGGAATAAACCGAAAGCTTCTGCCGCACCTTTTCATTCACCGGCTGCTCCGCCCGGCAGGCGATGATGTGCGGCATGATGCCGAATTCCATGATTCGCTTCATGCCGAGTTGGGCAGCCTTGGACTTCTGCTCGCCCAGGGCTGTGGGCGAGAGAATATAAGTCAAGGCCACGAACACCACCGAACCTTCGCCTTCCTCGTAGCTCAGCTCGCGCAAGGCCTCGATGTAAAAGGCATTTTCGAAGTCGCCAACCGTGCCGCCGACCTCTACGAAAACCACGTCGGCCGCCGTCTTGACAGCCAGCTCGCGCAAACGAAGTTTCACCTCGCCGGTTACGTGCGGGATCATCTGGACGTCCCGGCCGAGATAGCTGCCCGCACGCTCCTTGCGGAGGACCTCGCTGAATATCTGCCCGCTTGTGGCGAAGTTGGATCGCGAGAGGTCCTGGTCGAGCATGCGCTCGTAGGTGCCCAGGTCCATGTCGGTCTCCATGCCGTCGTCCAGCACGAAGACCTCGCCGTGGCGATACGGGTTCAGCGTGCCCGAATCAACGTTGAGATAACCCTCGAGCTTGATAGGCGAGACTCGCAGGCCCTTGTCCTTGAGCAGCTTGGCAAGCGATGAGGAGAAGATGCCCTTGCCCAGGCCGCTCATCACCGTGCCCAGCACGACAACGTATTTCACGCTGCCGAGCTTATAGCCGTCGGGAAGGGGTGTGTAGAATTCCGTTTCGTCGGTGCGATCCTTGACGGATCGCAGAAGTTCCATGGCGTCGCTCATGGAACCAGAGTCTACAGAACAGGTGGCTTGCAGAGCAAGACCTCAATTTGCAGATTCACTTACGGCTCTCCGCCTGGCAGGGCGAAAAAGGACTGGCGAAGGCACAAAATCAAAGACAATTCGCTTTTGAATTGTCTTTGATTTTCCTGCCTTGATAGTCGAGGTTGAAATATCCATCGAACCCGCCAGCCGTCGTTCGATAGATACGTCTGTGCCTTCGCTGGTCCCTTTTTCGCCCCTGTCCGCCTGCAGATCCTTCGCAAAGAAGAGAAACAACATGCAGGCGGGACGCCTGCACCACAAAGATTCGGCAAAATATGTCACCTGGCCGTGCCAAATTCCTTCAGCACCTGTCCCTGCCATTTCAATTTCAGGCGCTTGCGGGCTGGCGCGGGGTAGCGGTCGAAGGCGTAGGCCGTCAGCAGAGGCAGCGAGACGCTCGGCTCGACCCAGGCCATCGCAAAGGTCGCCTTCTTCTTGATCTTTCCCCAGGACTGTGCCTCGCCCAGCGTCGAGCCGCTCAGGCCGCCGTCCAGCGGGATGGCCGTCGTCACCTGAAGCGCATAGTCATGCCCGCGCTCCGTGCCGAAAATGTACGCCATCACAACCGAATCATTGATGTAATTCTTCGGCACGCCGCCGGCGACATAGATGGCAGCTGTCTTCCTGCTGGCCACCGTGATCTGCGTCAGCTCGTAGTTGTCGGCCACCGAGTCAATCGCGATTCCCGGCTGGCCGTTTTTTATGCAGCGATGGCGATGGATCGTCAGCCCGATGCCGATGGATGAATCGTTCAAGGCTGGGCAGAAGATCGGCACGCCAAGCTTGTGGCACTGGAAGACAATCGACTCTTCGTCCTGCAAATTCGCGCCGGCGAAATCCATGAACGCCCTGCTGGAATAGTTGCCCGGCGGCATTGCATCGGCAAGCCGGCCGCACCACTGGTCGGTATCCCAGAACTTCTCTTCATCGACATAGGTGTCGTAGATGCGGTCGATGTGCAAATCTCGCAGTTGCGTATCGTCAGAGTCGATCTGCCCGTGGAAGTGCCGATGCCCGCGGGCCTGGTACATGTCCTGGTAAAGAATTGCGCCGGTTGAAACCACCACGTCCACGTAGCCGCCGACGATCAGGTCGCGAATCACTCGCCGCAGCCCAGCCGCTATCAGCGGGCCGGCCAGGCCCAGCATTACCGTGGGGCGAGCCTTGTCGCTGTAGATGCCGTCGATGACCTCGCTGCACAGGCCCAGGTTGCGGGCCTGCACGCTCATGCCGCGCATGGCTGCGACCAGGTTTGCCGCCGACATGCCAGGCGCCACCTTCACCTGCTCGACCTTGCGGGAGAGAAGCTGCTTTCGCTGCTGCGCCTGCCTGCGTGCCAGGGCCTTGTAGCCTGCAACGCCTTGCGAGCTTTTGGTCGTCAACTGTTTGGATTGACCTGCCATCGAAGATCTCCTTGCTCATCAGTTTGCCATTCATCCCGCTCAGCCGCAAGACTTGGCCTAGAATGGCATGGCCGCTCTTGAGAAACCGGGTCTTGCCTGGGCAGTTCGCGCCGGCAGAAAAGGAGACAATCATGCATAACCCGCCATCGTCCGAGGCAATTCCTCAGCCCTTCCAAGTCGAGGTGCGCCCGCCAAAACGTTCCAAGGCCAGGAAGATCATGCTGGGCGTTCTCATTCTAGTCCTGCTGGGTTCTTTGGCGGCCAACATTATCGGCGGCTGGCTGGCCGTAAAGTCAGGCCAAATGTTCGAGCGGTCTACGATCCAGGACGGCAATCGCAAGCAGGTCGTGGCGATCTACGAAATCAACGACGTCATTCGTAACGATACCAGCCAGCAGTTTATGGGCTTTTATCGCCAGCTTCTAAAGGACAAGAACGTCAAGGCTGTGATTCTGCGCGTGGACAGCCCCGGCGGTGAATGCGGGCCTTGCGACGAAATGTACGAGATGGTCAAGTCGCTGAGGACCGCGGGCGGCAAGAAAGTAATCGTGGCTATGGGCGGCGCTGCAACCAGCGGGGCGTACTTTCTTTCGGCGGCCGCGGACGAGATCATCGCCCAGCCGACGACGATCACCGGCGGCCTCGGCGTGATCGCAACCTGGCCGGTGCTCAAGAAGATGATTAACGCGTTCGGCGCAGACGTTGTGATAGTCAAGGCCGCCGGCACGGAACAGTGGATGGCCAGGGAAAACAAGTGGGATATGCCGGACGACCGTGTGCGCCAGAACATGCAGGACATGCTCAACGTGCTGATGCAGCGGCTGCGCCAGGCGGTTCAGGAAGGCCGCGGACGGCGGCTGAACCTGAACGCCGTCACTACCCAGCCAGAAGGTGGCGAAGGCCCGTCGCCCTTCAACGGAAGGACGTATATGGTCGATGACGCTCTGAAACTTGGCCTGATCGATTCCGTGGGCTTTGAGCAGCAGGCCATCGACCGCGCCTCGGCACTGGCTGGGCTGAGTGAACCCAAAGTGGTGCGTTACAAACCGGTCCAGGATATTCTTGGCAGAAGCAAGGGCCAGCAGCAGGATTCCATCCAGGAATTCCTCATGGATAATCTCTACACGCCGAGAATCATGATGATATGGAAATCAAGGTAAGCCGGCCCAGCGCCATGCCGCAAAGCCCGAATGACGAAGCTCGAATGACGAACCAAGCCCGAATGATCGAATGACGAACGTCCCATCATCACTGCTGTTTCGTCATTGTTGCTTCGTCATTGATTCGTCATTCTGGTTTGTGGCGGGATACAGCCCGAATCACAAAGACTACCGCATAGTCTTGTCTTCGTGCGTTATTTCTCCCCACGGCACACCTATGAACGCTCGCGAGTCTTCAACACGATGCACCAGCAACCCAAAGGATCCAAACTCATTTGACTTGCCATCCAGACAGTCTCCAGCAGACACCCATTCACTGTAAGTCTGGCCGATCGGTGCGTTGTGGACTTCCAGCAGACAAGCTGTCTTGGCAGCATCGCAGGCCATTAATGTGACCTTGACATCGCCCCAAACTTCCCGAGTCAGCGATTCGCCAACCTTGAGCTCTGAAAGCTTGTAGCCATCGCGGCAGGTGACCTCAGACACAAGAGGCACAAGCGTGAGCGATGGCGGCTCGCTTTTCGGTTGGCTGCAAGATGTGATTACAGACGCGAGAACCGCCATTAACAAAAAGCTCAGACGCCGCATACACGATTCCTTTCGTGTCTTCGTGTCGTTGTGGTGAACGTCGTTTCTTTGCCGTCATCTCAGAGCTGGCAGGTCTGCCTCTTCCCGCAGGGCCTTGGGTGGCGAGAGGATCTCATGGAACAGGATCGCCTGGCGCATGTTGCCCGGCTGCATCAGGTTCACCAGCACGCCCGGCTCACCGGCCTTGGCAGCCGCCTGGCCTTTGCGTATGTGCACAAGGCGGGCCTCGATGGCCGCGGTGTCTGCCTCAGAGGGCGTCTTGGCAGCCATCCGGCGGCGGCGCTCGGCCTCCTGCTGCTCCATCCGTCGTCGCTGAAGCGCGAGCTCTTCCTCAACTCGAGCTTCCCTTTCTTCAGCCTCTATGGCAACAGAGCGACCAGCGGCAGGCCGGGGCACCGGCGGCGGTGTGCGCCGAATCGGCTCGCCTGCGCCGCTGGCCTCCGCCCGAATCTGCCGGTATCGCTGCCTCTGGGCTTCGCTTGGAATTCCATGACGGATTGCTTCGCCGATCTCGCTCGGTGATGGCCTGCCTTGCGGCAGAGATGCTTCCGCCCCGGGCACTTGATGCATCTGCCTGCGGCGGATGCGCGGTGGCATTTGCTGCCGCATGCCAGGCATCCGCTCGCGAGTGGGCGGAACGGCCGGCCCGCCGCCCTCCTGCTGACGCCGGATGCGCTCCTGTTCCTGTCGCGCATGCTCGGCGCTTTCCTTGATGACGCGGGCGATCTTGGCGATGATCGCGATTGCAGCCACCACCAACAACCAAATCAGGTCGCCGTCGATCTTGGCCGCCAGGATGTTAGTCGATAATTCCACTTAGCCTACTTTCGCGGCGTTTCGCCGCTGCCCTGGCCCGTGCCGGAAATGTTCTCCCGCATCTGCGTGTCAGCCTGGATATTCCTCATCCGGTAATAATCCATGATGCCCAAATGCCCGCTTCGGAAGGCCTCCGCCATCGCCAGCGGGATCTGGACCTCAGCCTCGACGACCTTGGCACGGTTCTCTTCCACCAGAGCCCGCATTTCCTGCTCGCGGGCCATCGCCATCGCGCGGCGCTTCTCAGCCTCTGCCTGGAAGCGGCGCTTGTCTGCCTCGGCCTGGTCGGCCTGCAGCTTGGCGCCGATGTTGTCGCCGACGTCCACGTCGGCAATATCAATCGACAGAATCTCAAAGGCCGTCCCGGCGTCCAGGCCCTTCTCGCTGACCTTCTTGGAGATCAGGTCGGGGTTCTCAAGCACCTGTTTATACGTGTCCGCCGAGCCGATCGTCGTGACGATGCCCTCGCCGACGCGGGCGATGATGGTCTCTTCGGTTGCACCGCCGACAAGCGTGTGGATGTTGGTTCGCACGGTTACGCGGGCGCGGGCCTTGACCTGGATGCCGTCCTTGGCCACGGCGTCGATGGTTACCTTGCCGCTTGCGGGATTGGGGCAATCGATGACCTTGGGATTGACCGATGTCTGGACGGCATCGAGGATGTCGCGCCCAGCCAGGTCGATGGCGGTGGCTGTCTTCCACGTCAGATCGATGCTGGCGCGGTCGGCGGCGATGAGGGCCTTTACAACGTTCCATACCCGCCCGCCGGCCAGGTAGTGCGTCTCGAGGTCGCTCGTGCTGACGTCCAGGCCGGCCCGGACCGCCTGGATCTTCGAGAGCACGATGGTTCGCTGATCGACCTTTCGCAGCTTCATGCCGATCAACTCGGCAATGCCGACATTGGCGTGCGCAAAGAGGGCCTGCACCCACAGGCCGAAGATGCGCCCCACCAGCACCAGCAGCATGATGATGAACAGCAGGGCAACGCCGATTAGTATCCAGATCCACGGCGAGGCCGGGCCCGTGGTCTGGGCAGTCGTCTCGGCATTTGCGAGCATCTGAAGCAGTGTGTTCATTGATGTCTCCATTAACGGCGTTACTGGTTGGCTGGTTGACTGGTTGATCGGTTAACTGGTGGCAGAGCCTATGCTGCCGCCAAGTGTCTCAACAGGAAATTCGCCCACGAATTTCACGAAGAACACGAATTCAAGACGACCCATTGCATGATTGTCTGTTTCTTTCGTGCGTTTCGTGTAATTCGTGGACTAACTATTTTATTGCCGCATCGTCCGCCCGGCGCACGACCACGTCAAACCCCTGGGCGGACACCACCACTATATTGTTGCCTTTCTCGATGAATCCCGATTCCGCGCGGGCCTGCACGCGCTGGCCTGCGACTCTTATCAGGCCGGCTGGGCGCATCAATGTCTCAGCCGTCCCGGTCTTTCCTACGAGCGAGACAAAGCCGCCCGCGCTGGGCGTTCCGGTTCCGCTGGAGGGCGGCACCTTCGGCACGTAAAGCTTGTGGCCCCATCGCGTCCTGGGCAGGAACTTGACCAGGGCCGCCACGTAGGCCGGCATGCCGATGATGACAAACACGATGACGCCAATGCCCAGGCCCGTGGATTCAGTAAAGCCCAGCCAAGCTGCCCCAGCCATCGCCGCAACAGCCAGTATCGCCAGCAGGCCCAGCGTGCCCATGAGAAAATCGAACAGGATCAAGACCATGGCCGCCAGCAGCAGGCCGATAATGTAAGCAAGCGTCATTATAGACATATCTCCGAACACGAATATCGGCAACGAAACGGCGTTAACCCGGCTTCGCCAAGGCTACGCCGGGCAAGCTGGTTAACTGGCGGCTCACGCTGTATCCTGGCTCCAACACCAGTTAACCAATTAACCAATCCACCAGTTAACTAGTTCGTTCCACGATCAAATGGTTTCCTTCCTTCCGCAACACCTTAACTTTAGCGCCGGCTTCTATCACTGCGCCGTCTGCGGTCGCCTCGAAGAGCTGGTTTGCGAACCGCACCTTGCCCACCGGATGCATCAGCGTGGTAGTGACGCCTTCGTCGCCGACGTTGATTGCCATTGCGGGCGACGCTTTGGCCACGGCAGCATCCGGAACAGCCTTCACCGGCGCAAGCACCAGGCGATTGGCCAGAGGCACCTTCGGCAGATGCCGCGAGATAAAGAAGGCCGCCACCACAGCCGTAATAAACCCGAGCGCCAGCGCAAGGAAGTTATTGGTGAAATCGCTCCAATCCATCTGCGTCTCGGGTATGGGGAGCTTACCGGGCGGATTATCAACCAGGATGGCCAGCAGCCCCACCACGCAGCAGATGATGCCGATGATCCCCGGCACGCCAAAGCCCGGGATGACGAATATCTCCACCAGGATCAGGATGACGCCGGCCGCGAAGACGACGATCTCCCACCACAGGGCCATGCCTGAAAGGTATCGCGCGCCGAAGATGATGGCGAAGCAAAGGATGCCCACCACGGCCGGCGCCACCAGGCCGGGATGCTGGAACTCGATATACAGGCAGATGATGCCAACAAACGTCAGGATCGCCAACATGGTAGGCGAGGTAAGGAAGCCCACCATCGTCTCGGACCAGAGGTCTTCCATGACGGTCGGCGGGGTGGTGACGTTGTATTTCTTCAGCAGCGGCCCGAAGGGATCATTCAGCGGCGATTCGACGATGTCCTTCGCGAAGCCAAACTGAAGCGCTTCGGCCGATTGCATAGTCAGCAGCATGCGCTCGGGCTTGACTACACGAAGCAGTTCCCACTTGGCTGCCGAAGTGGTGGGCGCGGTTGTCACCCCCGGTGGAGCATCAACGTTGCCGCGATAGTCGCTGCTGAGTACGTAGCGGAGCTCGGAGGTCTCTTTGTTGCGGACCAGCCAGACCTCCAGGTGCCAACTGACCATGCTCTCAGCCAGTGCGGAATTGTACCCGTTGAGCATGGCTGACTCGCGGAACTCCGCCCGCAGGACCGTCTCCATCTTCTCGCGCTCGACGCCTTCAAGCTTGCCGCCCATTACAATCGGAGCACAGTCGCCCAGCACGCCCGTGGGCGTCATCAAGATCTCGTTGGCAGCCACCGCGATTAGCGCGCCAGCCGAGACCGCGCGCGTGCGCGCAAAGCAAACGGTGCGGATGCCGGGAAACTCGGTCTTGATCAGCCGGGCGATGTCCAGCCCCGCATGTGCGCTGCCGCCCCATGTATCCATGTCGAAGATGACCAGCTCGGCCCCTTGCGCACGGCAGAGCTTGGCCTTGCGCTTCATGGCGTCAAACGTCTTGGTGCTGATCTCCTCGCGAATGGGGATGATGAAGGCCTTGGTTACTTCTTTGGGCAACTCAGGCGGCTTGGCCTTTGGCTCGATCGGTGCAAACCAGCCGTTAGCATTCAACTCAGCGCCGCTGGGGATGCTCGGCTGCGTTTGTGCAGCAGCGGCTGTTTGGGGCAACGTTGCCGGTGAGGTGGTTGGCGTTGCCCCAACCGCTTGAGTGCTCGATAAGACAGCCTCCACCACAAAGACACAAAGACACAAAGAAAGAAACGCGATCCTGCCATAGTTCAAAGAATGTGTGCCCCGGATCTTGATCATAGACATATCCTGCCACAGCAGCAGTTGGCGTGCAAGGACAAACGGCCGTGTCTCCCTATCTAAACGAAGGGCGTTCTGGAAGCCCCCTGCGGAAGCAGGAGATAGTCCGTCATCCGCCACATGAACGGCATCCCCGCACTTTCCGTGCGGGGCTTCCTGAATCCGCTTCTACTTGACCTCGGCGAGCTTCACCCATCGCTTCTGGCTGGCAGCGATCATGCTGGCAGCCAGCACGCGCTGAACATAGTAGGCCTCGGCGAAATCCGCCAGCGGCACCACCGGCTGGGCGCCGTCGATCGCGCAGAGGATATCATATGCCTGGTTGACGAACGTATTCTCGTAACCCAGGACATGCGCGTCCGGCCACCAGTGATCAGCGTAAGGATGGCTGCCGCCGTGTGTACACATGATCGTCGTCCAGCCTTGACGATCGCGCTGGGCCTGTGCGTCGTAAAACTCCAGCTCGTTCATCCGCTCGAAATTGAAACGCAGCGAACCCTTATCGCCGTTGATCTCCAGGCCGCAACGGTTCTGGTTGCCAGTGGCCATTCTGGTGGCCTCGAAGCTGGCCACCGCCCCGCCAGACATCTTCGCCAGCATGAGGAAGGCGTCATCGACGGTTACCTTGCCCTTCTTTGCCGCGGCCTTCATGCCTGCGGCGATCCCGCCGGCGGCGCCGCCGGTTTGAACGTTTCGCTCCTTGACGAACGTCTCAGCCATCGCGCCGCAGATCTCGGTTATCCGCTGGCCGGTGACAAACATCGCCATGTCGAGCACGTGGGCGTTGAGGTCGCCCTGGCTGCCGGTGCCTGCCACCTTTTTGTCGAATCGCCAGATCAGCGGCACGTCCGCCTTGGCCCAGTCCTGCAGGAACACGCCGCGCACGTGCCGAAGCTCGCCGAGCCGGCCTTGCTTGACCAGAAGGTGCGCCAGCGCCACGGCCGGGCAGCGCCGATAGTTCCACAGGATGAACGTCTTGCCTTTGGCCTTGCCAGCGGCCGCCACCATCTGCCGGCCATCCTCCAACGTGTTGGCCAGCGGCTTTTCGCAGGCGACATGCTTTCCTGCCTCCAGGGCAGCAATGGCCAGCTCGGCGTGGGCATTATTCGGCACGGTAAGGTCTACGAGGCCGATTTCGCTGGAGGTGATCGTCTTTCGCCAGTCTGCGCTGAAGTTCTTCCAGCCCCAGGTCTGGGCGAATTCAGCCAGGCCTGCAGGATTGGCGCCGCAGAGCGTATGCAAGTTGGCCTTCACGGGCGGCTGGAAGAACTTGTTGACGAGATCCCATGCCAGCGAATGTGCCCTGCCCATGAATCCTCGCCCGACAAGAGCGATATTGACCTCAGGATGCATCGAGCCGGTCTCTGCCTTGGCATGCCTTGGTTGTGCCATATCCGCTTCCTTTCCGCGATGAGCCGCCATGCGAATTCAATCCCATTCTAGATTGGTCGAGGCGAACTATAATGCCCGTATCGCCGATGCGTCAAGGCGATCGAGACTTCCATGGATCGTGAACAAACCAAGAGATGTCTGGCGAATCTGGATGACGAACTGAACGGGGCGGCCTTGTATGATGCCCTGGCGCAGGCTGAGAAAGACGCGCGCCTGGCTGAGATCTACCGCCGCTTTGCCGCCACCGAACGCCGGCACGCCCAGACATGGACTGACAAACTCATCGCAGCCGGTGAATCCGTTCCGGCGTTCAAGCCCTCCTGGCGAACCAGGACGCTGTCGCTGCTGGCCAGGAAGATCGGCGTTTGGCTGGTGCTGCCGACTATCCGCGGCATAGAGCAGAGCGGCGCCGGTAGTTATCAGCAGCAGGCCGGGGCCGAGACGATGGCGGCGGAAGAGGCATCGCACTCGCGGATCCTCCAGCAGATGACCAGCCGGGGCGGAGGAATCGAAGGCGCGCACCTGGCGAGGATCGAAGGCAGGCACCGCTCGGGCGGCAATGCGCTGCGGGCGGCTGTGCTGGGCGCCAATGACGGGCTGGTGTCGAACCTCAGCCTGGTCATGGGCGTCGCGGGCGCGCAAAGCGGGACGGACCTTGGCGGCAACGTCGTCCTGGTGACAGGCCTGGCGGGCCTGCTGGCGGGGGCGTGCTCGATGGCGCTTGGCGAATGGCTGTCGGTGCAGAGCTCGCGCGAGATGTACCAGCGGCAGATCGAGATCGAGGCTGAGGAAATCGAAACTTCGCCCGAGGATGAAGCTGAGGAATTATCCCTCATTTATCAGTCACGCGGGCTGGCCGCCCAGCAGGCGGGCGAACTGGCACGGCAGATTATGAGCAACAAGGAGAGCGCCCTAGCCACTCTGGCCCGCGAGGAACTGGGCATAGTCCCGGAGGAATTGGGCGGCTCGGCATACGTGGCGGCTGGGACATCCTTCGCTCTCTTCGCCATCGGGGCAATCGTGCCGGTGATTGCCTTCATGTTCATGCGCGGCCAGTCAGCCGTGGCCCTAAGTTCCATCCTCAGCACGATAGCGCTTTACGCCATAGGCTCGGCCACGTCCTTGTTCACCGGCCGACCCGCCTGGCGCAGCGGCCTGCGAATGGTCATATTCGGCCTGGCAGCCGCCGGCCTGACATACGGCATAGGCCGGCTGATCGGGGTAAGCATCGGGTGAGAATGAAGTGCTGTTTTGCGTGGCGCGGGCGTCTCGCCCGCGTGTGCCGAGGGCATCTTGCCCTCGGTTTCCGGACAAGCCGCAGGCGAGACGTCTGCGGCATCCGCAACATTCTTGAGATAGTTACTAAAGAGACTCGTCCAAGCGCCGGCCGATCTCTGGAGCCGGCGTGTTCGCTTGTTGGCGACGCAACTCGTCCATGCCGCGGAAGAGCCACCGCCTCAGGTGGTTGCGACGCCGCTCTCCGTGCGGCCGAACTTGGGCATATAGAACTGACACATCGCAATCGCTCGACTTGAGCAGTGCTTCTGCGTTCACGCAAAGCGGCTGGGTGGGGCTGTCCTGACGCAGCGCCAGCGGAAACTCAACTGCCGAGTTGCGTGCTATTTGGTCCACGTGAGTTTTACTCCATTACATCCAACTCGCATGGAACATACGATCCGGCAGCCGTCAGGGGCAATTTCCGCCGGGCGTTATCTGGTGAGCTATTACCTGCGCTGAATCTTCGAGGGAACGTCTGCGGAAGGATAGTTGTTCTTTTATGAGCCATCAATATTTGACGATAGCTCATTTATGATCTACAATAAGCGATGGAGAAGCACCATGACACGCATTGAGAGCCTATTTGAGCGCCTGCGGCAGCGGCGGCACGAACTTGGAATCCCGCTGAATGTCATCAGCCATAAGACGGGCGTCTCGACCAGCACCGTCAAGCGGGTGCTGGCCGGCGAGATGGCGGCAAGTTTCTCGACGGTCGCCAGGATAGCAGACGTCCTGGGCGTCGATCTGCAAATCAAGGCCCGTAGCGTTGACCGCATGATTGTTAAGCAGGCAAGAGGCGAGGCAAAACGTCTCGTCAAGATGGTTCAGGGCACCTCGGCGCTTGAAGCGCAGGCGGTGGATAAGAACGCATTGCGCCGCATGGAGGCTGGGACCCTGCACGAACTGCTCAACGGGCCGCGCTCGAAGATTTGGGGATAGCAGGAATGGATCTCGAACCCATCCCTGGCCAGACGCCGATAGACCCCTCGCACTTGCTGGCCTGGCTAAAACCAATCATCCGCACTCGCGCCGCTTTGGACCTCGCCGAGGCTGACAACATCCGTCGGGCAATGCTGAAATACCTCGCCGGGCGGCGGGTGAGAATCGGCTCGGGGCGGCTGGGGCTTCTGATGCGCGTCCATAGGGACATGCTCGGCCGCGTATGGAATTACGCCGGCCGGCTGCGGACAGAAAACCTGAACCTTGGCCTGAACTACCCACTGATCCAGCCGGCGCTTCAGGACATGCTCTATGACCTTGAGGAATGGAACAAGTCTGGCATGGATCTGATCGAGCAGGCGGCAATGCTGCATTACCGCTGCGTGGCCATTCATCCATTTCTGGGTGGCAATGGCCGCTGGGCCCGCCTGATGGCGAACATCTACTTGAGACAACACAGCCAGCCCATAGTTGACTGGCCCGACACGCGACTGGCCGACAGCGATATCCGAACAGAGTACATCGCAGCCATCAAGAAAGCCGACCAGGGCTACTTCGCCGAACTGATTGAACTGCACCGCAGGTTCTCGGCAAGCTGAAGATCGATATCGGAAGATGGAAGCTTGCGGTACTGGCATACTCCGACTATTTCCAGTCTACAGCAGGCAGGCCGCGCTGCCGCAGTTCGACGTTCAACTCCGCCAAGTGATGTTGCACGTGACGAAGGTGATACAAACCTTGAGCCAGTACGCAACTTCCGGTCCACGGCCATAGTGGTCTGTCGCCGACAAGGCCGCTCGGGTCGAAGTGCTGAATCCATGCCAGCGTCTTGGCTTTGGCGTCCTCAAGATGCTTCATGGCGTCTTTTTGACACGGGAACTCTTGCACAGGTGCCTTCATCCAGTCCAAAGAGAACTGCCTCTTGGAGGCATAGTCATCGGCTGCCCCCAACCACGTATACCTGTCAGTGCCCATAAGTATGTGGTAGACAATTCGCGCCGGCTGCATGCGTTCGTCCTGCGATTCATACCAATTCTTCTCAGGAAAATGGCTCGCGGCTTCGAGAAGCATGTCCCAGGTTCTAGTGAAATGATCTGTCAGCGAGTCAGCTACCTTCGTGTCCGTCATTTTGAGGTCCCTTCGGCCCTTAATGATCGAGCGGCCTTTTGCTTCCGTAGAAGCAGGAGATTGATAATAGCCCAGACGCCCATGATCCCGACCAGGATAAGAGCCAAGGGGACCTCTGCGGCCTTGATGGGCCTGCCGCCGACACTGATCCTTTCCGGTGCGACTGAACAAAGCACGATCAGCAGAACGGCCATGACGAGGTAGTAACACATGATGATTTTAGCCCACCTGGCCGCTCTTGAAGAACCGCGTGAGACCGACGTCCCCAGGTAGATTATGATGAATCCGACCACGTCGATGACAAATGCATCGAAGGCCATCGCCCCGACAATTGAGGCCGCCAAGACGTATATGCCAAAAGCAATCAGCAAGCTGCCGGGCAACGTCTGCTTTGATACTGTACTCCTATCATTCATGCTGTATTCCCTTGCCCAAGGACTATTTTCGGTCTTTCTAGATAATGAGTGATGCGCAAAGCCCGACGATTATCACGCCGACGCCGATCGCGATTACATCGCGCTTCTTTAACAGGCTCCCCCGGCGGACGATGGAGCTGAGCAGCAGTGTCACGACGCCAAAGACCATGAGCAGTTCGCCGATAAGCTCCATCCCGCAGCACCCGCTGATCACAAATATGCTGATGCACAGGGCCAAGAGAATGATCGGCCCAGCCAGCAGGTCGCTCTTGCGGGAATTGCGAATGCCGCGGCCCCAGAAGTAAATGGCCAGCCCAAGCACCACCGTAAGCAGCACGTATGCTGCGGTCTCCATATATGGCCCCACCGCAAGGTTCATAAGCTGAGAATACCCAAGGACGCGCCGCAGCGTCAACGAATCACTTCCCCAGCCTGTGATGCCAGGACCATTTTGCGGGCGCGCGCAAAATGGTCGCAACCTTGCGTCAGCCGAAACCCGCATGCGGCCGATTATCGGTTTGCGGGCGCGCGCAAACCGATCGACTGGAACCTACATCACGCTCTTTAGGCCAACCAGGTGCTTGCGTTCCTGTTCGATGATGGCCTGGATCGCCTGGGCGGAGTCCGGCAGGTTGGCGAGCATGCCTTGATAGAAGTTGATGGAGTCCTGCTCCATCTGGATGGCCATGGCCACTGCATCGGCGAGTTTGCCGCCTATGGCAACCTTCTGCACCTGCTGGGGGTCTGGCTGAACATGACTCTTGACGAGTTCCGCCAGCGCCTCAGCCGCCTGCGGCCCCGGCCTGGAGGCGGCTACAGCCTTCTCCCACTTGCTTCGCAGACTCTTGAAGGTGGCCAGGTGAGCTTCCTCTTCCTTGGCAAGGCGTGCGCAGAACGTCCGCACACTGGTGTTGTCGCTGCCCATGGCAAGGGCGACGTAGAAATCCCGCCCGACCTGCTCCATGTCGATGGCCATCTGGAATACATCCTGAGCGGACCTGGCTGTAGTCATCGAAAGCTCCTTTTGATTCGACTTGATCCAACCCTGCACCACTATATGCCTATCGGCATGGTTGTGCGGCGAATTTCCAAGCCCATGCAGAATGCCAGAACACTAGCGAGCCCTGCCCGGCGATACTCTCAGCGCCTTGCAGGCGAAAGATCGATGCTCCTGCCGGCGCGGCTCTGCCGGTTCGCCGCCTAAAGCCTTGGTGCGAATGAAGTCGCTGACGCCGCGAAAACCGCCTTCCTTGGCCTGGCTTTCGAGCCGAAGCTTCTCTTCCCGGCTCAGACGCACGTTCACCTGGATATCGCGAACCGCCTTGCCGGCCGGTCGCGGGGGCTTGCGCCCCTTATGCAGCATCCAGCCAACCTGAATCACCAGAGCTTCCCGCGTGTCGCGGACGGCGGCATCCGGCGTCTCGCCGTCGCCGAAGACAGTCGGCATCTCCAAGCCATGTCCGATCCAGGTTCCATCTTCCTGCTGCTCGAGCACCACGCGATATCTCCGCGCGATGGACTCGGCATGCGAAAGAGCGTCGGCGCTCAGTGGCCCGCTGACCATCTTACTGAAGCTTCTGGATTTCCCCGATGTAGCCATACTTCACCTTCTTGTTGTGGACGGGAATGCTGACGGATTGGCCGGCTGCGTTCTCAAATATGTGGTGCGAGCCGGTAACGTGATCCAAAATAGTAGCCTTTGGCCTTGAGCATCCTGACCACCTTCTGAAATCTCACTTGGCTCGGCAAGGTTCGTTTCCTGATTCAGTGTAGCGTAGGATACACAGACTCCAAATATGAAACCATAGGAAAAAGTCTTTGCCAAGAATGCCCGCAACCGCCATGATGCCGAAGAGTTTAATGACTTGTCCCGCCCCGGCCGTTGCGGGCGAGGATGCAATAGAACCATTTCAAGGAGATGCCGATGCGGAATCGTGAAGGGCTTTGGGCGCTGGCGGCTGTTCTGTCGATGGGCCTGCTTTGGGCTGGGCCGCTCAGGGCGGCTGACGAACTCATGCTCAGCGACTTTGAGTCGGCCCAGAACATGAAGGTCATCGAAGGCCGATCTAAGATCGAACTCGTGCCCGATCACGCCACGCAGGGCAAGCTCTCCGGCAAGGCGCCCGGCGGGTTCGTCCTGGTGGCCGGCGAGTGGACCAACCTGCCGGCGGACTGGAGCGCGTTCGACGAACTGTGCCTGGACGTGTTCAACCCCGGCCAGGCTGCCAAGGTCAGTCTCTGGGTCGGCGACGGAACGGAGAACAACGATTACTATGGCCGGCACAACAATTCGCTGAACCTGCCGGAGGGCG
>CAYQJH010000038.1:0-24251 GCA_964417755.1 uncultured Planctomycetaceae bacterium
GCCCTGTCCAAGCGCGAGGGTAGTAGGAGCCCGCCAAATTCGGATTCATCGGAAGATCCAATGACTTCAGCATCGCCTTGTAACTTGGCTCCATCAGCCCGCCCTCTTTGCATTGAGCGGCGATGCGGCGGAACGCCTCTGCATCCGCAAAGATGCGCGGGTGTCCCGGCCGCAGGGTGTACTTCCCTGGGGCAGGAGCGGGCGCATCGGCGGCCGAAACGACCGTTGCGGCTGCGAGGATAAGGAAGCCTGCCATCATTTCTTTCATGGTTTGCGATCTCATATGCAATGCCTCTCAAATAGTGGTAAAGAGATAGACACATCCTCGTTAATTAACACCGTGTTCACTTCCTGATGTCGTAGCAGAGCACGTTCTTGGCCGTCCGCAGGTACAGCCTGCCATCGACGATTGTTGGCGAGGTCCACTTGTCGGTGCCGATGTTGAAGCGTCCGACCCGGGTGTACTGCTTGGGCGTGGCCTGGAAGATAACCAGGTCCGCGCCGCTGATGGCGATGATCTTGCCGTCGGCCAGGATCGGCGATGACAGCTGCGCCTGGCCAAGCGACTGCTCCCAGAGCGTCTTGCCATTCATGTCGATGCACAACGCCCGGCCCTTGTTCGCGGCGTAATAGGCCCCGCCGACCAAGTAGATGTGCTCCTGATAGATGATCGGGCTGGTGTGCGTCTCGGTGATTGGCACGTTCCAGAGTTGTTCAGCCTTGTCGCCTGAGAGCCTGAACAAGGCAACGCCTTCTTTCTCGCTCTTGCAGGCGGCGGCCAAGTCGCCCTGGATTGCCGGTGTGCTTTCGCCGCCGGCACAGGCGATGGTCCACTTGATCGCGCCGTTTGCTGGATCGCAGCAGGCGAGCTTGTCGGCGATGCAGGCAATAATCCACGTCTTGCCGTCGTTCTTCCATATCGTGGCGGAAGCCTGCGGCGTATCGTCGCGGAGCTTGTCCTGCACCCACAGCGTCTTGCCGTCCAGGCTGACGGCGGCCAGGCCGTTGTTGGTTACGACGATGAGCCTGTCGTCCACCAGCAGGGGCGAGGACGAGCGATTGTGGTGGAAGTCGTCGCCCTGGCGGACGATTGGATCGCTCTTCCAGAGCACGTCGCCTTTTTCGGCATCAAGACAGTACATGCGGGCCTGTGAGTTCCATACGTAGCACTTGCCGCCGGAAATCAGCGGCGTGGATGAGCATGGGAACTGAAACCACTGCGATTCCAGCGGCGTCTTCCAGAGCGTCTTTCCGGTTTCGGCGTCGAGGCAGTAGACAAGGTCTTGCGAGACCTTCTCCTCGGGCGTCATCAGGCCCAGCAGGGTCTCGTGCTGCTCCTTGGGGATGCCGACGCGGGCAAAAAACTCATCAGCCTCGCTCCTGGACAGCTTGCGGCCGACTATTTCATCGAGCTTGGCCAGCGTCTCCATCGGCAGGGCGAACGGCCCAGCCTTCAGACGTGCGCGCACGCCCTTGCTGAATTGCTGCCGGTCTTCAGGGACATTGACTCGGACCCATTCTGCTATCCAGGCGGTGGTTTGCTTATCGCCCTTGAGTTTCTTCCGCTCCGTACTGGTGCGGGCGTCTTCGACGGCCTTCGCAAGCTCCTGCGGCATGCCCGCAACATAGCCTTGGGCATCAAGCGTCGTCTTGGTCAGCAGAAGATAATTGGCCGGGGAGGTATGGTTGACATACAGGTACGCCTTGCCGCCGGCAACACTGATCGAGCCGCATCCGCCGGCCTCGCCGCCAAGGATCGGCTCGCTGGCCCAGAGCCTATTGGCGGATTCCTTCGTTATCTCGTCTTGCAGGGCGGGGCCCTGGGACGCTATGCCATTGCGATCAGGCCCGCGCCATTGCGGCCAATCGCCGGCCATTGCCACCATTGCCAACAAACCAACCAACGCAGAAGACAAGATAGCGCCAAGTTTCATACTGATGGATCTCCTTGGAATATTTAACTGCCGGTTTGGCAACGCAGGGCGGGAAAAGAGGCCGGATAAGCCAAGCTTTCGGCGCGCGGATGAGTTTTCGTGCTATTAGGGTTCTTATTTAAAAAAGTTGGCAGAGATGTTCTTTGAAAAAGGGGTCGGCTGGTCGCCAGGATGCATTTACCGCCTGGGGCCAATGGCAAGCACAAAGGCAAACGGCCTTTCGTCGTGGAAAGCCACCTTTTCATCGGTACCAGAACGCTATTCGGGGTCGCTCGCTGGGGCTACCTTTCTTCCGTGCCGGCGGCATCAACATATACCAGCCCTTGCCGTTGGCATTGAAACGTTAAACGCAAACTTGTTATTGGCTGGGCTTCAATCGGTTCGCCAATTGTTCTAGATGAGAGCCAGAATCAGCCAGTCGTTGCCGTTCTAAAGCCTGAGGTCTGAGGTCCGGAGCCTGCCGTTGCTGTCGTCGCTGCCGTTCCCGGAGTCCGGAGCCCGGAGTCCGCAGCCTGCCGTTTGTTGTCGTTGCCGTTCCCGGAGCCGGGAGTCCGAAGCCCGAAGCCCGATGTTGTTGTCGCCGTTCCCGGAGCCTGAGGTCTGAAGTCTGAGGACTGCCGTTTCTGTTGTCGTTTCCGTTGCTGGCGCCTTCTTCTTCAGTCTCTCCGGCGGGAAATGGCCATTGCCTAGCACGCCCTGCTCGATCTCCTTCCAGTCCGTGACGACCTGCACCGGATCGGCGAGGTTGCCCAGCCGGCGGAGCAGGTCCGCCAGTGCAAGCGGCGATAGGCCCTTATTGGGCAGCAGCAGGTAGGCCTGCATGTCGTTGTCCTGGTAGGCTCGCACATCGGATATCTTGTCCCCGATGCCAATTTCGATCTTGCTGAATCGTTTGCGCAGATCGGCTATGGCCCTGGTCTTGTACTTCCTGCTGCCGCAGAGCAGTTGGGTGGTTGGGGCCAGCAGCAGCGGGCCTTGCGGGTAGCCTTGGTCGCTAAGCCACTGCCGGCTGCGATGGCTCAGTTCCGTCGGTCGGTGCGTCAGGTAGATAACGGTATAGTGTTCCGCGAACCGTTTCATGACGGCCTGGGAGTCCGGCATGGGCGGGGGCTTGGCGAAGAGGACCTGGCTGAAGCTGCCGGCTACCAGCGTGCTGTCGAGATCGACGATCATCATTGGCGTATCGCTGGTCCGGCAGGCGACGAGCAACTGGCATGATGGCGGCGGCTTCTCGTCAGAGCCATTCATGACCAGCTTGACGTCGAACACGTAGTCCTTGGGTTCTTCGGGGCGGAAGGAAACTCGTGCGTATCCCTCGTGATCGGTCTGGGCAGAGCGATAGAGTTGCTCGCCCAGATAAAACTCAATCGTCCGCCCGGGCTGATCGCGCAGGCTTTTCTTTTCCAACTGGACCTCAAGCTGGATTTCCTGCCCAGGCGTGGCAAGCACATCGGTGGAACTGAGAATGTAGCCCTCTGGCTGGCATCCAGCACATAGAGCCAGCCAGCACGCTAACAGGCAAAAGTGTTTCATGCTCTACCCGCCCTTGAAATTGGTTGCATCAGTATAGTTGCACTGGCCTGGGCAACCAAGCCTTCGCCCAGTTCTCTGCATAAAGCGTTTCATCTAAAGGAAATATATGCCCTGGAAGTTGCGTTTTCGCCCTCAGCCAGCCTCGGTGGCTGCCTAGAATGCCCTGATCGCAGGCAGCACAAGTCGCACCGGCTCAAAGGAGAACGCCAGAACAATGCCAACATCGCAAACGCCCGCGCTTTGGCCCCTGCTGGCCTACGCCGCCGGGGTGATCATCATCGTCATCGGCATGGTGGCGGTCTCTTATGTGCTGGGGGAGCGACACCGTCGCAGCCGGGCCGCCGATCAGCCATTCGAGTCGGGCATCCTGCCCACCGGCGATGCCCGCCTGCGCGTCACGGCCAAATTCTATCTCATCGCCATGTTCTTCGTCATCTTCGATCTGGAGGCGGTCTTCATCTTCGCCTGGGTCATTGCCTTTGGCGAGGTGGGCTGGGCTGGGTTCATGGAAATGGCCATCTTCATCGGCTTCCTTCTGATTGCCCTGGTGTACCTCTGGCGGGAAGGAGCGCTTGACTGGGGCCCGGCGAGAGAGCCCCGCGCGGACGCACGGGGAGTCCCTGGCCTGCCGGCAGGAGCTTCCTTCACAACGGTAACCAGCCCGCGCAAGGCAATAGATGTCTTGGAGCGAAAGGATTAGATGCGATGGCCTGGTGGCTGACCAAAGCCGGCGGCGACGAGCCGCCTCGACCCTTGCATCCTGACGGCCAGTCGGGCCTTGTAACATCAGGCATCGAAGAGCCGCTTCGGCGCACCATATTGCTCTCTCGCCTGCAGGACCTGGTCGCCTGGGGGCGAAAGTACGCCCTTTGGCCTTTCAATTTCGGGCTAAGCTGCTGCTATGTCGAGATGGCCACCTCGCTCACCAGCCGGTACGACATCGCCCGCTTCGGCGCGGAGGTCATTCGAGGTTCGCCGCGCGAGGCCGACCTGATGGTCATCGCCGGCACGGTGTTCATCAAGATGGCGCCGGTGGTTCGCCGGCTGTACGACCAGATGCTCGAGCCGAAGTGGGTGATCTCGATGGGCTCGTGCGCCAATTCGGGCGGGATGTACGACATCTACAGCGTCGTGCAGGGCGTGGACAAGTTCCTGCCGGTGGACTTGTACATTCCCGGCTGTCCGCCCAGCCCGCTGGCGTTCATGGAGGGCCTGTTGATGCTGGTGGACTCCATCGGCAAGGAGCGCCGCCCGCTGACGTGGGTGGCCGGCCCGCAGGATATCCAGCGGCCGAGCTATCCATCCATGCGAGACCTGAAGCGCCCGCAGCGGCAGAAGATGATGGAACTGGAGAATGAGTAGAAGCCGACATGCCGGATGGAGGTCAGACTACACCTCGTCCCCATGCGAGAAAATGGCGAACCGCAGAATATTCAACAAGGAACCGCAGAATATTGAAGGAAGAGAGGCTGTGTTGTTCGTTCGATATTCTGCGGTTCAGGCAGAGCTATGGCAGGAGCGGAACTGGAAGATATCGCGCCCCAGCGACCTTGTGATATGACTTCAGCCCCGAACATCATCGCCGCGATCAAGAACCGCTTTGGCGCGACGCACTTTTCCACCCAGCACACAGCCGACAGCATCGCCACGCTGGGGGTTTCCGCCGGCGATGTCTGCGATGTCCTGCGCTTCCTCAAGGCCGAGATCGATCAGCCGTTCAAAATGCTCTATGACCTGACCGCGATCGACGAGCGGACTCGCAAGAACCGCCCAGCCGATTGCGATTTTACCGTCATATACCAGGTGCTCTCGATGGAGCGAAACGCCTTTGTTCGACTTAAGGTGCCTCTGAGGGGCGACAAGCCTTCGCTGCCGTCCATCGTCGCGATCTGGCCGTGCGCTAATTGGTACGAGCGCGAGGTGTGGGACATGTTCGGCATAAGCTTCGACGGCCATCCACGCCTCGAGCGGATCCTGATGCCGCCGGGCTGGCAGGGCCATCCGCTGCGGAAGGAGCACCCCGCCCGAGCAACCGACTTGCCGCCATTTGAATTACCCGAGGACGATTGGGAAGCGCAGGAAAAGCAGCTGCAGTTCCGCCCTGAGCGATGGGGCCTGAAGCGATACCGCGAGGATACCGACTTCATGTTTCTTAACATCGGCCCGAACCACGCAAGCACGCATGGCGTGCTGCGCCTGGTGCTTCAGCTTGATGGCGAGGAAATTCTCGACGTTGTGCCTGACATTGGCTTTCACCACCGCGGGGCCGAGAAGATGGGCGAGCGGCAGTCGTGGCACACATACATTCCATACACTGATCGCGTCGATTATCTCGCCGGTGTCCTGAACAATTTCCCTTACGTGATGGCCGTCGAAAAGCTGGCCGGCATCACTGTGCCCGACCGCGTCAAGGTCATCCGCATCATGATGGCTGAGCTGTTCCGCATCATCAGCCACCTGGTGTTTTATGGCACGTTCTCGCAGGACCTGGGGCAGATGTCGCCGGTGTTCTTCATGTTCACCGACCGCGAGAAGGCCCTGGATATTGTGCAGGTGGTTACGGGCGCCCGGATGCATCCCAACTGGTTCCGCATCGGCGGACTGGCAGCCGACCTGCCGCAGGGCTGGGACACGATGATGCGCGATTTCCTGACCTACATGGAAAAGCGCCTGAGCGAGTATGACACGATCGTCCTGCGGAACCGCATCTTCAAGGGCCGAACCAAGGGCGTCGGGGCTTTGACGGTCGAGGAGGCGCTTGACTGGGGCGTTACGGGGCCGAACCTTCGCGCTTGCGGGCTTCAGTGGGACTACCGCAAGAGGCGGCCTTACTCGGGATACGAGCAGTTTGAGTTCGATATTCCAACAGCCGTGCACGGCGACTGCTATGACCGACTGGCTGTGCGGATCGAGGAGATGCGCCAAAGCCTGCGGATCATCCGCCAGTGCGTGGACAACATGCCAGCCGGCGAGCACAAGGCCCGTCATCCGCTGACGACCCCGCCGCTGAAGGATTACACGATGCAGGATATCGAGACGCTTATTACGCATTTCCTGAACGTTACGTGGGGGCCGGTCATTCCGGCGGGCGAGGCGCACTCAGCGGTGGAGTCGGCCAAAGGCCTCAACGGCTACTACCTGGTCAGCGACGGCGAGACGATGTCGTATCGGACGCGAATTCGCACGCCTTCGTTTCCGCACATGCAGATATTGCCGCTGGTCAGTCGCGGCCTGATGGTGCCGGATCTTGTTGCGATACTGGGTAGTTTGGATTTTGTGCTGGGCGATGTTGATCGGTGAAGGCGGAAGGATGAATCGGGTTTGAGATTTGAAATCTGAGATTTCAAATTTGAGGTCTGAGATTGGGACAACAACCGAGCAACCGCCGCAGAGACGCTGAGAACACAGAGAAGAGATCAATGATCTTGACGTTCTCAGCGGCCTCTGCGTTTCTGCGGCAGGTTATTCAGACTTCTCAATTCAAGATTTGAGATTTGAAGATTTGAGAGTCAGATGGCGCTAAGTCAGGAAATACAAGACGAGATTTCCGCGGAAGTCGCCCGCTCGCCCAGCAAACGGGCAGCCTTGGGCGAGGCGCTGAAGATCGTCCAGCGCCATCGCGGGTACGTCAGCGACCAGAGCGTATCGGAGCTGGCAAGCCTGCTGGAGATGACGAGCGACGAGGTCGACAGCATTGCGACGTTCTACAGTCTCATATATCGCCATCCAGTCGGCAGGCACGTGATCCTGCTGTGCGACAGCGTCAGTTGTTGGATTCTGGGTTACGAGAACTTGCGGGAACACTTGTTCAGCCGCCTCGGTGTCGAGTTCGGCCAGACCACCGGCGACGGCCGATTCACGCTATTGCCGGTCGTATGCCTGGGCGCATGCGACAAGGCCCCGGTGATGATGATCGATGACGATCTGCACGTGAACCTCACGCGGCAGAAGATCGACGAGATACTGCAACAATATCATTGATCCAGGAACCCTCCGCCGGAAGGCGGGGGATGGCGGACCCCAAATGGAATTGCCGCTGACAAAGAATATCTCGTCTGGCCGGGAGCCGGCTGATATCGCCGCCTACCAGCGCGCAGGCGGATACCAGGCGGTGCGCAGATGCCTCAAGGATTTGTCGCCCCAGCAGGTGCAGGACGAGGTGACGCGGAGCCTTCTGCGTGGCCGGGGCGGGGCGGGTTTTCCAACCGGCAAGAAGTGGAGCTTCATCCCGATGGGAGCGCAGGCGCGCCGGCCTAAGTATTTTCTCATTAACGCCGACGAGATGGAGCCCGGCACGTTCAAGGACCGCCTGTTGCTCGAGGGCGATCCGCACCAGATGGTCGAGTCGGCCATCTGCAGCTCGTACGCGATCGAGGCTGAGGTTTGTTACATCTTTCTGCGGCGCGAATACGTGCTGGCGGCGCGTCGGCTGGAGCGCGCCCTCGCCGAGGCTCGAGCGGCGGGCTTTCTGGGCAGGAACATCCAGGGCAGCACGTACAGCCTCGAGATGCACCTGCATACAAGCGCGGGGCGCTATATGTGCGGCGAGGAATTCGGCCTGATAAACGCGCTGGAGGGCCGGCGGGCTATACCACGGGTCAAGCCGCCGCATTCGGTAATCACCGGCCTGTGGGGCAAGCCCACTGTCGTGAACAATGTCGAGACGATCTACTGCGTCCCGCACATCGTCAACCACGGGGCAGACTGGTTCAAGGGCCTGGCCAAGGGCCACGACGGCGGGACAAAGATATATGGCGTCAGCGGCCGGGTGAAGAACCCCGGCGCTTGGGAGATGCCATTTGGCAGCACGCTGCGGGAGGTGCTGGAGGGCAAGGCCGGCGGCATGCAGGATGGCTTCTCGCTGCGGGGTGTGCTGCCCGGCGGGGCGTCGACGCCATTCCTTCTGCCAGAGCATCTGGACGTAAAGCTGGACTTCACCGCCGTCGAGAAGGCCGGCGGCCGGCTGGGCACTGGCACGATAATCGTCCTGGACGACAAGACCTGCCCCGTGGGGATGCTGCTGAACCTGGAGCGGTTCTTCGCGAAGGAATCGTGCGGCTGGTGCACGCCCTGCCGCGAGGGCTTGCCGTGGATTCGCAACCTGCTTGAGTCCATCGAGGCCGGCACCGGCACGATGCACGACCTGGACCTGCTGGACATGCACTGCCGGCGCATCCTGCCGGGACATACATTTTGCGCACTGGCGCCAGGCGCGATAGACCCACTGGTGTCTGCGTTGAAATACTTCCGCGCGGACTTTGAGAAGCATGTGCATGAGAAGAGATGCCCATACCGGGCATAGGAGAATCGCTGATTGCGGATTTCGAATTGCGGATTGAACAGCAACGAAATGGTGTGAATTGGCCACGATATACATCGACAACAAGCCCTACACGGTAGACGAAGGCCAGGACCTTCTGACTGCCTGCCTGTCGCTGGGGTTTGACCTGCCGTATTTCTGCTGGCACCCGGCCATGCACTCGGTAGGGGCCTGCCGGCAGTGCGCGATCAAGCAGTTCAAGGATGAGCACGACAAGACCGGCCGGATCGTGATGTCCTGCATGACGCCGGTGAAGGATGGGCTGCGGATTTCCATCGATGATCCCGAGGCCAGGGCGTTTCGCACGTCGGTGATCGAATGGCTGATGACCAACCACCCGCATGATTGCCCGGTGTGCGACGAGGGCGGTGAGTGTCATCTACAGGACATGACATTGATGACCGGCCACACATACCGCCGGTACAACTACCTCAAGCGAACCTACCGCAACCAGGACCTTGGGCCATTCCTGACGCACGAGATGAACCGCTGCATCCAGTGCTACCGCTGCGTGCGGTTCTACCGCGACTTCGCCGGCGGGCGGGACTTCGACGTGCTGGGCTGGCACGACCGCGTGTACTTCGGCCGCAGCAGCGACGGCGTGCTGGAAAATGAATTCGCCGGCAACCTGGTGGAGATCTGCCCAACCGGCGTCTTCACCGACAAGACGCTCAAGGAACACTACACCCGCAAGTGGGACCTACAGACCGCGCCGTCGGTGTGCGTGCATTGCGGCCTGGGGTGCAACACGATTCCCGGCGAGCGATACGGCATCCTGCGCCGTGTGCACAACCGCTTCAATTCAAAGGTGAACGGCTACTTCCTGTGCGACCGCGGCAGATATGGCTATGAGTTCGTCAACCGGCCGGAGCGTTTGCGAGAGGCTTCTGATGGCGATGCCTTGGCCGACGCCGTTGCTTGCCTGGCGCAGGTGCTTTCCTCCAGCAAGGTCATCGGCATCGGCTCGCCGCGTGCCAGCCTGGAGGCGAATTACGCACTTCGTCAGGCGGTGGGGGCGGAGCGATTCTTTGCCGGCCTGTCGCAGCAGGAATTCGAGCTTGAGCGCCTGGCGATGAACATCATGCAGACCACTAAGGCCTGCCTGCCGAGTCTTCTTGAGGTCGAGCAGCATGATGCAGCCTTCATCCTGGGCGAGGATGTCACCAACGTTGCGCCGATGCTGGCGTACGAGATTCGGCAGTTGATCCGCCAGAAGGGCCTGAAGCTGGCTGACCAGCTCAAGATCGACCGCTGGAACGATTATCCGGTTCGCGAGGTTACTCAGAAGGATTACAGCCCGGTCTTCATCGCCTGCTGTGATGCGACCAAGCTTGACGACATTGCGGCAAGGGCCTTTCGCCTGGCTCCGGATGACATAGCCCGGCTTGGCTTTGCGGTCGCCGCGGCGATTGCCGGCGAACAGCTGCCCGCTAATATGCCGGCCCCGATGGCTGAACAGGCCAGGCGAATTGCGGAGGAGTTGATTGCGGCCGAAAGGCCGCTGGTCATCTCCGGCCCATCCTGCGGCAGCAAGGCGGTGATGCAGGCTGCCGCGGCGACGGCTGAGGCATTGTGCGCCATGGGCAAGCCGGCCGGCCTGCTGCTGACGACCCACGAGTGCAACACGCGCGGGCTGATGTTGATGGATCAGGCGGGCGCAATGGCGGATGCAGCCGAGGCAATTCAATCGGGCGCGGCTGAGGCTGTGATTGTGCTGGAGAACGACCTCTACCGTCGCGCGCTGGCCGAGCAGATCGACGCCATGCTCGCCAAGGCTCGGCATGTTGTGGTTATCGATCACACGCGGACGCGGACGGCTGATCGCGCGAGGCTCGTCCTGCCGGCGGCGACGTTTGCCGAATGCACCGGCACGTTTGTGAACAATGAAGGCAGGGCGCAGCGGTTCTACCAGGTTTTCCCGGCCCAGGGCGTGCGGCCGAGCTGGCTGTACCTGCGGAACGCAATGGTGGCTGCGGGCAAGCTCGGTGAGCGGCAATGGCTGAACGTCGACGATCTCCAGGATGACATGGCCCGGCAGATGCCGGTCTTCGCGCCGGTGCCGGGCATCGCTCCGCCGGCTGACTTCCGCGTGCATGGCATGAAGGTCCCGCGTCAGCCTGGGCGGTACAGCGGCCGGACGGCGATGACGGCTGATGCCACTGTTCACGAGCCCCAGCCGGCGGCGGATCCCGATTCGCCATTGGCGTTCACGATGGAAGGCTTCCGGGGCCAGCCGCCCGCGCCGCTGGTGCTGCGCTATTGGGCTGGTGGATGGAACAGCGTGCAGGCCCTCAATAAGTTCCAACAAGAAGTCGGCGGACCGCTTCGGCAACAACATTGCGAATTGCCGTTCGGCGCGCTCAGGGCCCCGAGCGAAGTCGAGGGGCGAAATGCGATTTGCGAATTGCTCATAGGCAGGCCGGCGGCGAGCGGCCAGGCGGTTGGCAATGTTAAGCAAGATGGAGTGCCGCCTGTCTTACAGGCGCGACAAGGCCAGTGGCTGATTGTGCCCGCCTATCACATCTTCGGCAGCGAGGAGCTCAGTGCCTTGGCCAGTGGCGTGGCCTCGCTTGCGCCCGCGCCCTACATTGGAATGAATGTCCGTGATGCCGCAGCCATTGGCGTTCGCGAGGGCGAAATGCTCGCCGTCATCTTGGATGGCGTCGAGTTGCAGGCGCCGCTGCGTATTCGTCCGGCCTTGCCTGATGGCCTGGCAGTGCTGCCGGTCGGCCTGGCTGGCATGCCCTATGTTCCCCTGCCGGCCTGGGGTAGGCTGTCGGTTGCCGCTGGCAAGGCCGACGCCACGGAGGGCCGGCCATGAGCGAGACCCTTCGCAACCTGGTCATAGTCGTCGCCGTCCTGCTGATTATCCTGACGTTCGCCGCCAGCTTAATCTTTATCGAGCGCCGCCTGCTGGCGCTGTGGCAGGATCGCCACGGCCCAAACCGTGCCGGCTGGCATGGCCTGCTGCAATTGCCGGCTGACATGATCAAGATATTCATGAAGGAGGACTGGGTTCCGCGTTTCGCCGACAGGGGCGTCTTCGTCATCGCGCCGATGATCATCATGGTCACCACACTGATGTCTTTTGCCGTGGTGGCCTTTGCGCCCGGCGTGTGGGTGGTCAACCTCAATATCGGCGTGCTGTTCTTCCTGGGCATGTCGTCGCTGGGCGTTTACGCCATTGCCTTGGGCGGCTGGGCATCCAACAACAAGTACTCGCTGCTGGGCGGGCTTCGGGCGGCTGCCCAGATGCTTTCCTACGAGGTCTTCATGGGCCTGTCGCTCATGGGCGTGGTGATGATGGCTGGCTCGTTTAACCTCACCGACATCATCGAGGCGCAGAGACAGCTTTGGTATTGCGTGCCACAGTTCGTGGGCCTGGTGGTGTTCCTGATCGCGGGCCTGGCTGAGACGCACCGCCTGCCCTTCGACCTGCCCGAGGCGGAAAACGAGCTGGTGGCCGGCTATCACACCGAATACTCCGGCATGAAGTTCGGCATGTTCTACATCGGCGAGTACATCGGCATCACGCTGATCTCCGCGCTGACGGTGTCGTTGTTCCTGGGCGGCTACCTTGGCCCGGCCTTTCTGCCGCCGCTGGCGTGGTTTGTGCTGAAGACGGTTGTGCTGGTGGCAGGCTTTATTTTGCTGCGGGCCTCGCTGCCGCGCCCACGATACGACCAGTTGATGGCCCTGGGCTGGAAGGTCATGCTGCCGCTGGTGCTGCTGAACCTATTGGTGACAGCCTGGGTCTTGCTCAGCTACGGCGGGAGGGCAAAGTAATGCTCAGCGTGCTGCGAGCTATCGGCAGGGTGTTCATGCACGCCTTCCGCAGGCGCGCGACCGTTCAGTACCCGGAGCAGCCGGTTCCGCTGCCGCCGCGGACGCGCGGGCGGATCATCCTGTCGCGCGACGGCGATGGCGGCGAGAGATGCGTCGCATGCTACCTTTGCTCAGCTGTCTGCCCGGTGGACTGCATTGCACTACAGGCGACGCAGGACGAGCACGGGCGGCGATACCCGCAGTGGTTCCGCATAAACTTCTCACGGTGCATTTATTGTGGCCTGTGCGAGGAGGCCTGCCCGACGTACGCGATCCAGCTCATCCCCGACCAGGAGATGAGCGAATTCAAGCGGGAGAACCTGGTCTACGAGAAGCAAGATCTGCTGATTGACGGGCAGGGCAAGTATCACGGCTATAACTTCTATAAGGTTGCGGGCGTCAGCATCGGCGGCAAGGACAAGGGCCAGGCCCAGGACGAAAAGCCGCCAGAGGATATGAAGAGCCTGCTGCCTTAAGGTCGGCTGGCAAAGGCTGGATGCTGAACCTGCAATGTGGCTGCTGGCGGCTGAGGATGAACCGCAGAATATCGAACAAGGATTTCCGAATATCGAAGTGAACGACAGGCCGGCTGTTGCCCAAGGCCTTTGTCGTTGCCGTTGCAGTTACTTCGTGATTCTGCGGTTCTATTGTTCGATATTCTGCGGTTGAGGCTGTATTTGCGGTTGTGGCCCTGATTGCGGCTGAGGCCGTGGTTGCGGTCAAGGCCTTGGCTTAAGGCTGTGGTGCCACCCCCAAGCGCCGTTGTTGTTTGCTTGGGGGTGTTGACCTGGTCTGGCGAACACCCCCAAGGTACTTGGGGGTGGCACCTAAATATCTGCGGAGCATGGTTCCGAATAGCGGGATTCCTGAATAGGCATGGACACAATCTTCTACATATCAGGCATTGTTGCACTGCTGGCGACGGGGCTGGTCATCACTCGCGCCAACGTTGTCCATGCTCTGCTATACCTGATCGTCTCGTTGCTGGCGGTGGCGATGGTCTTCTTCAGCCTGGACGCTCCGTTCGTGGCTGCGCTGGAGGTCATCATCTATGCGGGCGCGATCATGGTGCTGTTTGTCTTTGTCATCATGATGCTGAACCTCGGCCCGCAGGTTTCCGACCAGGAGCGGGCCTGGCTAAGTCCGTCTGCATGGGTTGGCCCCTCTGTGCTGGCGATGATTCTGTTGGCGGAACTTGTATACGCGCTCATGGCCGTAGGCGCGCCGCGGGCCGGTCCGGTCGCAGATGCTCAATCGCAGGCCCAGGCCACCGACGCCGCAGCCGTTGGGGCTCGCTTGTTCGGGCCTTACATGCTCGGCGTGGAATTGGCATCGCTGGTTCTGCTGGCCGGGCTGGTAGGGGCCTATCACCTGGGCCGGCGACAGCGCACGGGGGCCTTGCCATGATCGCACAGGTGCCATTTGAACATGGAATGCTCCTGGCAGGCGGCCTGTTCGTGATGGGCCTGCTGGGCGTGCTGATACGACGGAACATCGTCTTCATGCTGCTGTCCATCGAGATAATTCTCAACGCAGCCGGCCTGGCGTTTGTGGTGGCTGGCTATCGCTGGGGTTCGCCGGACGGGCAGGTCATGTTCCTCTTCGTGCTGACGATGGCGGCGGCGGAGGTTTCGGTCGGCCTGGCGCTGGTGCTGTTGTTCTACCACCGGTTCAAGACGCTTGATGTCAATGCCGCCAGTGAAATGAAAGGATGACGATGAACAGCGGACAGCGGAATATCCAACAAGGATCTCCGAATATCGAAGGCAGAAGCAGCCTTGTCGTTCATTCGAGATTCGGCTGTTCAGTTCGATATTCCTCGGTTCAGGCCATCACCCCCAAGCAACATCGCTGGGGGGTGGCACCAATATCCGAGGCGGCGTAAATATGCTCGATCTGCTATGGCTAATCCCGGCTGTTCCGTTGGCGGGCTTTGTGCTGCTGGCCTTGCTGGGGCGGCGCATGGACAGAAGGCTTTGCAGCCTGGTGGGCGTGGGCAGTATCGGCATCTCAGCCATCCTGGCCATCTGCGTCAGCATCGCCTTTGCGCAGCAGATCGGGCCTTTTGGTCATTTTCGACAAGTGCTCTGGACGTGGATCAGTGCCGGGAGTTTCCGCAGCGAAGTCGCCTTCTACCTCGATCCGCTGGCTGTAGTGATGATCCTCGTTGTTACCATTGTCAGCTTCCTGATTCATCTCTATTCCGTCCGCTACATGCGGGATGACGAAGGCTTCAGCCGGTTCTTCGCATATATGAACCTCTTCGTCTTTGCGATGTTGACGCTGGTGCTGGCGGACAACCTGCTGCTGCTATATCTCGGCTGGGAGGGCGTGGGCCTGTGCAGCTTCCTGCTGATCGGCTTCTGGTACAAGGACAATGTCAACGTTGCCGCCGCCCGCAAGGCCTTCATCGTCACGCGCGTAGGCGACACAGCTATGCTCATCGGCCTGCTGCTGATCTTATTGAACAGCGGCACATTGCAGATTCAGCCAGCTGTTGATGCGGCCCGGCAAGGATGGGCGGTTTCGTCGATCCTGGCGACGGCAGTGGCGATGTTGCTGCTGGGCGGAGCGCTCGGCAAGAGCGCGCAATTGCCGCTGCAAACATGGCTGCCCGATGCGATGGCCGGCCCTACACCCGTCAGCGCCCTCATCCACGCCGCGACAATGGTCACCGCCGGCGTGTATCTGATCGCGCGCATGCATGGCCTGTTCGAGCTGGCCCCAGGCGTGCAACTGCTGGTGGCTGTCATCGGCGCAGCCACGCTGCTCATGGCGGGTTTTTCAGCCCTGGTGCAATACGACATCAAGCGTGTCCTTGCGTATTCCACCATCAGCCAGATCGGTTACATGTTCCTGGCGTTGGGTGTTGGGGCGTACTCGGCGGCCATGCTGCACTTCATGACCCATGCAATGTTCAAGAGCCTGCTGTTCCTCGCAGCCGGTGCAGTGATCCTGGCGTGTCATCACGAGCAGAACATGTTCAAGCTGGGCGGCCTGCGGAAGCGCCTTCCGCTGGCCTTCTGGGCGTTCATGATTGGCTCTGCCTCGCTGTCGGCCTTGCCGCTTGTGACGGCTGGCTTCTACAGCAAGGACTTTATCCTCGCCGGCACGTACAGCTTTGAGCCGGGTGGACGCTGGTTGTGGTCAGCCGGCCTGGCTGGGGCATTGCTGACGAGCCTCTATGCCTTCCGGGCTGTCTTCCTGACATTCTTCGGCCGCGAGCAAGTAGTGCCGTCGCCACAGCGTAGCCTGTTCGTTGCGATTCCGCTGGTGCTTCTCTCAATCGGGGCTCTCGCCGGGGGATTCGTCGAGCTGCCGCCCACGATGGGCGACAAGCCCTGGTTCTCGCAGTTCTTGTCCGGCGTTTTCGGTAGCCCAGCCTTTCCAGGCTGGGCAATTCAAGGCAGGCCAGAAGGCCTGTCCCACCAAAGCATGACTTCGGAATCTGTCTTACAAGCCGTCGCAGGCGCTGCTTCGCTGGCAGGGCTGCTGCTGGCGTATTTCTTCTTTATCAAGAAGCCCCAGGCGGCATCCGATCTAGCGGCGCGGATGGCGGGCCTGCATCGCTTCTGGCGATTAGGCTGGGGATTCGACCAACTTTACGACCGTATACTGGTTCGTCCCTGGCTGGCGATTGCCCGCATCAATCGCGGCGACATCGTCGATACATTCTTCGACATCGTCGCCGGCGTCGGCGAGATGCTCAGCCGGCTGATCAGCCTTACCCAGACGGGCCGGCTTCGCTGGTATGCCGCCGGCATTGCCGTCGGTGCAATTGTCCTCATCGCGCTGGTGCTGCTATGAAGCTCGTCCTGCTCATTGCCATACCGCTGCTGGCTGGCGGCATCGCCTGGCCGCTTTCCTACCTGAGGCGCACCGCCGCGCGCTGGCTGTGCCTGGCGGGCAGCTTGGCACAGCTTGCCCTGGCGCTGCAGATGTGGATCGCCGCGCCGGAGGTGCAAGCTCGCTGGATCAGCCAATTCCAACTGCCCTGGATCCCGCAATGGGGCATCAGCTTCCACCTTGCGATGGACGGCCTGAGCCTGCTGCTTGTCGTCCTGACAGCCTTCCTGGGCGTGATTTCGGTCGCAGCATCCTGGGCGGGCATCACCAAGAGAGTCGGGTTCTTCCACTTCAACCTCATGTGGCTGCTGGGGAGCCTGGCGGGCATGTTCCTGGCTGTCGATCTCTTCCTGTTCTACTTCTTCTGGGAGATGATGCTCATTCCGCTGTACCTGCTGATCGGCATCTGGGGCTACGAAAAGCGCATCTACGCCACCATCAAGTTCGTCATCTTCACGCAGGCGGGCAGCCTGCTGATGCTGCTGGCGATCTTGGCGCTCTACTTCATCCACGGCAGCCTGCGGGGCCAGTACACCTTCGACTACGAGCAGTTGCTCGATACGCCCATCTCGCAGGCGGTGGGAATGTGGCTGATGCTGGGCTTCTTCATTGCCTTTGCGGTCAAGCTGCCGGCCTTTCCGATCCACACCTGGCTGCCCGACGCGCACACCGAGGCGCCTACAGCCGGCAGCATCGTGCTTGCGGGTTTGGTGCTCAAGGCTGGGGCATACGGCATGCTGCGATTCATGCTGCCGCTATTTCCCCAGGCGGTTCAGGCCTTCGCGCCGGCGGCAATGACGCTGGCAATTATCGGCATCCTCTATGGCGCACTGATGGCCTTTGCACAGAGCGACCTGAAGCGGCTGGTAGCCTACACCAGCATCAGCCACATGGGCTTTGTGCTGCTGGGCGTCTTTGCTGGCAGCACGCTGGCGTTGCAGGGCAGCGTGGTGGTGATCCTGGCGCACGGAATGACCACCGGGGCGCTGTTCTTCATCGTCGGCGCGCTGGGCGACCGCATCCACACACGCGACATGGGCCATATGGGCGGCCTGTGGTCGGCGGCCCCGCGGATGGGCGGCGTGATGACGTTCTTCAGCCTGGCCTCGCTGGGCCTGCCCGGCCTGGCGAACTTCGTCGGTGAGTTCCTTGTCCTGCTTGGCACGTTCCAGGTCTATCCGCTGATGGCTGTGCTGGCGGCTGGCGGAATGATCGTCTCGGTGATCTATTCACTGTGGATGCTGCAGCGGGTCTTTCATGGCCCCAAGGCGGCTATCTCCGCGCGCGTGGCGGATTTCGGGCGGCGCGAGATGGCGATCTCATCCGTGCTTATCGCTGGGGTTCTCTGGTTGGGCATTTATCCCCAGCCAGTATTGCGGATGGCGCAACGTGGCACGGACATCCTGTCCGTGCGTGCCACGGGCGTCTTGCCCGTGGATACGGCCAAGAGCGGGGACGAGACGTCCCCGCGACGCATGGGCGAGACGCCCATGCCACGCCAGACCGCCCTTGCAATTGAAGGGGGCCGGCCATGACAGCGCTGTATGCAATCATGCCGATCATCATCCTGGCCTGCGCCGCGGCGGCCATCCTCCTGCTGCTGGCGTTCTACCGCAATCACGCCCTGACGGTCATTGTGACGGTCATCAGCCTGGCGATCGCGCTGGCATGGCTTGTCTTCTCGCCTGCACCTGCTGATCCGGCAATATCCTCCGATGCAATCGGAGGCATTGGCGGGCTTGCCCTGCTCCATGTTGATGGTTTGGCGCGCTTCTTTGGCGGCATGATCCTTGGCCAGGGAATTGTCCTGTCCCTGCTGGCACATGGCTACTTCCGACGTCAGGACGTGATGGCTGATGAATTCTATGTCTTGCTGCTGCTCGCGGCCCTGGGATGCGTGGTGCTGGCGGCGAGCGTGCACTTTGCGACGTTCTTTCTGGGCCTGGAGACCCTTACTATCGCCCTCTATGTGATGATCGCCTACCACCGCTACGGCAGACTCAGCATCGAGGCGGCCTTCAAGTATCTTGTCCTGGCGGCGGTGGCAGCCGGCATGTTGCTCTTCGGCATGGCGATGGTCTTTGCCGATGCCAACACGATGGAATTCTCCCGCATTGCCTCAGCCGTCGCTGGGGCAAAGGCGCCAAGCTTCATTATGCTCAGCGGCCTGGTGATGATCCTGATCGGGATTGCCTTCAAGCTCGCGCTGGTGCCGCTGCACCTTTGGACAGCAGATGTCTACCAGGGCGCTCCCGCGCCGGTTACCGCGCTGATCGCCACCATCTCCAAGGGCGCGATGTTCGTACTGCTTCTGCGGCTGGTGACTTTGCTCGACATTCGCCAGGCGAATCTTCGTCCGCTGGCGATTGGGCTGGCGGTGCTGGCCATCGCGTCTATGGCCGGCGGAAACCTGCTGGCCCTGCTTCAGCGAAACGTGAAGCGCCTGCTGGCCTATTCGTCAATCTCGCACCTGGGCTATGTGCTTGTTGCGCTGCTGGCCGGCGGGGCATGGGCGGTTAGTTCAGCGACTTACTACGTGCTGGCGTATTTCGTGACGATCACGGCTGCCTTCGGCGTGGTGGCTGTGCTCTCGGGCAAGGATCGCGATGCCGATGCAATCGAGGATTACCAGGGCCTGGCGTATCGCCGGCCCGGCCTTGCCGGCGCGATGGCGCTGAGTCTGCTGAGCCTGGCGGGCCTGCCGGTGACCGCGGGTTTCATCGCCAAGTTCTATCTCGTGGGCGCGGGCATCCAGGCCGGTCAATGGCTGCTTGTCGCCAGCCTGATCGCAACAAGTGCTATAGGCCTGTACTTCTATCTGCGAGTCATCGCAGCAATGTACATGGCCGCCCCCGCACGGCGAGCCGAACCCGGCCAGGCTGAGCCCCTGTGGGCTACCGCGGCGGCAGCGCCAAGCGCAGCGATCTTCGTGTTGGTGCTGCTGACAACCCTTCTGCTATACCTGGGTCTGATGCCCGGGCCTATAGTGCAGGTCATTCAAGCGCTGGTCGGACCGTTGTCCTAGAACAATCCTTCGATGAAGCCCAGCAGGACCCCCGCACGGAAGTGCATGAAGCCCCGCACGGGAGTGCGGGGATGTCGTCAGTCGGCGGATGAGGTCTATCCCCCCGCTTCCGAGGATTTTTCATCTATGCTGTAACCCTTTGTTTTTTGTGTTTTGCGTAGACCAAGATAAGCTTGGCCTGTACCCATTGGCGTATTCGGCGAAGGCCTCTGAACCATGCCGGCGGATGCTTGATGCCCGAACTCCAGCTTGCCCAGCCGCCAAAAGAAGGCGAATCCTATTTCTCCAAAGCACTTATGTCGTTGATGAAAAATCCTCTTCCGCAGGGGGCTTCCTTCAACGGCAACACGCGTTCTAATCGCTCGGTATTGATACCCAGTACAGTGCGTAGGTATATTGTCCGCTTTGCAGGAGGGAATGCATTCTTTTGAAGCGAGCCGGAAATTCAATGGATTCGACCAGCATCATCCTGGGCATGGAAAACATTCCGCCGTCGCTGCGGCGGTGCAGCCTGGCGATCGGCAATTTCGAAGGCGTCCACCTGGGCCATCAGCGAATCGTGCAGACAGCCCGGATCTTGGCTGCCAACGAGAAGTTGCCGGTGGTGGCAATGACGTTCGACCCGCCGCCGGAGCTGGTCATCCGGCCAGAAGGTCCTCCGCGTCGCATCACGCCCATTGAGGAAAAGTGCCGCCTTCTGCTCTCAGCCGGCGCCGATTACGTGGTGGTCGCAAGCTCAAGCCTGCAACTGCTGGCTATGCCGCCGAAGGAATTCGTCCAGACGATCATCGTTTCTCAGCTGGCTGCGCGATACGTGGTGGAAGGGCGGGATTTTCACTTCGGCGCGAAACGAGGCGGAGACATCAATCTGCTGGGTTTGCTGGGCTGCCAGTATGGCTTCGCCGTCCACGTGGTGGAGGCTGTGATGCTGGATTTCCCTGCCGGCCCGCAGCGAATCTCCAGCACGCTTATTCGTCAACTGGTTGCGCGTGGCAATGTCGAGGATGCCCGCCGCTGCATGAACCGGCCTTACACGGCGCACGGCCTGGTGGTGAGCGGCGAAGGCCAAGGAAAGCTGCTTGACTTTCCGACCGTGAACCTGGGGCCATGCGAGCAGATTATTCCTGCCGATGGCGTCTACGCCGGCAGGGCCGTCATTGAAGGCCAATCATTCGCCGCTGCCATCAGCGTCGGGCACAAGCCGACGCTTGGCCCCTCCCCGCAGCAGTACATAGAGGCCCACCTGTTGGACGCAAGCGGCGATTTCTATGGACAGACGATGGCCTTGAGCTTTCTTCACCGCCTGCGCGACCAGGAGAAGTTCGCCGACCAGGCGGCCCTGAAGGCCCAGATTGCAGAGGATGTCGAGGCTGTGCGGGCGATCTTCGCTGCGGGCGATATGAGATCAACGTGACCACGGACGTAACATGACTTCATTGCTAGTGAGATTATCATGCGTAGCCGCCGGCGGGGCCATCGGCTCGGTCTTGCGATACCTGCTGGGCGGCGCGATGCAGCAGCAGGCAAGCAAGAGCGTTCTGCCCTGGGGCACGCTGGTTGTAAACCTCAGCGGCTGCTTCGTCATCGGCCTGCTATGGGAGCTGTCCGAGGCTGTCGCGATCAGCCCCAATGTTCGCATATTCACGTTCATCGGCGTGCTGGGCGGCTTTACCACGTTCTCCAGCTTTGCCCTGGAGAATCGCAACCTGCTTAGCGATGGCGAGATTGCCTACGCAGCCGCTAACGTGGCTATTAGCAACATTGTTGGCATTGCGCTAGTATTTGCTGGCGCTGTAGCCATGCGAGTTATGCTGAGTTGGATCAGAAGATAGGCACCGGGCATGGCATCTGTTGCATCATCGGTGCCGATGATGGCTGCAGCTTGCAGGCGCACATAGGAGACCAGCCATGAAGCAGTCCGGGCAAGCCGTCCTCCTGCGAATCTACATCAGCGAGAGCGACCGTTGCAACGGCAAGCCGCTCTATGAGCTCATTGTCCTGCGGGCTCGCGAGCTGGGCATTGCCGGTGCGACCGTCCTGCGCGGGATCATGGGCTACGGCGTTGACCGCCACATGCACACCGCCAAGCTTTTGCGCCTGGCTGAGGGTCTGCCGATAACGATTGAGCTTCTCGACAGCGAAGCCAACATCGCCAAGCTGCTGCCGTTCCTGGACGAGGCTGTGCAGGAAGGCCTTATCACGCTGGAGAAGCTGCAGGTTATCACGTATCGCCAGCCCAAGGCACAAGATCAGGCCCAGGCGGCGCAAGGCAAATAGGAACTTCTGACATACCACACGGTTGCCGCTGAGATGCCGAGCCCATGGCGGCCGAGGGCAGCTACCGCCCGCCTCCCTAATGGAATGAAGCTACTAAGTGTTACGTCTTTCGCTTCATCTGCTGAACTGCCGTCAGGGGATTTTCCACCACACGGATCGGCAACATCATGAAGGGAATGCCGTTGTGGTACAGCCGTCTCTGGAGGGCGAAGGTGATGTTGTTGTGCAGCAGGCGCCGCACGAACGTGTCATGCGGAAACAGCAGTTGTCCGGCGAAGAAGATCGCCTGGGGATACTTCTTGACGATCTGATCGGACAGCCTGTCGATTTCATCGACGACGTCTGCGCCGACGCTGGTGAATGCCTCCGCGAAATAGCCCTGCCGCCGCATCACCTGTACGTACTGCTCGCTCTGCTGGCGGATGTATCGGTCGAGCTTGGAGACTTCCGCCGCGCCCTTGAAGTTCTCCGTGTCGATGTGGCCAACCTGCAAGAAGACGTAGTTCTTAAACGATTCGCCGAAGAAGCGGAAGATATTCATCAGCGAATGCACACCCATTCCATTGAAGCCATTGACCAGCAGGACGGCCGTCCGCGCTGACGTATCGCATTTGGCGGCAGAGGCTGCCTTGGTGGCATCAATTTCACTGAGCTGCGAGACCTTCAACGCCGACATCGCCAGGCTGTTGAATTGCTCCACCAGGCGCCTGCTGGCATTGTAGTGCCGCTTGATGAGGCTGGCGACGACCACCAATGCGCCGGTTGCCAGCAAGGCGGCCCATCCGCCCTCGCTGAACTTGAAGATCACAGTCCAGACCAGGATCAACGCCGTCAGAACCAGGCCCACGCCATTGATGACAAGTTTCTTGCGGCGGTGCGGTTCGCTGCGCGGGCTGGTCCACCAGTGACGAACCATACCCAACTGCGAGAGCACGAAAGTGATGAAGACGTTGATGCTATAGAGAACCACCAGCACGGCAATGCTTCCCTCGGTCAGCAGCATCGTCGCGATGGCGGCCAGGCTCATCAGGATGATGCCGTTGTGCGTAACCAGCCGCTCGCTGAGCATGGAGAGTCGGGCTGGCAGATAGCGGTCGGCGGCCATGTTCGCCATGACGCGAGGCCCGCCGAGAAAGCCTGTTTGGGCTGCGACAAAGAGGAGCGCCGCTTCGCTGATGAGCGTCACGATGACGAACGTCGATCCGCCGCGTGTCCAGGATTCGGTCATGCGCTCCAAAAGGACCGCGTTGAGCGTCTTGTTCGGCTCGCCTTTGACGCCAAAGAGCAAGTAGGCGATCATCAGGCCCAGGACGGTTACCGCCAGCGAGATCCACATGTAGTGCATGGTTCTCTTGCCGGTTCGCGCCCTGGGCTCTCGCAAAATCGGCAGGCCGTTGGAGACGGCTTCTATGCCCGTGTACGTACTGGCGCCCAGGCTGTAGGCGTGCATGACCAGGAATATCGCGCCCCACAGGCCAAGGCTCGAGACGGCCGACCGTGCCTGACTGGCCGTCTCATTTGCGATGGCTGGCAGCTCCGCGCCATGCTCAAAGGCAGTATAGATGATGATGAATGCGTGCGTGGCCACGAAGGTCAGAAAGATGGGGACGAGCGGGCCGACCGATTCTCGCACGCCGCGCAGGTTCATCACCGTCAAGACAAGCAGGGCGCCGACGGCGAAGAGGAGTTTGTAATTCGCCCAATCATGGGGGAAGAACGAGAAGAGCGCGTCAGCCCCGCTGGCCACTGAAACCGTGATCGTCAGCACGTAGTCCACGATGAGAGCGCAACCGGAAACCATGCCCAACCGCGGGGTAAGCAGCTTGCTGGCGACGAGGTATCCGCCGCCGCCGCTGGGGAACAGCTCGATGATCTGCGAGTAGCTGGTGGCGATGACAAAGATCGTTATCGCCGTTGCCAAGGCCACCAGAATGCCCAGGTAGGGATAGTCGCCCAGGTTCTTGAACGCCTCCGCCGGGCCATAGCAGGAGGACGACAGGCCGTCGCTGCCGAGGCCGATCCATGCGAAGAACGCCACGAGCGAAATCTTGTGGAAGACCTGCGCTTCGCGCGGGCTGCGGGCGGCGCCGATGACCAGCCGTTTGATCCTGCGCAGCAAAGATTCTGGGCTTTCACCATTCATAGAGACGCGAAAGCAGTACCAAAAAAATGACACGAAAGCAAGATTCAGCAAAGTCCAACTATAGGCTGCAAATCTTCCGGCTCACTTTGGTTGCCTCCACCGGGCAGAGCCATTATCATCTTTCTAATGTTCTCGAACTTCTGGATGTCCTGGAGAAAGAGGTAGATTCGTGCAGTCGATGACTTCGCTTGAGCGCATAAAGGCCACCTATGAGTTTCGCCCGGTAGATCATCTGATCCGGCGCGAGTTTTATATCTGGACGGAGGCCTTGGATCGATGGAAGGCTGAGGGCATGCCCTCCGGTGTCAGCCAGAGCGAGCTCTTCAGCTATGATCCGCACGCGGGCGG
>CAYQJH010000039.1:0-23852 GCA_964417755.1 uncultured Planctomycetaceae bacterium
TCCATCTGGAGCTCGGCCTTTGAAGTCCTTCGTGACCAAGGCCGCCAATCGTGGAGCTATGCCAATGGAACGCCTGAATCAGTGCAAGACGACATGATTCGCTATCTCTGCTTCCGGATACATAGGGCACACGTTGATGGCTCGGTCTCGGCATGGCCGGAAGTCAAGGCCCTCGCAAGCTACCCTCGACAGACGATCAACCGAAACCGCGAGATGATTGCTAATCTTGTTCGAGATGCCATAACCTGCGGTTACGGCATCAATGACGCCAGGAGATTGATGCTGGCCTACGCTATCCACCTCAACGATCTGGAGTGGGGGCGAGAACTATCATGGCTGTGCCTGACTAATAATGAGCCTGCTTCTTCGAGTATCGACAACCTCACGCTGGTACTGGCGTACTTGGAGGAGCAAGCCAAAGGCGAGGCGGGCATGCTCGCTAACACTTTGCAGTGCGGCGAACCATCACGCGAGGCGCAAGACGCATCGGCCGAGATCATTTCCCGCCTTCTGCGAACTGAGGCGATAGTGCAAGGAACGGGAAAAACGGCCATCTTAGAGGCATGGAGAGACAGACTGACGGCATCTGCGACGCATCCGTCTACTCAACCGACACAATAGACGCACCTCTTGCCGCCTTTGTGGCTTTGTGTCGTTGTGGTATGCCGTCGTTGCTACTTCGCGCCGCCTGGGTCTTGACTGAGAATTTCCTTTATCCTCACGCCCAGTTGCTCGCCCACGACCACCAGGTGGCCGGTCGCGAACTTGATGCCTCGCAGGAACAGGTCGATCGGCTCGCCGACCTGGCGATCCAACTTCAGAACCGCGCCAGGCCCCACCTGCAACAGCTCGCGGACCGAAATCTCCGCCTCGCCCAGCCGGGCTGATATCGACATGGTCGCATCCAGCAGGATGTCAATCTGACCGCCGCCACTGCGGTCGCCGCTATCGACTGCCTCGGGAAGGTGCGCGTCAGCCACCGCAACCGCAGCCGTCTCGCTGCCGGTATCAGCCTGGTCAGCCGCCTCATTCTCAGCCGTCTCTGCTTCAGCCATTATCAACCTCTATTTCCGCACCGTTCTGTAACCGAAAGGGCATACCGTCCCTCGCAAACAACGGGCTGGCCCGTCAAAAACGTCTTACCCCCGACTCGCGCTTCAACATCCTGGCCGACGGCCGTCGATAGCAGCAGCACGTCGCCGCACTCCAGGCCCACCATGTCGCCTACCGAAATCGTCGCGCTGCCTAGTTCAACCGTAACCCGAACGCCGGCCTGCTCCACCGCCCGCAGCAGCAGCTTGCGAGCCTCCTCTGCGCTGCCCTTTGCGGTGGCGGTCGAGGGCAACTTCAGCATCGAAATCGCTGCCGCACCAGTCAGCACGATGGACAAAGCCGCCGAGCCATCGCCAGCCCCGCAGGCCAACGCAAACTCGGAGAACTCCATCTTGCCGTCGCCATCGGGAAACTGGTATGTCTTGGCCGCCGCCTCGCCGCGCCGAAGTTTGGCGCTGCCGGCTGAGTTGATCGCAGCGACCACCGCGGCCACCGCATCAAGCAGTAGCGCCGACTCCAGGCTGGATAGCTCCCGCTCTTGCCCGCAGGCGGACGCACCCAGCATCCTCGCGCACCACTGCCCCGCCGTCGCCGCCGACAACCAGATGAAACCCGCAGCCTCGCCGGCCGCATCGAGCAGCGGCACGACGTACCCGCTGCGCTGCGCGAGAGCCTTCTGCAAGGCCCGCTGGTAATACTGCTTCAGCGGGCAGGCGCGCATCTCCAGCGGGCTACGGATCACCTTCGATACCGACATCGCTGCCTGCTGCGCCAGTTTTTCGGCGAAGGTCTTCAGGGCGTCCAACTGCGGCCGGGTGAAACTGCTCGGGCTGGTCCAGTCATAATCGCGGACCTCCGGCCCATTTGCCATACCCGGTGAGTCCGCCTGGGCATTTCGGGACTGCTGCCGCCCGATGCGCGTTAAAAGCGCCAAAGCCTGTTTCTCAAGTTGCCTGGGCATCTCCACCATTACTGGATCACGACCTCGAACAGGACATGATGTATCAACGGCCTGCCGTCGCGCCACAGGATCGTGTTGAACTCCTCCTCGATGTTTCGCTGGATTCGCTTCAGGCTGCCCGGGCCGCGAACGTCGTCCGGCGTGCAGCCGGCCAGGAAAGTGTTGATCCAATTCTTCAGCTCAGGCTTGCGGGCCTTGATGGCGTCCTCAGCCTTGCTGAAGTCTTCCTTCTTGATCGCCAGCGCCACCGACGCACGCGCGTATCGTTGCAGCCTCGGCTCGTTGAGGTTCGCGATGATTGGCTCGAACTCGAAGTACTTGAAATCTCCTTCAACGTCTTTGCCGCCAGAGCTGCCGTGAGCATCGCCGCTTTGCCCGTGTCCGGCATCGGTCTCCTTCTGCTCGGCGGTAGCCGGCGACTGGTTCATTATCTTCGAGACGACGGCTGCCGCAGTGGCCGATACGCACACTACCAGCAGCGCCGCGCCAGCCAGCAGCACCAGCTTCATCGTTCCCTTCTTGCCCGCCGCGTCATTGCCGGTCTTGGATGGTTCCTTGGGCGGTTCGTTGGTTTCCTCAGCCATGATCTTTGCTTGCTCCTGTTACTGCGATAAGAATACTGCTTTTGCCCGGCACGCTTGCGGACATCTCCAGCAACCTGGTGCTTGCACCGGCGCCCCAGCAGTGAACGCGCCACTTGCAGAGAAGGTCCTTCTCCGCCAGCAGCGATTCCAGCAGCCGGGCCACGCTGCTGGCCCGCCGGGCGGAAGCCATCAATTGCTGCCGCGCACCGACCTCCTCGCCGCAGAGGCCTACAACGTATATTCTGGTGCCCTCGCTCCTGAGGGAGTGCTTGAGGTTTGCGGCGAACTTCTCCAGGTATTGCCTGCCGCCCTCGTCCACTTGGTTGTCCTGCATATCGAAACTCACCGGAACAGCCAGCACCTGCAGGAGTTTTTCCGAGGTGTTCACTGTCCGCGTTTCGACCTGTTTGCTGATCTCGCTGAAGAGCTTGCGGATCTGTTCATCGTCGGCGTCGATTACGCGCGAGGTGTTCTCATTGTCGCCGGCCGGCTCGACAGGATATCTCAGCTTGCGGTAATCCATCGTCGGGCCGGTCTCTTTGCCAAAGAGCAGGTCCGGGATGCCCAGGCCCGCAATTGCACGTCGGAAAGAGTCCTGGCTGGCGCCGAAGAGGGTCGCATCCTGCGAGTGCGCCATCGTCTGGAGCATAACAAAGAAGGACAGCAGCAGCGTGATCATGTCTGCAAAGGAGATGATCCACAGCGGCACTTTTTCGCCGGAGTCTTCGCTCATTGACCGATGCTCCCAGCCATCAGTGTCACTTCCATCACGCTCTGGTCCATCTGCCCGGCCGCGGCATTTCCAATCGAGGCGATACTGAACCGTTCCGTGCCGATGCCTGCCCTGGCCGAGACATACTCGATGATCGCCCATGCCCGCTCAAAGGCCCGGCCGTCCATGGACAACTCTTCGCTGTTGCTCTCGCCGACGATCATGGTGCAAGGCACGAGCTTCATAAAAGATGCGATCTTGTCCAGGTGCGCCTTGCCGGCAGGGATCAGGCTGCTGCCCTTGCCCCAGAACAACCGCGAGGACGGAATGTAGAACATGCGCCGGTCGTGGTATGCATTGGCCATGTTCTCCATCCAGAATGAATCGCGAGGCCGGCGTATGGCATCCAGGCCCATGTCAGCCGGCGGTTTTTCACTGCCGTCGGGGCTCCAGTCGATGTATCTGGTGTTTTCTATCAACGAATCCTGGTTGATATTCTTGACCGGGAAGACCGAGTAATTCGCAATGTACGCCCATGCACCGCTGAACTTGTCGAGCGACTCCTTGCTGAAGGACGAAAACGTCGTCAGCATGACGAAGAACGACAGAAGCAGCGTGATCATATCGCTGAACGATATGTACCACAGGCCGACGCTCTCGCCGGGGGCTTCTTCTTCAGCATGTGCCTTCTTATGCGGCATTGGCGACCCTTGGTTTGAACTCCTCGCGAGCGTTGGAGGAAACAAACGCCTGCATCCGCTCGCGGACGGCTGAGGGGCTTTCTCCGCGGACGATGCCGATGACGCCCTGGAGGATCATCTCGCAGATCAGGCCTTCCTTCTTGCTGCGAATGCCCAGCTTGCCGGCCATCGGCAGGAAGAACAGGTTGGCCAGAAAAGCTCCGTAGAATGTGCAGACCAGCGCAACAGCCATGCCCGCGCCGATCTTCTCGGGCGACTCCATGTGGCTGAACATCTGCACCAGGCCGATCAGTGTGCCCACCATGCCGAAGGCCGGGCAGCCGGCCCCCATGAAGTCCATCATCTTCTTTCCGTCGGCGTGCCGCTCGCGAAGGTACTGAATCTCCATCGAGAGCTGCTGTTCGATGGCCTCCTCCTTCTGCCCGTCGATGACCATCTGCAAGGCTTTTACCAGGAATGGCTCCCTCGCACCGGCAAGCTGCTGCTCAAGGGCCAGCGCGCCGTCGCGCCGGCTGATGGCGGAGTAGTTCACCATCTTCTGAATGAGTTCCTGCTCGCTGGGCATCTTGTAGATCAGCGTCTTCTTGACGACCGACATCACCTTGAGCACCTGGCCCAGCGAGAAATGAATCAGCGTCGCGGCAATCGTGCCGCCCACCACAATAGTGATAGCCGGGATCTGAAGAAACAGGGCGAAGTTGCCGCCGTCGGCGATTACTCCAACCGCGACGCAGCCCAGCCCGACGATGATTCCAATGATTGTCGCAATATCCATGACGCTTACGTTTCCTCCTTGATCCGCTTGAGCTTGTCGCACAGCCGCGCCGCCAGGGTCTTATCGGGAATTTCCGACACCAGCTTCGCGGCGCCCTTCTCGGACATGTAGAACAGAATCTTGGCTACGTCGTCTTCCTGCTTGTTCTGGCACATGCCATCAAGCTTCTGCCAGCCCACCGGCGGGTCCATCTTCTCGTACATGGCCGATAGCTTCTTCAGCCGCACCGCCTCCGTGGCTGCAACGGCCAGCCGGCTCTTCTGCAGCTCTGCCTGCGCCTTTTCGAGATTGGCCAGCGGGGCCTTGAGCTGCATCTGGAGATTCTCAAGATTCTCAGCCTCCTTCTTGACCATCTCCTGGGCCATTGCAATGCGCTTCTCGCGCTGGTCAAGCTCTTCCTCGCGCTTCTTGCAGGCATCCATGCGAAGCTGCAACTCGCGCAGCACGTCCTCCACCTGCTTCTCGCGGATGCTCGGCGAGACAGCCTGCACCGCCAGCAGTTCCTGGGGCAGTGCCGATTCCTGCTCAGCCGGCTTGGCGTTCTTGCCGACTACCAGCGCGTTCTTCCTGGCCAGGTAGGTCGAGACGCCATAGGACACGCCGAAACTCACCACAGCCAGAACGCCAAGAATTATGATCATCTTCATCTTGTTCATTTGTCTGCTCCTCGTGGCAAGTCTTTAGAGCTTCGTCCACGAATTACACGAAACGCACGAATTTAAACGTCCATGCCGCGCGCCGCATCCTGAAAGCGTGCCATCCTGCTCCGTACATATCCAATGCCGCCTGCCTCGTCCGTCTGTTTCTGTTCCTGCCGGGCTGCTTCCTGCTGATATCGCAGGTGCGCCTGCTGGCGAAGCTTCTCCAGGCTTTGGCGGCGCTGGCGGACCTGCATGAACTCCCGCGTCTTCGCCTGCCGCTGCTGTTCCAGGATGGCGGCCTGAGATTCCAAATCCTCGATCCGCCGCTGCTCCTGGTCGACCAGCGGCATGATCGACATCTGCTCAGTTAACCTCTGCGTCAGGTCCAGCCCATCCAGCCTGGCCACCAACTCCCGCAACCGCTGCCTGCGCCGGCCCACTTCTTGCCGCAGTTGACGGATTCGATTCGCCAGTACAGCCAGCTCGGCGCGAATCGCCTGCTCCCGCCCGAGCGTTACGTCAAGCAATCGCTGCAATGGCCAGCGGAATCGCTTCATCGCCTGGCCCCCGCGGTGAACATGACGGGTGCCGTGGCTGTGGATTTGGCGGCCACGCTGACCTTCGCATGCGCCTTGTTCTGGGCATCCGGCGAGCTGAAATCCCACTCTCGCGTAATCTCGACCAGTTGGGCAACCGTCTCGTTGAAATCCGCTCGCTTGCCGGTCGGCTGGACGAGGAAGTGATTCACCTTGCCAATCAAGGCAATAGCCTTGTCGATCTTCGGATTGCTGCCGGCTGCAAAGGCGCCGATGTTGATCAGATCCTCGGCGCCCAGGTATGTCGAATAAATCGCCCGCAGTCGCTGGGCCGCCGCGCGATGTTCCTTGGAGACAATAGCATTCATCAGCCGGCTGACGCTCTGAAGGATGTCCACCGCCGGGTAATGCCCCATCTCCGCAAGCTTGCGGGACAGCACGATATGGCCATCCAGCAGCGAGCGAGCCGAGTCGCTCACCGGGTCGGACATGTCGTCGCCCTCGACCAAAACCGTCAGGATTCCCGTGATGCTGCCGTGCTCATCACAGCCCAGCCGCTCGGTGAGTTTGGGTAACAGGCTAAAGACGCTCGGGCAATAACCCTTGGTGGCAGGCGGCTCGCCCGCAGCCAGGCCGATCTCGCGCTGGGCTTGGCAGAACCGCGTCAGGCTGTCCATCATGAAGAGCACGTGTTTGCCTCGGTCGCGGAAGTATTCGGCAATGGTGATGGCTGCAAAGCCAGCCTTGACCCGCTGAATCGGCGATGCATCCGCGGTGGCCACCACGACAACGCTCTTGGCCAGGCCCGCCGCGCCGAGCGATTCTTCCATGAAGGCCCGCACTTCCCTGCCGCGTTCTCCCACCAGGGCAAGCACGTTCACGTCGGCGTCGCTGTCGCGGGCGATCTCGCCCAGCAGGGTGCTCTTGCCCACGCCGCTGCCGGCAAAGATGCCAATCCGCTGCCCGCGCCCGGTCGTCAACACGCCGTCAAAAGCGCGAATGCCCAGGGCCAGCGGCTGCGTGATGTGCGCCCGGCTGAGCGCCGCCGGTGGGATGTTGTCCAGGCTGCGCATCTCGTCGCCCTGCAACGCGCCTCTGCCATCGATGGGCCTGCCCAGGCCGTCCAGGACTCGCCCAAGGATGGCGTCGCTTACGGAGACGAATCTCGGGGCGTAGCGGGCGACCACCGCGTCGCCGGGCGCTATCCCCTCGATGCTCTCCAGGGGCAAAAGGATGCGATTGTCATTGTGGAAGCCGACTACCTCAGCCGGCACCTTCCTGCCGCTGCTTAAGTGAATCTCGCAGAGCTGACCCATGCCGACCGAAGGCCCGCGCGACTCGATGGTGAAGCCCGTCACGCGGACGACCGTGCCCCTGCTGGGCAGCAGGTTCAGGTTCGCCAGCGCGCTGCGATATTTCTCCAAGTCCACCACCAGGCGTCACTCCATGACTCATCTAAATGGCGCGGACATCCTGTCCATGCCACGCCTATTGCACATTCCTCAAAGCCGCCTCTATGCCTGCCAGATGCTTCTCGACGGAGGCCTCGACGCTGCCGTCAGAAGTCTCCACCAGGCACGAGGCCCTTGTCACCGCCTCATCAGCGATGAATCGCAAACCGGCGTCCGAGAGCTCCTGCTCCAAGTGCACTGCATTGCACTGCTGCAAATCAGCCGGATTCAGGCGAACCACCACGTCCTGCCTGGTCGAGACGCTCTTGAGCGCCTCCTGCACGATCGGGTCGATCTCGTATCGCCCAGCCTGTATCTCCTGCATCAGCACCTTGCGGGCAACCGAGAGAGCCAACTCCACCATCTGGCCTTCAGCCTGCTCAACCAGCTCGTTGCGAGTCCGCGCGAGCGTCTGCGCCGCCATCTTCAAGGCCGTCACAGCCGCCGCCATATCCTGCCTCGCTGCCGCCAGGGCCTGGACTTCCGCATCTGCTCGCGCACTGGCGCAGGGCACCGCCGCTTCGTCGTCGGCGTTGAGCACACGCACCGAGGCTATTCGACCGGATAGGCCTGATTGCCCGGCGTCCAGCTTCAGCGAGATGACATTTGTGTTGGTCATCTTTTCACCAATCGCTTACGCCCCTTCCAGCGACAATTCACCCTTGTCGTTGAGTTCTCGTAACGGATTGAGAATCGCTTCGCGGGCTTCGTCGATGTCTTCCTTCTTGGGCTTGGACAGCAGCGATGTCTCCTCAGCCAGCGCCGCGGCTGCGCGCTCAGAGATATTGGCCCGGACTTTGGCAAGATTGGCGCCCTGCGCGCCGAACAAAGCCAGCGCCAGCTTGCGGGCGTCCACCCCGCGCAAAGTGTTTTGCAGCGTGCGGTCGTTCACCAGCGGCAAGTCTTCCCATGTGACCATCTGCTTTCTGACGCCGGCTGCGGCATCGGCATCTTTTTCGGCAATCGACTTCAGCAAGCTGTCGCGCAGCGAAAGCTCCAGGCTTCGCAGCAGCAATGCGACTCGCCGCCACTGCAAAAAGCTCTGGTTGGCTTTGGCAGGTGTTGACGGAGAGACGACTTCGTTTTGCCGCATCTCCGCCAGGCGCTTCTGAATGATCGATGCGACCTTGGCCTTGGCCTCGCCGGCCACCTCCAGCCCAGCCATCATGCCCTGGACGGCTGCGCTGCGCACCGAGGCCTCCAACATCGGCACCAGTTGGGCGCTCTTGTTGCCGGGCAGCTCGCAAAGCACAAGCGTGGCCACCTGCGCCGATTCGCCCTCAAGTGCCTTGGCGATGTCCGCTACGTCCGCCTCGCAAATCGCCGCGAATGGGTTACGAGCCTCCAACAACTGTCCGACCTGCTTCATGATCTCCTTGCTCTTGGCCTCGCCCATGGCGCTGTTGAGTATCTGTGGAAGGAAGTCATTCTTGCTCTTGGCGTTGGCGCTCCTGGCCGACAGCAGCGTGGCGAACTCACGAATGCTGGCTGCCGAAGAGCTCGCCTCGGAGCGGTTCTGGCTGATAATCGCCAGTTCCTCCGCTATGGCGGTAACCATTTCGGGCTTGACGCCGCGCAGCAGTTCCGCGGCGCTGGCTGTGTCCAGCGCCATCAGCAGACATGCCGCCTTCTTCGCGCCAGCCAAAACCACTAGAAGCCTCCCTTTTCCGACTCAGCCCAATTCGTGAACAGCCGCTTGACCTCCTCCGGGTTCTCTTGAAGCGCCCGCGAGATTCGCGTGCGGAGCATCTCCGGATCGAGATCCATATCGCTGCCCGGCAGCGCGCCTGCCGACCCGCCCGCCAGCGCCAGTCCCTGGCCGCCCGGAAGCGCCGCCGCGCCAGGAGTCTGGGTGGCCTTTCGGCGCGGCCCTCGCAGCAGACGCATCGTCAGCAGCGCCCCAACCACCAGCACGCCAAGAGAAGAGTTGCGGGCGATCTCCAGGTAAAACTGCCGGCTGCTCTGTGTTTGCTCCTCCTGCGGATTCTCGCCGGAGGCCAGGGCAGGCTTATAGAACGGCGTATCGACAACCTTGATCGAACCTTCGCCAGCCTTTATGCCCAAGGCACTGCGGATGATTTCTTCCACGTCGGTTTTCGCAAGTTTCGCCCCGGCCTGCGCAGCCGCCGCGCCGGTTGTGCCGGAATTGAGCAGGCTCGGCGCCGAGAGGTCCACAAATGCTGCCACGCTGACCGACTTGACGGTGCCGGGCAATTCGATCTTGCGCTCGATAGTCTTGGGGATGGCGTACTCCGTGGTCTCATCCTTGGTATTGCCGCCGCCGGCGCCGCCGGAGGGAGCGGTGGTTGTCGAGGATCGCGAGTCTTCCTTCAAAGCCAGTCGGCCTTCCTTGTCGAACTTGGTGATCTCCGACTCGAGGCTGGTGGTTTCGATGATGGCGTCAACCTTGACCGACGCCCGCCCCGGCCCAAGCGCCGCCGCCAGCAGGTCTTCAGCCTTTCGCGAGAAATACTCCTCGACCTTCGTCTTGTATTCCAACACGCTGCCGGCCTTGCCCGCCATCTCGTCATTGCCCTGGCCCGAAAGCAGCCGGCCCTGGGCGTCGACAACGACCACCTTCTGCGGCGAGAGCCCCGGCACGCTGCCGGACATGATGTGAACTATTGCCGCGACATTCGACGGGCTGAGCCTCCAGCCCGGCCGCAACCGCAGCACCACCGTGGCAGAGGCGTCCTTGCCGCGGTCGCCAAAGAGCGCTTCTTCGGGCTTGACGATGTGGACGCGGGCGGAAGTTACCCCATCCAGCACGCCGATGGTCTTGGCCAGTTCGCCCTCTGCCGCGCGCACGGCGTTGATCCGCTGCGTAAACGGGCTGATGCCGATCTTCTCCTCGTCCAGAATGCTGTAGCCGGCCTGATCGCCCTTGGGCAGGCCCTGGCCCGCCAGGCTCAGCCGCAATGAATGAACCTTGTCCGACGGCACGTAGATGGCTGTGCCCTCGCTGCGAATCTCGAACGGCGTGCCGGACTCGCGAACCTTCTCCACAATCCGCCCAGCCTCCTCGCTGGCAAGGTTGGCGTAGAGAAGCGCCATGTCAGGCTTGCGGGCGTAGCCCACCAGCAACGCCGACGCGCCCACGCACGCCAGCACGATGCCCACCAGCAGCAGCCGCTGGATCAGGCTCATCCGCTGCCATATTTCCCGAAAGTTTTGAAGGACGCTAGCCACCAAAGTTCTCCGCCGCACTCTTGCCGCTGTCTCACCTGCTATCGATTACGCAACGCTGTCGTTTTCTTGCCGTCGCCACATCGTCGCCGGCTACTCCAGGTTTCACCATCAGACCCACTGCACGCACCACCTGCCGCGCCTGGAGTCTGAAGCCTGAAGCCCGGAGCCTGCCTTTCATATCTGCATGTTCATCGTCTGCTTGTAAGCCTCGATCACCTTGTTCCGCACTCCCATGAGCAGCTTGAAGCTCATGTCCGCTTTGGCCATCGCAGAGATAGCGGGCAGCACGTCCTGCGAGTTGCCCGTCAGCAGGTCGGTCATGGCTGCGCCGGAGGCCTGCTGCTGCTGCTCGACCTGGTCCAGGCAATTCCTGAACATCTCGCCAAAGTTCGTCGCCTGCGTCGATTCTGCCGCGGCTGCGCCGACCTTGCCCGCAACCGGGCCAATCTGAGGAGTTATTCCCGAAATCGGATTGATGCCGGCCATCTGCCTGCTCCTTATTTCAGCAGTTCCATCGCTACGTCGTTCAATTCCTGCGTCCGCTTCATTACGGCGGCATTGGCCTGGTACGCCCGGCTGGCCGTCACCATGTTGATCATCTCCACCGGCAGCTCGACATTGGGCATCAGCACGTAGCCGTCCTTATCAGCGTCCGGGTGCCCGGGTTGATATACCCGCTTGTACTGGCTGAGATCCGGTGCAACCTGATTGACCGCCACGCCGCTGACGCCATCCTTCGTCGATAGCACCACTTCCTGGCGGCGATAGGGGCTGCCGCTGGGCGTCCGCGTCGTCGATGCGTTGGCGATGTTCTCGGCGATCACATTCATCCGCAGCGATTCAGCCTTCAGCCCGCTTACGGCAATGTCAACCGGCGTCGATGTTCGAATCACGTTCATCATCAGCCTCCGATGGCTGTGTCCATCTGCCTGTAAAGCTTGCCGATCATGCGAAGGTAAGTCTTCGCTGCGCCGTCGTTCTTCATCAGCTCGCCGATCTCCATGTCCAACGAAACGTCATTGCCGCTGGTGTCCACGTCAGTGCTCAGCGGCTGGAACATCTGCACGTTCAGGTCCTGCAAAGATGTCTTGCCGCTTCGCAGTGCCTCCTGGAGTGCGTTGGCAAAGTTCACGTCGCTTCGGCGAAAGCCCGGCGTCTGGATGTTGGCGATGTTATTAGCGATGGCTGCCTGGCGCATGCTCGCTGCCTTCAGGCCGGCCTCCAGGAGCGTCAACGGGTCAACCTTGTTTACCATATTGCTTCTCCCACGAGTTTCTCTGCCTCCAGGCGGCCTTCGGCACGATATCGGCGTAGCTTCTCCCGCAGTGTGCGATCTGTAATGCCCAGCAACCTGGCTGCCTTGACTTGGTTGCGCTGCGACCTCTGCAAGGCCTCCAGAATTGCTCGCCGTTCAAGCTCCTGAAGACTGAGCGTTGATGATGGCCCTGCTGCAGGCGAGACGCCTGCACCACAAATGCCCGGCGGCGTGGCGGATTTCAGTGAGCCTTGTCGAACTGCCGAAATTTGCCGCCATGCATCGCTCTGTGATACAAGTTCATCCATCAGGAACGCACTGGCCTCCAGCGAAAGCACCGGGCCATGCCCCAGAATCATCGCCGAGCGGATCATGTTGCGCAGTTGCCGGACGTTGCCCGGCCAGGTATATCCTTCCAACGCGTCCATCATCCCCTCGTCAAGACGCGAGATCGTTCGGCCGCTCTCCTGGCTGAACTGGTTGACAAAGTGCCACACCAGCACGCGAATGTCCTCAGGCCGTTGTCGCAGCGGAGGGGCCACCACCTGCACGCCGCGGATTCGATAATACAGGTCACGCCGGAAGCGCCCTTGCTCGACCTCGCTGGCAAGGTCGCGATTGGACGTGCAGATCACCCGCACGTTGACGCGAAGCGTCTCCTGGCCGCCGACCCGCTCGATGTCCTGCTGCTCCAGCACGCGAAGCAGTTCCGCCTGAAGACGGGGACTGGTTTCGGATATCTCATCAAGCAGCAGCGTCCCGCCATGGGCCCGCTCGAAGCGCCCCTTGTGCTGCGCCACTGCTCCGGTGAATGCCCCGCGTTCATGGCCGAACAGTTCACTTTCCAGCAGCGACTCGTTCAAGGCTGCGCAGTTCACCCGGATGTAAGGGCCGCTGCGCCTCTTGGAAGCGTGGTGGATGAAATGCGAGATAAGTTCCTTGCCGGTACCGCTTTCGCCCGTGATGAGCACTGGCAGGGACGTTGGAGCGACCCGCCGGGCCAGGTCAATGGCAGCCAGAAATACCGGGCTTTTGCCGGCAATCTGGAACAAGCAGCGAGAATCCTCCTCGCCAACTGCCGTCAGTTCTGCGCTTTGGCTCAAAGCCAGTCCGCGCAGCCAGGCTTCAGCCGCCTGCTGCGTGATTGGCCGGGCAAGCACGTCGCCACAGCCCATCTTGGTCGCCTGCACCGCGAGTTGTATGTCCGAGCCCGAGCCGATGACTATGACTGGCCGCTCGGGGTATTGGCTTTTCGAGACGCCCAGCAGTTCCATTGCCAGCGACGATGAAGGGCAATCGATAACCGCAAGCTGCCAGCTATCTTCTTCCAGGCGAGCGGCGGCAGCCTTGGCCGGACGCTCGATCGCACAGCGAACGCCGCAGGCTGCCGCTGCCTGCATCACGGCGCCAAGCGTCGCTCCATCTTCGGAGATCACCAGGATGTTCGGATATGTCTTGAGAGGTCTATTCATAGTAAATGGCACAGCCTTTCAGGCTGTGCATCCCCGTGCTTCCGCACGGGGCTTCCATTTGCCGTCTTCTTCGTGTCGTGTAATTCGTGGACTCATATCTTCACTCGCCGATGAGCGACTGCGTCTTCTGCAGTACCAGATCGGGCTTGGCCTGTTGTTTCCATTGGATGACCTCGGCCTTGGCCTTGGCGATAGCTGCCCAGGGCGAGGCGGCATGCTCGTCGACCACTCTCTGGTACAGCGCCAGCGCGCCGGCTGGGTCCTGGGCAACAATGCAGTTGGCCTTCTGGAAGATCGCCCACGATACGTCGGCTTGGCCTTCCTTCTTCAGCGCCAGTGCATACAGGATGCCGGCGGCCTTCAACTCACCTGCGGCGAAGAAGGTATCACCCATGCCTGCGGGATCCCTGACATCTTGCACCTTCAGGCTGCTCAACGTCTGGAGCATCCGCTCAGACAGCCCTGCCGGCGCGCTGGCAGCCAGGCTGGGGGCACTGGCAGGCTCGGGGGCCAGCGTTGCCGCCTCAGCCAACGCGGGGGCTGCTGCAACCACAGCCTTGCGCGCCGCCAACTGCAAGACGCCAAGTTCCTGGATGGCAGTGCTCAATGCAGCGGGCATGCTCGCCGCAGAAGCGCCGGAGGGCGATTGCACGCTCTCCAGCCACAGAGATCGCATCGACCTGCGCACCTGCTCAAGCACTTCCGCCTTGGGCGCGGCAGCCTGGGCGGCGTCTTCCTGCTGCGGCGTTTGCACAAGGCTGCTTGCAGAATCGCTCATCTGCGCACTGGCGACTGACAGGGCCGCATCGGCGGGATCCTGGGCCTCAGCCGACCGGCACAAGCTCACCATGCACAAGGATGCCAGGATGATCCACATGGCTGTGGCAAAAGCTTCTGGCTTGCTTGTGGTGCAGGCGTCTCGCCTGCAGAGCTTTGATATTGCCAACATGCCCAGGCAAGATGCCGGCACTACAAGATGAACAGATCGGTTGTTCATTGCCCCTCTCCCGCACCGGGGGCCATGGCTGCGTAGACGGAAGCTGCCTTCTCGAATTCCTTCTGGGCCAGGTATGAACGAGCCAGGATGTCCTTCGCCCGCCCAACCAACTCTTTGTCCAGGTCGTCGGACTTGATGATTTCCTCGCACAAGCTGGACGCCTGCTGGGCCTTGCCAAGCTTCAGGCATACCTCCGCAAGCTGACAAGCGGCTGGGGCACTCTGTTCAGCCGGCAGATCGTTCAACACTTGCGACATCAGCCGATGCGCCTGAGGAAGCTGGCCGCTCTCGATCAGGCATTGGGCCAGTTCCATGCTCAGCGTCGCGCGGGTGGGCTTGTCTTCCGTCGTCTGAAGATGCCTGGAAAGCATCGCGATTGCCTGGTCGCCCAGATGCATCTTGCGCAAGGCCGCCGACATCGTCACCGAAAGGCTGATGCGCTGTGCCGCCGTCAGTTGGGCTTTCTCAAGATCCTTCATCGCGGTCAGCGCCGAAAGATGCTGGCCCCGCGCGATGTTAACGCAAGCCAACTCAATCGCTGCGTCGGCCAGTTGCTCGGGCTTCACCTGGCACTTCAGCGCCAGGCTCAGGGCGGCTGCGGCATCGTCGGCCTTGCCCAGCAAAACCTGGCTTCTGCCAAGCAGTACCAGGGCGTTAAACCGTTGATCACTGCCTGCCTCCTTGGACAGGCTGATAAACCTGCCCAGCCAACTCGTTGCCTCTTCGTAATTCCGGACCTTGAAGTGGCATTGGCCGGCCCCGAGGCAGGCGCGGGCCTTGACAGCCGGGGAGACTTCCTTCATGAACACCCGGCTGAAGATAACGCGGGCCTCTTCGACCAGACCAACTTCCAGGTTCGCCTCGGCCAGGCAGAGGTAGGCATCGTCGACACCGGGGAATTCGCGGTAGTTGTCCAGCAGGCTGTTCAGTTCTTCGCGCGCGTCACGAAATTCCCGCAGACTTATGCGCAGCCGGGCGGATCGCAGCAGCGCCAGCGGCGCAACCGGATCGCGCGTGAATCGGCTGGCCGTCAACTGATATTCGTTGATCGCGGCGGCTGTCTCGCCGGCGGCCTCGCTCAGCAGGCCAACCAGGTAATGGCCTTGCGCGATGCGCGCATCGCCTGGAAATCGCAGAAAACTCTTGCGCCAAGCGCTTAGAGCTTCATCAGCCAGCATCTGCTTCTGCTGACTTAAGCTTGTGCAGGAGGCTGCATCGCTGACGATCAGGTCATCGCCGACTGCCGTCGCTATCAGCCCCAGCGAGCCACAGGCCAGCTCACCCACGCGAATAGCCGAGACGCCGCGGCAAGACAGCGTAACGGCGCCCTGCCTGTCAGCCGGCGCGACACCTTGCCACCTGATGTTTCCGCCGGCCTGCTTCATCAGGCAGGCCAGCACGTCTTCCAGGCTCGAGCCGGCCGAGCAGACGTCATATCTCCCCGCGGCATCTTTGGTGCCCTCGGCCCTTGGCCCCAGCGTGCTCCTTCCAGCCAGGGCTGATGACTCCTTGAGCAGGCTTTCGAGTTGGCCCTGATCCAGGCCCGTCAATACGTCCAACAGAGCCGGCGCCGGCTGAGGGGTTGAGGCTTCCATGCCGTTGAGTGCCAGCACCTTCATTGTCAGGGCGTTGGCTGCCATGAAGTCCGCGTCTTGTTCGAGCACGCTCAGTTGAGCAAAGCCAGCCGCCCCTGCCGCCCGACAGGCATGCATCCTGGCCTGCAGGAACTGCCCGGCAGCCAGCTCTACCGCCGCCAGTTGATAATTCGCCGCCGCCAGCACAAGCGGGCATCTGCTGCGGCTGAGGTCTTGCAGCAACCTGGTGGCCTCTTCGGCCTGCTGGAGTTTCAGCAGGCACTGGGCGGTTCGGACGCGCATGATCTCCGCCAGGGACAGATCCACCGCCGGGTTTGCCAGGGCAGATCGCTCTAAGCGGCGATACATCTCCATCGCCCGGACATACTGGCCTTGGGCGTAGGCCTTTTGGGCGGTGTCCCAGGCGGCACCACTTGCAGCCAGCGGACGGTACTGTGACCCCGACGAGGCGGAGACGGATTCTGACGCAGGCTCCTCGGCCGGACCGCCGGCCTCGCTATGAGTCTCGATGCGGATGATCTCGCGGATGGCTGCCGGTGATTGGCTGACAACCGGCACCGTGCGACCGGGCAGAAGAAGCAGCAGGCCTGCTACCAATGCCAGCACCGCTATGGCATTAATCACAAGAACGACCTGCACGGTCGAGAATGGTCTTCTCTTTGGCGGATTGACGATGTCATTGAGAGCCGCCCGCACCTCGGCCGTCACATTGCCAGCGTAGAGATTCTCACCGGACTTGATCGTGGGCGGGGCCACGAGCTCTGATTTCACATCGTTATCTGTCATTGGTTCCAGCCCGGCGCGCAACAAGCGAGGCAGGCCGTGAACGTCAGTATGCAAGAAGTGTGCCAGAACGATGACGGCGGTGAATTGGTTGACTGGTTAACCGGTTGGCTGGTTGGCTGGTTAACTGGTTAATTGGTTGGCTGGTTGATTACGCCGGCGGTGCTTGGAATTCGTGCGCGAGTGTTGGCTTTTTCTACACGTTGGGGTTGTCCGGCGCTTCTGCGCTAAATGCTCCACAGGGTCTGATCGGCGGGAATTCGCAACCCGCAATTCGCAATTCGCAATGAATCGCTTCATCTTGCATCGCTGATGGCATCAATCTCTTCGTCCAGCACGCCTTCAGCTTCGCCGCCAGGCATCTTGATCTCGTAACGCTTGAGCTTCGCGTGAAGCGTGCCGCGGGTAATGCCCAGCAGCATGGCTGCCCGTGTCCGTTGATATCCCGTTTCCTTCAGAGCCCGCAGGATGAATTCCCGCTCAGCCGCCTCAAGGGAAAAATCCTTCTTCGCCTCGATGCCGCAGGGAGTTTCGACTTGATCGAATATCAAGCTGCTGGGACGAATTTCCTCGCTGGTTTCGAGGATGATCGCCCGCTCGATGACGTTGCGAAGTTCCCGCACGTTGCCGGGCCAAGCATAGCGCGCCAGGCAATCGTGGGCAGCCTTGGAGATTCGCCAGGGACCGCTGCCGGTGGACTGCCGGCTGGACTGCACGAAGTACTCAGCCAGCAGAGGGATATCGCTTCGCCGCTGCTCCGACCGCAGCGGCGTCAGGCGGATGGGAAAGATAGCCAGGCGATAGTACAGGTCCTTGCGGAACTTGCCTTTTTGCGAGTCCTCCAGCAGGTCGCGGTTGCTGGAGGCAATGACGGTGACGCTGCAAGGAATGTCCCTCGTGCCGCCGACCTTGCGGAACGATTTTTCCTGCAGAACGCGCAGAAGCTTGGCCTGCAACTCGATGGGCATTTCGCTGATCTCATCCAGGAACAGGCTGCCGCCCTCAGCTGCCTCGAAGAGGCCCGTCTTGTCCCGGTCAGCGCCAGTGAAGCTACCCTTGACATGCCCGAATAGTTCGCTTTCCAGCAGGCTGGCCGTCAGTGTCGCGCAGTTCACCGCGATGAACCGGTCCAGGTCGCCATACCGCCAGACGTGCATCGCTCTGGCGGCCAGCTCCTTGCCGGTCCCGGTCTCGCCAACTATCAGGATCGGGTTGCAGCGGCTTTGGGCCACCAAACGAATCGTTTCGAGCGTCTTGACCAAGCCAGGGCTCTGGCCGGCGATGGGAACCTGCGGCGGGCATTGCGACGCGAAAAACTTCTGGTGCGAATCGTTGCCGTCGCCACGCTCGCGGTCGAAACCGCGGAGCAGCCGCTGCAGAATGTCGTCGGCAAACGGGCCGGCAATGTAATCGTAAGCCCCAGCCCGAACCATGCGAACCGCCCAGTCCACCGACGGCTCACCGGAGACCACCACCACGGCCATCTGGGGCCGGTCGGCCTTGGCCCGCTTGACGAACTGCAACCCTTCCGCCAGCGAGACGTCCTCGCAAAGGATGACCATGTCTGCCGGTGCATCCGCCAATAGCCTCCAGGCCGACGACACGTCACGCGCGGAATTCAGATGGGCAGAGGCTCGGCCTTCGTGCCGTTCAGCAAACGCCATGCAATGGGCATCTCGCCCCACCATCAGAACGGACTGCACGCTCTTACACATATCGCTCAACAATCACTCCCTGATCCGCTGATTTCGTCAGCGATACCGCCCTCAGACTGGACTAGGCAATGGACATGCAAAATCACCGTATTATTCTGGAACAAGATTCAGCCGGGAATCATCGATGTGTGCGTCAATCATCTTGCTGCCCGGGCAGCTCACGCCGCGGATTCCATTCCAGAAGGCAACTGACTAATGCGTATCGGCGAATATTAACTTCGCGAAATTGGCTATCAAGCTAAATCTTGCTTGTTGGCTAAATTATGTTTGTTTTCGCAAATGTAGGCCTGGCTTATCTGCCGGCCATGGACAACCTGCTTCAACTGACTCATCGCTGCCTGTTTCTCCAGCGAGACGGCCATCGACAACAGGCCGTGCAAACGGCGAATCCTCGCCATGCATGCAGTCAAAGGACTGACGGCCAGACTCGCCGCATCTTCGTGTGCGGCGACTGAAAGGTCTATGCAGACCGAGTTCAACTGCTGCTGAAGTTGAGGCATCAACCGGCAGGCCTGATCTATCTGCCCGATTTTGGCCGCATCCAACTGTTGGGTGAGCGTGCATTCGATTTGCTTCAGTTGCCTCTCCAGCGCGGCGGTCACAATGCTGCCTCCACCTGGGCCTGGAGACTGGCCTGGATCTGCTCCAGCAGCTCGCTGGCCTCGCTCTTGTACGGCTCGATCTGGAGCACGCGAAGCACCGCCTGGCGGGCGCAGAGCAGTTTGCCTTCGCGGGCATAAAGTGTCGCCAGGCAAAACAGTACCGATACGTCGTCACTGTGCTTGCCAAGATAGAGTTCCAGGTAGCTGATGATCTTGGAGAAGGTGCCCATCTGCCTGGAGGCCTGGAACAGGCCCAGCAAGGCCACCAGGTTGTCACTGTCGATCTCCAGACACTTGAGGTAAAGATCGAATGCCTGTGCGTAGTCCTGCCGTTGCTGGCAAACCATGGCCAGGCCGGCAATGGCAGCCCCATTGTCAGCCTGGACGGCCCTGGCAGCCTCAAATGCGCGGCAGGCCTCGTCCAGCTGGCCTTGCTGGATCGCCAATGCGCCCAAGCCTACATACGCCTCAGCCCGCTCCGGAAGCAGGCTGCAGGCTGAGCGATAGTACCCCCGGGCCTTGCCGAACTCGCCCAGGGCTGCGTGGCCGTCGCCCAATTCTTTGAGCTGCCGGTATCGCCGGTTGCAGGATTCATCAGGCGTTGGATTGTGCAGTGAAACCATCGGAACTCCAACAACGACGTAAAAACTAGCGGCGTTAACGGCAACGACCAACGGCGAAACAACAAACGGCGTTAACTCGTTTGTGGCAGAGCCGCCTGCTGCGCCTTTGCTGCATCATGCTCCTGCCCCCCTAGCAAGCACCGGAGCGAGATAGAGCAGCCTTTGATGACAAGCAAATGGCGTGCCGTCTGAAAATGGTGTTCGTATCTTTAGTTCAGAACGCCGGCCACATCGATTCAACCACGAATGACTTCCGGTGTCTGATCGAAGGCGTCAGCCACCAGTTAACAAGTTAACGAGTCAACGCCGTTTGTTGTTTCGCCGTTGTCGTTTCGCCGTCGCCGCTACGCCGCTGCCGTCTAGAGGTAATCCAGCAGCGAGACGTTAAGCACCTTGGCTGTTGCCGCAAGCGTCATCTGGTAGAACGTCTGCGATCGCGTCAGTTCCACCGTCAGTTCAGCTATGTCAACATCTCGAATCGAGTCAGCCGCCGCTTTCGTGTTCTGGCTGAAAGTCTCAATCGTCTGTCGCAGCGTGTCCATTCCCGCCTGCTTGGCGCCTAGCGTGGTAATTCCTTGCGTGACGCCCCTGGTCACCTCGTTGATCGAATCCAGCGCCTCACCCAGCAGGTCTGCCTGCTGCTGACCCGTCAGGCCCTGCTTGTTCATCAGCAGGTCGCGGAGGCCGATCATCATATTGAACAGGTCGTACGTGCCGCTGACCCGCACCGGCTCCAGGCCGCTCTGCGTGACACCTGAGGTGTCAACGTAGAGTATCTTGCCTGACCGGCTGTCGGCTACCGCCTGGTTGGCTGAGAAGTCCACAGGCGTGTACGTCGCGCCATCATCAATGCTCATCTTCAGGCCGGCGGCATCATGCTCAATCCTCAGCCAGACATCGCCGCAAGCGGTGGAGGTCCCGCTACCGGGCCGGGCGCCGGTATTTCCCAGGAAGACCGGCGTCTGGCGCTGGCTGCATGAAAAGATCCTGCTGCCTGCCAGCACGCCCGACTCATCTACGCCATCCGCCACCGGAACCGGCAGATCCTGTGGCGAGCCTTGATAGCTCGCAGAGGTGATCTGGCCGTCCTTACGCGTAACGACATAGGGCTGATCGAATATCGCCGAGCCGCTAAAGAGATACCTTCCCATGCTCTGGCTGTTGACCAGCGAAAGCATGCCCTCAAGCAGTTGGTCCACTTGAGCGCCAATGACGGCCCGGTCGTTCTGCGAATACGTGCCGTTGGCCGCCTGCGAAGCCAGTTGCCTCGTGCTCGTCAAGCTCGCCGAGAGGTTCTCCAGGACGCTGGAAATCTGGTTCAACTGCATGCCGACGCTGTCGATGTTCTTGAGATATGTGTCCAGGGTCTGTTTCTGCGCGTCCAGGCCCATGACCTGGTACGCCTCGGAGGGGCTGTCGCTGGAGCGGATGATTCTCGTTGAAGTGCTGGCCTGCTCCTGCAGGCGCGACAGCGTGGCTGAATGCTTCCGCAGCGCAGCGACGGTGATGTCATAAATAGCACCCAAACCGCTCATAACCACCTCGTGGATCGTGAATCAAACCATGTCAAACAGCGCCCGCAGCGCCTGGTCCTGCATACTGATGTACTTTGCCAGACCCTGGTACATCCGCTGGAAGACCATCATCTTGGCAGCCTCTTCGTTAACATCCACGCCGCTGACTGCAGAACGCTGGTTTGTCAGTTGCGTACCCACCGCCGCCAGCGAAGCCTGCTTGCCTTTGGCATCACTGACGCCCTGACCGATGGAGGTTACCAGTTGACGGAAGTAGTTCACGGGCGCCATGCCGCCCAGAGACTCCGAGGCCGCTTGCGCCAGGTCCGCCATTTGACGGATGATGTCATTTCGCGTCTCGACCGTGCTGGAAGAATATGCCAGCAGCGTTGGCCTGTCAGCCACTTCCTGCCGCACATCCATGTCGGCGGCCGATGTTCCGCTGAAGAACGTATTGAGCCCCGCGGCGGAGAGAAACCCGGATGCATCAGGGGTGCTTAGCGCCTCGACCACGAAGTAATCGCCGATCTTCAGGTTGCCCGGCGGCAGAGTGACATACATGCCGTCTGCCACTTCCAGCCGCTGGCCGGCGACGTATCCCTTGCCAACGTCTAGCAGCGCGACCTGCTTGTTGTTCGAATCAGTCACCCGAATCTGCAGATTGTCCGACACGCCGACATCGCCATTGCCCATGACCGCGAATTGAAAGAAGTTGTCGGTTTGACCGGTGTACTGGCCGCTCAATATCGGCGCAATCGCCAGTCTTGGATTCCGTACATAAGGCTGAGTCGTGAAGCCTGTCGTGAAGTCAAACTCATACCCTCCGGCGGCCTTGAGGTAAAGGGCGCCACCCGCCACAGTTGCGGTGAGGGCGCCACAGTTGATATCGTCGGCCACGTCAGACAAAGTCATATCCGGGCTGAGGCTTACTCTCTGGCGAGTAACCTCGCCGGTGTCTGTGTTGGTGATGCGGATCGACAGCGTGCCGGGCTGTATCGGCGGGTCCCACGCTCCGATGGGCTGTTCGTTTTTGGCGATGCCAGCCAACTCGGTGAACGAGCCTTCCTGCCCAACTCCCTGCGCGTGAACCGCGTTGACTCGCGAGATAACATCCCTGGCCAAGCCGTCCAGCCGGCTGCAGATGTCTGGAATTACATTGTTGTACAAGTTCAGCAGGCCGCCCAGGCTGCCTCCCTCGAGGTCGCTGTAGTAGATGACCGAGTCCGCCGCTGCCAGACCCAGCTTGCCATCCGGCGTAATTCCTGCCGCCAGCTCCATCGATCGCGTGCGATCCACCACGGGCATGCCCCATGCGCTGATATTCACCGAAAGCGTGGCGTCCGTCAGGCCGAACTGGCTGACGCTGACCCGCTGGGCCAAATCATTCAGCGCCTGATCTCGCCGATCCAACAGCAGATTCGGCTGCTGGCCGTTGCTGATGACGCTGCCGGCCTGGCCGTTGAGGTCGGCCACTTCGGCGGCAAGAGCATTGACCTCGCTCACCTGCTGCTGCGCCTGCATGCGGAGCTGGTCCTTCAATTGCTCCAGGAAACCCCAAAGGCTCCTTATCTGCCCGCTTAGGCTCTGTCCAGCCGAGACCACCTGTTGCTGCAGCGCCAGGCTGCTGGGGTCGCCGGCCATCTCCTGCATCGCGGAGAAAAACCCGTTGAGGCAGCGGGACAGATCGCTCGATTGCAGATCGCCCAGGGAATTCTCGATGGTCTGGAGGGTTTGGACTTCCTGATCATTCTGGGCGGCCAGGCTCGCCTGGCGACGGATTTCCTTTTCGAGCATCTCGTCGATCATCCGCCGCGCTTCCGTGACCTGCACGCCGCCAATCGAGACTCCCTGATTGCTGCCCAGGTCGATCGGCGCCAGCGCCAAGTCCTGCCGATGGTATCCGGGAGTCGTAGAGTTCGCGAGGTTCGTGCCAATCAACTCCAATGCCCGCTGGGCAGCGTTCAACCCGCTCAGGCCTATCGAGTAGTTCAGCATTTCACCTCTCCGCGTCCAGCAGGCCGCCGGCGGGTCGCCACGTATTCTTGCCGCCGCTGCCATAGGTGGTGACGCTCTGACCAGAGCCCGTCACGCACTCCAGCAGCATGCGGTTGATGCGAGCGCATTCCCGCAGCAGCAGCGCCGTCTCCACGTGCTGCGCTCGCAGGTCTTGCGCCAGGATCATTATCTGCCGCCTACGGTAGTCCAGCCGCCCCGACAACTCCGGCGGCAGCAGCTCTACAAGGACGGACAACGTGAAGCCTTCCGCACTTCGGCCCATGGCACAGGCCAGGCTGTCTCGCAGTGCCTTCATCTTCAGATCGCTATGCTGCTGCGGAAGCACAAGCGCGTCGAGCTTGGTCAGCAGGGTCTCGACGGTGGCTTCGTCGCGATCCATGATTGCAGCCGAAAGGCCCGCCAAGGCCGCCCGCTTCTGGCCAAGCAAGTCGATGGAACCATCGAGCACCACAAGCAACTGCTCCAGCAGGCTCTCGATGCCCGGATTGACCGAAATCATATCTGTTGCTCCAGACGGCAAGCGGAAGTCGGCGATCCGCAATCATCCTGTCCCGAGGTCTGACTATATAACTGTTTCCACAGCCCGATTCCGCCCTGGTTGGCTACCTCCTGCGAAAGGTTCATCCAGAACAGGCTATGAACTTGCTCGCCGGTGGAATCCTCCAGCAGGCCGGACT
>CAYQJH010000040.1:0-23556 GCA_964417755.1 uncultured Planctomycetaceae bacterium
CGGTGGGCGATCTGGTCATTCTCAGCGACCTGATCGACCTCACGCACCTCCGCGTCAAGACGTTTTTCGAGGACTCGCCACTGGGCTACCTGCGACAGTTCCCGGTCTTCTGCCCGACGCTGCGCAACCTGGCCGGCGAGGTGCTGACAGGCCTGAAGCTGGCGCATCATCGCAATGCCACGGCGGCTGTCTGCGAAGGCCCGCGCCTGGAGACGCCCGCTGAGGTGCGGATGCTAGCCACCATGGGCAGTGAGTTGGTCACACACATTTTTGCGCCAGAGGTGTTTTTGGCCAAGGAACTGCAGTTGTGCTATGCCGCCGTCAGCTACATCGTGAACTACGCCGAGACGGGCAGCCGGCACCGGCCATTCGAGGCTGGCGAGCTTTTTGCCGGCCTGACGCGACGAAGCGACAACCACAAGCTTTCGACGGTGATCGGCTCGATTATAGACGTGGTTGGCGGCATAGCGGCGGCGGCCCAGCGTCATCCGCGAATCTGCGAGTGCGACAAGACCATGGAGCACAACATCCGCACGTACAAACTAGATGCGGATTGGCACAAGTGGTTCTAGAGATTGCGGCAACGACGCAGCACCACAACGACACGAAGAACACTAAGAGCGACAAGACGAGAGCGCTGCCTCCTGGTCTTGAGCTCTTGGCGTTGTTGTTGTCGTTCCTGAAGCCTGAAGCCTGAGGTCTGGAGCCTGTCGTTGACCATGTTGCTTCCGCGGCGTCGTATGAGTAAAGTGGGACGCTTTATAGGAGAGTGTGAATGAGCAGTCTATCCCAGGCCGATATGGAATTGGCCCAATTGGTGATGGCCGAGCAACGTCGGCAGTCCCATACGCTCGAATTGATCGCGTCGGAGAATCATGCCTCGCCAGCCGTGCTGGAGGCCATGGGCAGCATCCTGACGGATAAGTATGCCGAGGGTTATCCCAATCGGCGTTGGTATTGCGGCTGCGAGAACATGGATGCCGTCGAGCAATTGGCCATCGACCGCGCCAGGCAGCTTTTCGGAGCTGAGCACGCCAACGTCCAGCCGCACTGCGGCACCAGCGCGAACCTGGCGGTGTACCTGGCAGCGCTGAAGCCCGGGCAGAAGATCATGGGCATGAGGCTCGACCAGGGCGGCCATCTCAGCCATGGACTGAACGTCAATATCTCCGGCCTGTGCTACAACGTTGTGCATTACGGCCTGCGCCGCGACAGCGAGATGCTCGACCTGGACCAGATTCGCCGGCTGGCGCTGAATGAAAGGCCGGATCTGATTATCGTGGGCGCCAGCGCGTATCCGCGGACGATTGACTTCGCGGGCTTTGCCAGCATCGCAAACGAGGTCGGCTGTCCTATGCTGGCGGACATCGCCCACATCGCGGGCCTTGTGGCTGCCGGCGTGCATCCCAGCCCCATGCCCTACTGCGACTTCGTGACGACCACCACGCACAAGACGCTCCGCGGGCCGAGAGGCGGCATCGTCCTCTGCCGCTCGCGGTGGGCAAAGGCCATCGACTCAGCCATCTTCCCAGGCCTGCAGGGCGGGCCACTGATGCACGTGGTGGCCGCCAAGGCAACGGCCTTCAAGGAAGCACTGCAACCGGACTTCCGTAAGTACGCACAGGCGATCGTCGCCAATGCAAAGGCGCTGGCGCAGGCGCTTGGCCAGGCGGGATGGCGACTTGTCTCCGGAGGCACAGACAACCATCTGCTGCTGGTCGATCTTCGCAGCCGCAACGCCGACCTGACCGGCAAGGTAGCCGCCAACTGGCTGGCCAAGGCTGGCCTGATCGTCAATAAGAATGCGATTCCGTTCGACCCGCGGCCGCCCGTGGACGCCTCTGGAATTCGCCTCGGCAGCCCGGCTTTGACGACGCGCGGCATGGGCGAAAACGAAATGAAGACGGTGGCTGAGTGGATCAATGATGTCCTGACCTCCAACGGCAGCGAGAGCGTAATCGCCAGGACGAAGAAGGCTGTTGAGGAATTGTGCGACCAGTTCCCGATTCCCAATCACGTGGTGCATACAGATTAATTCGGACGTCTTGTTCCTGAAGCCAGGTTGTTGTTGCTGTTGTCGTTGTTGTCGCCGTTGCTGTTGTTGCCGTTCCTGAAGTCTGTAGTCTGAAGCCTTTTGAAAGAGGCAAAGATTATGCGAGAAATCTACCGGATACTCGACGCCAACTTCAATCGGGCCCGCGAGGCGCTGCGCGTGGCGGAAGACTGCGGCCGGTTCGCGATGAACGACCCAGCCATCACCGCGATGGCCAAGAACATGCGCAGCGACTTGCAGGAACTGCTCACTGCGATGCCGGTGGCAGAGATGCTCGTATCGCGCGACACTCCGGGCGACATTGGCACGGAGATAAGCAGCCCCACCGAGCCGCTTCGCGGGGGAATGAACGACGTGCTGACGGCTGCCTGCAAGCGGCTGAGCGAGGCGCTGCGCAGCATCGAGGAATACAGCAAGATCGTCGCGCCCGCGCAGAGCGAAAAGATCGAGCGCATGCGGTACAACGGCTACACGCTCGAGCAGCGGCTGATGGCCAAGATGATGGTGTCCAGGCGATTCGCGGACGTGAAGCTCTACGCGCTGGTTTCCAGTCATCTGTGCAAAGGCAGCGTGCGGGAGACCGCGCGGGCAGCCATCGCCGGCGGCGCGGATGCGATTCAACTGCGGGAGAAAAGTATCCCCGATGCGCAGCTTCTGGCTTTGGCGGCTGAGCTTCGCGAACTGACCGACGAGACGGGCAAGATACTGATTATCAATGATCGCGCGGACGTCGCCGCGATAGTCGGCGCCGACGGCGTGCACCTGGGCCAAGGCGACTTGCCCATCGCCGAGGTGCGGCGGCTGCTGCGGCCCGATGCAGTAGTTGGCCGAAGCAGCCACAATATAGAACAGGCCAAGGCAGCCGTTATTGAGGGAGCCGATTATGTTTCCGTCGGCCCGATGTTCGCGACCACAACCAAGGATCGCCAGCCTGTAGGCACAGGACTGCTTAAAGAAGCACTCGCGGCTGTCCCCATCCCCATTACGCCAATCGGCGGGATCAACGCCGGCAATGCAGCCGATCTCGTAGCCTTGGGCGCACAACGCCTGGCGGTCAGCTCAGCCATCTGCCGCGCCGACGACCCCAAGGCGGCTGCCGCGGCGATTCGCAAGCTGCTGGGATAGAAGTGGCACAGCCGCCCTTGGCTGTGCAACGCCTTCACCCGCGCGAATTAAACATGCTTCCGCAACAGCAACAACGCGGAAGCATGGCACCCGGCACCCGGCAGAAGCACGGCAGCCGGCTTAAGCTCCTTGTGCCGGAGCGTTGCCGCCGTTGCTGCCGTTGCCGCCCTGTCCGCCACGACGGCGCGAACGATGGCGACGCCGACGACGCCGACGCTGGCCCCCATCGCCTTGGCCCTGGCCCTGCCCGCCGGCCTGGTTGCCCTGTCCGTTGGCTGGCCGATTATTCTGCCCGCCGTGCCTGTGTGGCTGATTGCGTTGCGGCTGGCCAAGAGCGATCCCCTTGCTTCCGCAAGGGGCTTCCTGATCAACGCCACCATCATCGCCTACACCAGGTTCGTCAGTGTCAGCCTCGCCAGCATCATCGGCCTGGGCCTCGTCCGCTTGGCGTTTGAGATTCGGATGCGGCCCCTCGGCCTGGCTGGCCTGCGCCATCGCACCATCCGGTGCGGCGGAACTGCCGCCAGCCATGTCGCGAAGCATCTTGGGCTCCGGCCTTTCCTCGCGATGGGCAACTTCGCGGCGCTCCGGCGCCGGCTGCATCGCCGGGGCCGGCACGTCCCGCTCGATAATCTCTTCGTTGGCCACCACCGCCAGCGTGTTGTCCGGCAGCCACAGCCGCACGAGTTGAGTAATGATCTGCGTGTCTACCACGCGGCCGATGAGCTTCTCGGTCCGCACCCAGATATTCTTCCTGGGCAGCAGCTTCCGCAGTTCCTCGTAGCCCTGGTCTTCGTATCGCAGGCAGCACATCAGCCGGCTGCACCGGCCGGAAATCTTTGAAGGGTCCAGCGTGGCCTTCTGGGTCTTGGCCATCCGCATCGAGACGGGCTTGAGGTCCTTGAGGTATTGCTGGCAGCAGCAGCGCTGGCCGCACCGCTCGAAGTCGGCTACTAGCCGGGCCTCGTCGCGAGCGCCTACCTGCCGCATCTCGATCCGCGTGCGGAACTGGGCGGCCAGGCGGCGCACCAGTTCGCGGAAATCCACCCGCGTCTCGGCGGAGAAATAAAAGATGATCCTCTCGCCGCCAAGCAGGTGCTCGACAGTAACCAGCCGCATCGCCAGGTTCAGCTCGCGGATCTGCTGGCGGGCGAAAGCGCCTTCCTCGCGAGCGGAATTCTGAAGGTGGCGATGATCGATGATGTCCTGCTGGTTGGCGATTCGCAGCACCCGGCCGCCGCGGGTAAACGGGTAATCCGGCCCGCTGGCCTGGAGATACTCGCTCATCCGCGAAGAGGTAATGCACCGCCAGGACGGCTCGTCCGAGATGGTGGCCATGACCTCACCCAACTCAACGCCTCGCTCGGTGCGCACTACCAGGCGCGTGCCGGGCACGGGCGGCCTGGGCAGATCGTGTGAAAACTCGCCCAACTGCTGCATCAGGGCGTAGCGGACGATGATCGTTGTCTTCTGATCGGGCCGCGGCTCGGGCGGCAGGTCGGCTGGATCGACAACCGGCGGGCGCATCGGATCGGATGCGTTGCCGGCTGGGACGAATTCATCGGCGACGGCCTTGGGAAACAGGGGTTCATCGTCTGCCGCGGCCTGGGGAATATCCGCGTCATCCGGTTTGGCGGGATCGGGCATGTTCAGAATGCTCCGGGGCCTGCGACGGCGCGCAGCGCAATCACGGCCATATTAACCGCGGCGCCCCGCGGATGAGACGGTTTCCATAGTCCCCGGTGCGTCGGCCGAGGTTCCTAACGCCAGAGGCGTCGGCTGGCGGTGTGGTTGCACCGCCCAGAGCCGCCACACCCGCAAGAGCGGCAGCGACGACTCTGTGCGTATTATAACCAACTGGGGGAACAACAACAACAGGCTCCGGGCTTCAGACTCCGGGCCCCGGGAACAGCAACGACAACGACCGGCTCCAGGCTTCAGACTTTAGACTTCAGGAACGACAACAACAACGACCGGCTCCGGACTCCGGACTTCCGGCTCCGGGCGCGGCGGCTGACGCCGGCAGATGATCCCGTCTCATTTCAAGATTCTTGGGGCGAAGTTGTAGTTGCTGCTGTTGTAGTTGCTGTTGTGGGTCTTTGTCGTTCGCTGTTGTCGTTGTCGTTCCCGGAGCCCGGAGCCCGGAGCCCGTTGTTGTTGTCGCGCCTGGAGCCTGAAGTCTGAAGCCCGGAGCCTCCCGCTGTGCTATAATCGCGCCTGTGATAAGACGCATGACGCTTGGCGTCGGAAAGGCCAGTGTGCCCGCACCGAAATATGATTTCCCCGTTGTAGCCCCGGTGGACCTCACGCCCCAGGCGGATAGCGTTTCGCATAGCCTGGCTGTTCTGTCCACGCCCCAGGCGGATAGCGTTTCGCATAGCCTGGCGGTGCTATCCACCGTCTACCACTACAACCATTGGATCTTCGACTCCATCCGTCTGTTCCTTGGCGGGCGCATTCTGGAGGTCGGCAGCGGGGTGGGCAACATCACGCAGTTCATGCTCAATGCCCAGCGCGTCATCTGCCTGGAGCCCTTCGCAGCCTACCACGACTACCTGATCCAGCGATTCCGCCAGCACCTGAATGTCTCCGTGCATCGCCTGGCCATCGAGCAGACGCCCAATGACGAGGTGCCGCCCGGCTGCTGCGATTCGGTGGTCTGCCTCAATGTGCTTGAACATATCGCCGACGATGTGGACGCTTTGCTCCGGATGAAGTCTCTGGCAGCGGCCGGCGGCAATGTCATTGTGCTTGTGCCCGCCCTGCCCTGCCTCTACGGCGCGATGGACAAGGCCATGGGACACCTGCGCCGCTACAGCCTCTCGTCACTGCGGCGGGCGTTCAACCAGGCTGGGCTGGCTGTGGTGCATGGCCGATACTTCAACGCCGTCGGCGCATTGGGCTGGTGGTGGAATGGCTGTATCCGGAAACGAGAGACAATCCCTATGACAGCCACGCGGCAGTTCGACCGCCTGGTGCCGATCATCTCCGCCGTCGAACGAATCGTGCCGGCGTTGTGGGGCCAATCGATCCTGATGGTCGGCAGAGCGGATAAGTGAGCTTCGCATGAACAATCGAAAGAATTTCGCGGCAGCCATGAACTGCCAGGTGGGCCAGTGGGTGCCGCTGTGGGAGCTTGAGTTTCACCTGTGGGACCAGGCCAGCGGCCGCCACGTCGTACTCGGTAAAGAGTTCGAGGGCCTCACGCCCGCCCAGCAGGACAAGGCCTTGCATGTCAACGCGGAGATTATGCTCTCCGTCGCAGGGGATCTGGGCTTTTCGATGATCACCGTTCCCGGCACATATTGGGAAGTCGCGCCGGGCGATCCGGCGTATCTCTGGCTGCCGGCGCCGATGAACATCAGGCAGATTGAAATCCTTCGCAAGATGGCGGACAAGGACTTTCTGCTGTGCGCCAGCAGCGGTGGCGTGATGGCCATGCCCGGGGCAAGCAACTATCTGGAGTTCTCATACAAGTTATTTGATGCGCCTGAAGAGATCGACCGTCTGGCAGAGCAAGAGCTTGCCGATGGCGTCGAGAACGCAAAACGGTTCCGTGATGCGGGCGCCGATGCCGTATTCACGGCCTCCGACATCGCCATGAACACCGGGCCGTTCTACAAACCCGATCAGATGGAGCGATGGATTCTGCCGTCGCTGCGGGCATGGTCGCGGGCGATCAAGGCCATGGGCCTGTTTGCGATTATCCACACCGACGGCAATGTCATGCCATGTCTTGAAGGCATTGCAACCAGCGGCGTGCAGGCGTTCCAGGCCATCGACCCCATTGCCGGCATGGACATAGCGGCAGTAAAGCAGCAGGTGCAAGGCCGGCTGTGCCTTTGCGGGAACGTGGACTGCGGATTGCTACAGTTCGGCCCGGCCCAGAAAGTATATGATCATACGGCAAACCTGCTGCGGACGTGCAAGGCCGGCGGCGGGCTTGTTCTTGGCGCTTCCAACGCGGTTTTTTACGAGGCCCCAATCGAGCACTACCGCGCCATGATCCATGCCTGGCGGGACTTCAATACCTTGGTGTAGTGCAATGAAGAGCCCGGCCGCCGCGGCCCATCAATTTTCCTTTGAGAGCATATTCCCGGTTGCCTTTTTTGGGGTACAAATTCATAATGAGCGGAATCGGGCAGCGCTTAGCCCCTTGCCAGGACCTGGGATCCAGACGCTATGCATCGCGTTTGGCCCTCTTACCGAAATGGCTGCCCCTCGGACTTTTTTCAGAAAATCTCTCGCCTTTCGATGGATCAAGCGGAGTTTGGTGATGCTGCGACGGCTTCGGATAAGTGATAGCAGGCTGGTCGAAAGCGACGACACGAACGGCCAGATCCGTATTTACGTCAGCCCCGACGAATCGGAGCGGCGCCATCTTATCGACGTCTGGAAGCTCGACGAGCACACGCTGAGTTCTTCGCTTGACCCTGACGAGCTTTCCCGGCTGGAGTTCGAGCCCGAGCACGTAGCGATCATCTTCAAGCGGCCGAAGAATTACTCATCCGAGGACAACTTCGTTTTCAAGGTAGCCTCGACGGGCTTGTTCCTGTTCAAGGACCGCCTGATCATCGTGATGGCCGATGACGCGGCCCTCTTCGAGGGCAAACAGTTCGCGAAGGTTACCTCGCTCCAGGATGTCATCCTCAAGCTGATCTACCGCTCGATCTTCCACTTCGAGGAGCACTTGAAGGTCATCAACATGATCAGCGGCGAGTTGGAGACCGAGATCAACACGGCGATGGAGAACAAGCACCTGCTGAACCTCTTCACGCTGGAAAAAAGCCTGGTGTACTACCTCAATGCGATCAATTCCAATGGCCGGCTGATCGAGAAGATGAAGAACAACCCCGCCAAGCTGGCCTTTACGCCGGAAAACCTGGAATTCATCGACGACATTCTCATCGAGAACACGCAGTGCAACGAACAGGCCAACATCTACTCGCAGGTGCTCTCAAGCCTGATGGACGCCCGCGTGTCAATCGTCAGCAACAACCTCAACCTGCTGATGAAGACCCTCACTCTGATCATGATCGCAATCATGACGCCGACGCTGGTCATCAGCATCTTCTCCATGAACGTAGTCCTGCCGCTCGACCAAGATCACACCATCGCATCCTTCTGGATCATACTCGGCTTGGCAACGGCATCCGTGGTGGCCGTATACTGGCTGTGGAAGTACAAGAAGTGGTAAGCATTCATTGACCATGCTGGGCATTGTCATGGTCATTAGCGACGTTATTCGAGCGGCAAAGTAGCCGCCTCAGCAGCATCTCTTCGCCGGACTGATTCCCTTCTATCGCGTGGCCGACGAATTGCAGGATATATCCGCCGATGAAGAATGCCAGCGCCAGGTAGTATCTCCCCAAGACCAATAGCACCGGCGCGACGATGAAGCATGCCGGAATGCCCACCATGTGAAGCCAGAAGCTGATCGGATTTCGATGCCGCCTGCGCCAGTTTTCGATTGGGTTACTCATGTTATTCTTTATTAATCGTCGTTGATTGGTAATCCGGGCTTCGTCATTTAAGCTTCTTACAACACCGACCTCAGCCCGAAGAAGAGCAGCTCGATGGTATTCAGCAGCATGCCCAGGAAGAAGTCCAGCGCCAGGATGGCCATACAACTGGCCACGAAGGCCTCCGTACAAGCCCTGCCGACGCCGGCCGCTCCGCTAGCGCATCGAAAGCCCTTGAAACAGCAGATCATGCTCATGACTGCGCCGAAAAAGACGCTCTTGATCGGGCCATAGAAGATGTCGAACTGGGTGATCGTCTGGGCGGAGTGGCTCCAGAAGTCGGCGGCATTAACGCCGTAGACATAGACGCTGATGGCAAAGCCACCCAAAATGCCCGTAAAGCTGGCATAGAGCACCAGGACCGGCAGCATCAGGGTACAGGCCAGGAATCGAGGCACCACCAGCACTCGCAGTGGGTCGGCCCCCATCGCCCGCAGCGCGTCGATCTGCTCCGTAACTCGCATAGTGCCAAGTTCCGCCGTCAGGCCGCCTCCGACACGCCCCGCCAGCATCACGCCGGCCAGCACCGGCCCAAGCTCACGCAGAACGGACAGGTTGATAATCGTGCCCATCCGCGGCTCCATGTGGATTGCGCGGAACTGCATGACCGTCTGGACAGCCAGCACCATGCCGACGAACGCGCCGGTAATCATCACCACCGGGATGCTGAGGGTGGCTACTTCGTAGAACTGGGGCAGCAGCGCGCGAAGGTTCCTGGGCGACGCGCCGGCCCGCAGCCAGGACAGCGATTGCCCGCAGAAACGGCAGAAGTCGCCGAAGTCAGTCATCCTTCGGGTGGTGCGCGCTCCAAGGGTTTCGATTGCTCTGGTCAGCATCAGTGCCGGCACCTTCTGCCGTCGTGCGGCAGATCAATCATATGTGTTCCGCAAATGCAATTGCGCCCGTGTCCTCAACGATGCTGGACCGCGACATCTGACAGCCCATCCGGCGATGCTACATCTCACTGGCGAACAGGTCCTGGTAGGTTTCCCGCGGCCGGATGATACGCCACTTGTCGCCTTCAACAAGCACTTCGGCGGCGCGCGGCCGGCTGTTGTACTGGCTGGACATGACGAAGCCGTACGCGCCCGCAGAGAACACCGCAAGCAGATCATCTCGCCGCATCGGCGGCAGGATGCGGTTCTTGGCCAGGAAGTCGCTGGACTCGCAGACACCGCCGACGATGTCCACTTTCTGCCCGCCCTTGGGCACGCTGTCCAGCTTGCGCACCGGCGGCTGGGCGTCTTGCGGCAAATGCGCGGGATAAACGAAATGTTCCGAGCCGTACAAGGCCGGGCGGATCAGATCCGTCATCGCGCCGTCAACGATCACGAAATTGCGGTCGCCGCCCTGCTTGACGTAGAGCACCTTGGTCAGCAGCAAGCCGGCATTGCAGGAAATCTGCCGTCCCGGCTCGATGACGATCTCCAGGCCGGTTCCTGCAAGAAGCGGAACGATCTCGCGGGCATAATCGCTGGCCGGCGGCGCCTTGCCCTCTTCGTAGTCCGCAGCAAAGCCCCCGCCTATGTCCAGCGTCCGCACCGCATAGCCTTTGCTTCGCAGGCGGTCGATGAGGTCAAGCGTCTTGCGGATGGCCTGCACGTAAGGCTCGGCTGAGTAGATCGGCGAGCCAATGTGAATGTGAATCGCGTCCAGGCGGACGTTGCCGTCGCGGCTGTAGGCGTCGAAGAATCGCAACGCCCGCTCGATGTCCACGCCGAACTTGGTTTCCTTCTTGCCGGTGGCGGTGTACGTGTGCGTGCGCGGGTCATACACGTCGGGGTTGACTCGCAGGGCTGCCCGAACCGTCTTGCCCAACTGGCCGGCCAGGCGAGAGAGATTTTCGAACTCCCCCTCGCTCTCGACGTTGAACAGGCCAATGCTGGCCTGGATGGCCTGCGTCAGCTCGGCATCGGTCTTGCCCACGCCGGCAAAGACGATGCGGCCGCAGTCGGCGCCGGCTGCCTGCGCGCGGGCAAGCTCGCCTCCGCTGACGACGTCGAAGCCGCTGCCTTCGGCGGCAAGGAGCTTGAGTATCTGTATATTCGCCAGCGACTTGATGGAATAGCAGATGGTCGGCTTGAGTGCGGCGAAAGATTCAGCCAACTCGTGGTAATGATGCAGCAGCGTCGCTTTGGAATAGACGTACACAGGCGTGCCGGCCGACGCGGCAATGGCGGCTACAGGCACAGCTTCGCAGAACAATTGGCCATCTTGATATTGAAAGTGATCCATAGATAAACAACCGGCTCCAGGCTTCAGACTTCAGACTTCAGGAACGGCAACGACGACAACGGGCTCCGGACTTCCGGCTCCGGGCTCCCGGAACGACAACGGCAACAACAATAGCAACGGCTTCAGGCTACAGACTTCAGGCTTCAGGAACGGCAACAACAACCGGCTTCAGGCTCCAGGCTACAGACCTCAGGAACGGCAACAACAACAACAACAACCGGCTTCCGGCTTCGGGCTCCGAGAACGACAAGGGTAATGCAACGGCACAACAATAGCAGCTAAGTTTACGAACAGTGCGGCTCATTAGCAAGAATCCGAGGAATTGAAGCATGATGCATAATGCCTTTCTCTGCGCCTCAGCGTCTCAGCGGCAAGTTTTTGGAGGCTGCAAACTCAATTCTTCGCGAGATTTCGTCTGGTTGGGCGGGTTTCAGTTCTGGTAGCCTATGGCAACCTTAATGAAAGGAAATCCACATGAAATTGACTGCGTTTTCAATGGCACTGGCGGCGGCGATTCTGATGGCGGCCCAGGTGGGCTTGGCGCAGCAGGCGGCTGATTCAGCACCTGCGAAGAACTCCTCTGGAAAGTTCGTCCAGACCAAGATCAAGAACCCAGCCTTCTCGCCGAATGAGCTTTTCCAGGCATACGAAAACTATTACAGCCCGCGGATCAAGCTGCTGCGGGAGAAGTACAAGCTGGATGACGTGGTCAAGAATGAGACTGACGAGTGGCAGCGGATGATGCTGCTGCGGCATTGGATCGCTACGCAGATCCCCATCGAGAATATCAATCCGCCGCCGACCAAAGATGACGCCTTCGCGATTCTCGACTCAGCCATCGGCGGCCAGGGCGGCTACCATTGCGGACATTTCAGCCTTGTTCAGCACGCGGTGCTCAACAGTTTCGGGTATGTCACGCGGCGGCTGGGCTGCGGGCCCGGGCAGCGAGATCGCGACGGCTTTCACGGCACCAACGAGGTCTGGGTCAACAAGTTCAGCAAATGGGTCGTGATCGACGCCAAGTATGACAAGCATTTTGAAAAGGACGTCATGCCGCTGTCGGCCTTGGAGATCCGCGACGAACTCATTAAGGATGGCGGCAAGAGCATCCGCGATTGCTATGGCCTGGACAAGAAGCCCACAACCGATAAGTTCAAGGATGAGAATTACGGCTACACAGCCGACACGTACCTGTGGATCAACTGGGAGACCAGCACGAATTCCTTCACCAACGTGCCGAACTTCAGGCCGTCAACGCAGGTGCTGTTCGAGGATGAATTCTTCCGCAAGAACATCTGGCAGCGCAATGGCAAGCAGAACTGGATTATCGGTTCGCCCTATGCCATAGTGACCGCAAACCGGGGATGGATCGAGTGGACGCCCAACGTCATCGAGTCAAAGGTCAGAATCGTCGGCGAGAAGGCGGATATTTCGCTCAGTTCCTTCACCCCGAATTTCCGCAGCTACCAGATCAAGACCGACAAGGGCTGGGAGGACTGCCGGGAGGACCTTGCTCTGCCTCTGGTCAAACCGGCCAACACGTTCCTGCTGCGCACGGTGAACCTTTTCGGCGTCACCGGCCCGGAGCACAAGGTGCAGATCGATTGGCAGGAATAGTGGGTGCCCTGGTTTGCGGATTGGGTGCCGTGGTTTGCGAAGCGAAGCGGAGCAACCACGCCAGCAAGCAAGCGTGATTGCTTCGTCTTTTCGGAACTTCGCAAACCACGGCACCATCGATTGGTTTGTCAGAGAGCGCAAGCCGATATGCAGCCAACTGCGCCCGTTTCACCTGGCGGCGGCTCGCTGGGCAACCATCGCGACGTAAGGCGTCGTGATGGGCTTGCCAGACAGGCCAAGCAGCCGGCAGCAATCGCGGACTGCCCTTTCTCCGGGTCCTTCTACCTCCACAAATTTGCCGATGCCCGGCAGGAGGTCAAGCTCGACGCGGCATCGGCCAAGCCGATAGCTGGATCGCGTCTTGCGGACGATCAGCGCCGGCTGATAGCCAAGTTGCGTCAATATCTCAGCGACGGCGGCGGCCTCATAGACATGGGTCTGAATTTCCTGGCGGATCTTGATCGAGCTTCGGTTATCGCGCGGGCCTTTGAATGTCAGCATCGGTCGTTCTTCACACAAGCCCGCGATACCTTGCAAATCGGTGGCGCGACGCATGTGGTTCTTCCCACGTCTGATCACCTTCACAGTCCGCAAGCGCAGGCCGCTGTCTCGCCGCCGCAGGCCGTGGCTGCGAGTGTCGAAGAACTGGTCCGTCTCGCGACAGGTGCAAAGAAACACCGCGCCGGCTGCAGCAAGGGCCTTCTCGACGACTGCGAACGATTCAACCTTGTATTTGGCTTCGATTTCCCGTGGCATAGCAGGATTGTATTTCCCCACTCAGTAACTTGCCATCCGTAACCAGGCAGACTCTGGGCATCTCCGCATCATTCAATTCTCTGGTTGGGCCTAATCGATTGCCATCGGCGCACAGCCAGCACGAATACCGCCGGCCCGAAGGCCAGAAGCATGACGGATAGTCCAGTGGCCAGTCCCACAAAGGTTGCAAATCCGGCGCAGCAGTAGTCCCGGCTGCGGGCGATGACGTGACATGGCACGGCTATCAGTAATTCCAGTACACTGCCCGCAATAAGCCACCGTGTTACACGAGAGACAATGTTCGAGCTATTAGCCCTAGCAGTGTAGAAGCCGAACAGGAATATCCAGACCGCCCAGGCCAGGATCAACGGCCCCATAATCGGCACATAGTCAACATTTCCTGGCGTATGCTCAAGAACTTCATAAATGCTCATGTACAGTGCGATGCCCGATGCCAACATCAGCACCAGCCCCGTCCCCACTAGCCATCCGACGTGCCTTCTTTTCAATGGCCGCTGCCTTGCCTGCTCCACCGGCACAACCAGCAGCGAAAATTGAAGCAGGAACACGATTGGAATAAGCAACCAGTAGACCCACTGCTCATAGACCTCGCCTGCACTTCCAAAACTAACATCTGGCCAGAAGGCTGCAACCAGCAATGGTGTCGTCAACGTGATAAAGACGATGCCGTATAAGCTCGCCACGAGCAATGCCCATCTCTTCATGATGATTTCCCTGCGAGCCAATCCCCTGACGCTTTTTAGATCGGCTCAAGTACTTGAGTATGTTGAATCCCGGCGCGGCCTGCCTGTGACGCATAGCAGGATGGTCAGCATTACGACGAATGCTGTCAGAGTTATCGCCAGGCAGAACAGGATGGTTTGCGCGTGATTCCTGCTGACGGCCTCCATATGCTCTCTGTCAGCCACCACGGATTGATAGCTTTGATGGCTGCAATCGAAATAGCTGACGGAGATGAAGCCCAGCAGCACCGTCAGCACCAACCAGGCTGGAAGAACTCGGCCTGCCAATTGGGCAAGGCCTTTGAGTGCCGCTCCCGCCATCGCCCGGCAGACGGCGTTTCGGAGCAGAACCGCGGTAACTATGGCCAGCAATACTCCAGCTCCAGCAGCCGAGAAGTATGAGACATAGAGAAATTGCTCGTTAGTCATGTTTTCGCCCCATGACCATGTGAAGAACACTTAGAAGAACGACATAGATCAAGAGGAACACGATTGCCGCCCACAGGGCCGGCTGACTCGAATTGGCCGCCCACCAGATGGCCTCAATCGGCTGCCATGATTGACGCTGCTCGGAGGATGGAAGCGAAGCACCCACCCCGCAGGCCAAGGCTGCATATGTCAGGACCAGTCCAAGCGAGCGAAGATAGAAGCTGCGGATGGGCGCAAGGCTGGCATTGCTGCCCAGCAAGTCATTGATCGGCTTTCGCACGAGCAAGAACGCGATAACGGCCACCGTCACGACGATAGTGGCAAGAGCGATCCACGCAAAGAGCGTCAACATATCGAATCTCCTTTGTCTATAGACTCAATCCAGTCATCCCCGCGGCTTGGCTACACAGAGTATTCGTAGCTCAGCCAGGAAATCTGACAGCAAATGTGATGATTTTCCTGCCGTCCCGGAGGAGCATTGTTTCAGTCAGGATATCGGAGTATCTTCATGGCGGGACAGGTGAGACGTGTTGACTCGCACAAGCACAATTCTGATCGAGGGTTTAAAGGATCCGGAGAACCGGGCCTGCTGGGAGGCCTTCGATGCGCGCTACAGGCCGCTGATCCTGGCGGTGGCACGCCGGCTGGGTCTGCAAGACGCCGATGCCGAGGATGCCGCCCAGGATACCATCGCCGCGTTCATCCAGGGCTATCGCCGCGGGGATTACCAGCGAGGCAAAGGCCGGCTGCGCGACTGGCTGTGCGGCATCGCGGGCAACAAGGCTCGCGACGTCTTCCGCCGCGGCGGCCGGGAGAAACTCATCGCCGACAAGACCGACGGCACGCTCTTTTTCAGCAAGGTGGAAGACGCCAAGCTCCAACAGGCGTGGGAAGACGAATGGAATCAGGCCGTCCTTCGCCAATGTCTGGCCCAGGTGCGGGAGGAACTGCCCGCGCGAAGCTATGAAGCCTTTCAGTTGTTTGCGCTGGAGCAACTGCCGGCCAGGGAGGTCGCCCGGCGGCTGCAGGTATCTGAGGATTTCGTATACCAGGTAAAGCATCGGGTGCTGGCGAGAATTCGCGAATTGGCGCCCGTCGTTGACGCGGATTGTTAGCAGGATCGTCCCTTGTTGACCGAGTCTATGGAGCCAGTCCAGCAATGATGCAATGTCCCCGACAACAGAAGCTCTGCGAGCGTGCCGGCGGGCTGTCGAATGCGGAAGACAGCCGACTGGTTGACGAGCATTTGAAGTCATGCGCAGCGTGTGCGGCCGTCGTGGCCTTGCACCAAGCTGATGAAACGTTGCTCGCACAGTTGCGCCAGGCTGCGGGTTACGCGGCCGGGCAGAGCGTTCGCGACAAACTGGCTCCCCTGCTGGCTGGTCAATACGAACTGCTGGAAATCATCGGCAAAGGAGCTTACGGCACCGTCTTCAAAGCCAGAGACATTCACCTGGATCGCCTTGTAGCCATCAAGTGTCCAACAGCCGCCTCGATCGGCGCACATGCGATAGCCGTGCCGCATGAGGCCCGGCTTCTGGCCCGCGTAAATCATCCAAATATTGCCACCATCTACTGCCTCAGCGATCAGACCGATCCGCCATTCATGGTGATGGAATTCGTCGACGGCCAGCCCATCGATCGGGCTGCCGCACACCTTAACTTGGCGGACAAATTGAGCGTCTTTAGCCAAGTACTTCGCGCGGTAGCTGAACTGCATCGGCGCGGCATAGTGCATCGCGACCTCAAGCCCGGCAATGTGCTGGTAGATCAGGCCGGCTTGGTGAAGGTTCTCGATATGGGCATTGCCGAAGAAGCTGCTCACATTGATGCCGTCGCGATCCGTGGCACGCCGGCCTACATGTCACCGCAGCAGGCTCTGGGCCAAAGGCCCAAACCAACAGACGACGTCTTTGCCCTGGGCGTGATCCTGTTTGAGATTCTTACGAGTCAGCGGCCTTTTTCGGGCTCGACGGCTAGCCAGACATTGCACGCCATCCGCCAGAGCGACCCGCCCCTGCCGCGAACGCTGAACAGCGAGATCCCCGGATCGATCCAGGCCATCTGCCTGACGGCATTGGAAAAGGATCCACGGCATCGCTACGGCAGCGCCGATTCTTTCCTGCGCGACATCGAGCGGTTCCAGGACGGCGAGGCCGTCTCAGCCAATCCCACGCTGCTTGGCGACATTCTGGAACATGGCATCGAGCGGCACATCAGCGAGCTTTCGCGATGGCAGAAGGACCGCCTGATCTCCCCGCGGGAATACGACTACTTCATCGACAAGTACGAGCACCTGCGGCAGCACGAGGAATTCTGGATGCTGGATGCCAGGCGAATTTCGTTCTCGCAGGTTGTCCTGCATCTGGGGGCATGGTCATGCATTGTCGCCGCCTTCCTTATGAGATGTTTCGCCTGGCAGCATCTGGCCAACTGGCAGCGCGTGGCGGTACCGATGGCAGTGCTGGCAGGCTCGCTGGTGCTGGGGCAGATGCTCTGGCGATGGCGAATCAAACGCATCGCGGTCGTCATGCTTCTGGCGGCCGCTCTATCCTGGCCGTTGCTGGCGGCAACCGTGTTTGACTCTACAGGGTGGCTTACCTCCGTGCCGCTGGGGCAGGATCTGCTCTTGCCGCTACTCAATAATGTTCAGTTTCTTCTGACAGCTTCGACGTCGGCAGCGATGAGCTTCTGGTTCTGGCGGCAGACCCGCACGAGCATATTCTCACTGGTCTTGTCCGTCAGCTTGCTGCTGCTCGCAACGGCGATCTTCGCCCCGCTAGGCCTGCGAGACCTGCTGGAACGTCAGCAGTACGACAAAATCGCGGGTTGGTACATCGCGCCAGGCTTGCTCATCCTCGCCATTGCCATGGCCCTCGATCTGCGCCTGCGCAAGCCGCATCTGGCGGGGCCCTTCTACATTGACGGCATACTGGTTCTGATTGCCGCAATGACCACCATCGCCAAGTATGGCCCGCTCACTAAATGGCTGGGCCTAGACATCAAGTACGGCATTGAATACAGCTTTGCCATCACTGGCCTGGCGTATCTTCTGGCGGGAGCAGCCGCTGACCGTTCTGCCGGCAGCTACTGGCTGAGGCGGATCGCTACGCTGCTGTTCTGGCTGGCCCCTTCGCACATTCTCATTCCGATCCTGTCGCTCGAACTTGATGGCGCCTGGGCCGCAAGCCCGGCTGACTGGACCCTGCCACAGATACTGCTGCCGCTGGCGGCCTTGGGATTCGTCTTCGGCAGCGTGCCCAAGCAGATGAAATCATTCTTCTTTTCAGGCCTCTTCTATGCGGGAGCAGGCATCCAGCGGCTGACCGCCCGCCACTTCGAGGATGTGTACGCATGGCCGGTCGCACTGGCGGCATTCGGGTTCCTCTTGATGGTAATTGCCTGGCGTAGGCCGGGCCTGCTGGACAGGCATGGCCAGCTCAAGCGCTTTACGAAATAGCCCTCCATCCCATCTCTGACCTGTCGCAAGTCCGACCTAATATGCTTCATACAGCTTCTTCGTCTTCGGGAGCACAAATGGGCGGTTCATCTGCGGACGCATTGGCCCACTTGGGGCAGGCTGAGGCGATTGTTGTCGGCTCGGGACCCAATGGGTTGGCCGCTGCCATTGCCTGCGCCAGGGCCGGCCTGAAAGCGGTGGTAGTCGAACAATCGGCGACCATCGGCGGCGGCATTCGCACGGCTGACTTGACGCTCCCGGGCTTTCATCACGATGTCTGCTCAGCGATTCATCCGCTGGCGCTAACGTCGCCCTTTTTTGGACAACTGGACCTCGGCCGGTTCGGCCTGGAGTGGATTCACCCGCCAAGCCCGCTGGCACATCCTTTCGACGATGGCACGGCGGCTATGCTCGAACGCTCCGTAGCTGGCACCGCCGGCACGCTTGGCGAAGACGCCGCCGCGTACAGAGAACTGATGAGCCCGCTGGTCGAGCGATGGGACGAGTTGGTCCGCGACATTCTTGGGCCGCTGCGTCTTCCGCACCATCCGCTTGTCCTGGCGCGGTTCGGCCTGAAGGCGGCCCGATCGGCGCGAGGCCTGGCGGAGGCCTGCTTCACCGGCCAGCGGGCACGCGGCCTCTTCGCGGGGCTGGCAGCCCATTCCTTCCTTAGCCTGGAGCGTGCTCCTTCGGCGGCATTCGGATTGGTGCTGGGCCTGTCTGCCCATGCCGTCGGTTGGCCCATGCCGCGAGGCGGATCACAATCGCTGGCTGATGCCTTGACGGCACGCCTGCAGAGCACGGGCGGAGCAGTTATTACGAACCTGCAAATCAAGAGTCTCGACCAGTTGCCGCCCAGCCAGATGACCTTCCTCGACGTCGCGCCTCGGCAAGTGCTGCAACTGGCCGGTAGCCGGCTGAGCGGGTTCTATCGGCGGCAGTTAGAGCGGTATCGCTACGGGCCGGGCATCTTCAAGATCGACTGGGCCTTGTCGGGCCCGATCCCGTGGCATGCGGCTGAATGCCGGCGAGCAGGCACGGTGCACCTTGGCGGCAGCCTGGAGGAAATTGCGTATTCGGAAGCACAGGTGGCTCGCGGCGAGCATCCGCAGCGGCCGTTCGTCCTGCTGGCCCAGCAGAGCTTATTTGACCCGTCGCGTGCACCGGCTGGCCGGCATACGGGCTGGGCATATTGCCACGTGCCCAATGGTTCAAGCGTGGACATGACAGAACAGATAGAGCGTCAGGTGGAGCGATTCGCACCCGGCTTCGGCGAGCTTATCCTGGCGCGCCACACGCGATGCGCCTCAGAATTGGAAGCCTACAACCCCAACTGCGTCGGCGGGGACATCAACGGCGGCGCGATGGACTGGCGGCAGTTGCTATTTCGCCCAGCCGTCAGGATTGTGCCGTACGCCACCAGTGCGAAGGGTCTGTACATTTGCTCGTCATCTACCCTGCCCGGCGGCGGCGTCCACGGAATGTGCGGCTACAACGCCGCACAGGCCGCACTTGGATGATAACATCATCACTGACGTGCAGGCTCTATCTGGTTCCTGACTGAGATTTTGATATGCGATTCAACGATGAAGAAACTTTCACATCCAAAGATTAGAATCCTTCAGCACGTACAACAGGATTCCTGCAGAGAGAACTGAGAAGACGATGATATACAAGACGCTGGCAATGATGCCTCGACGTCTATAGCTGGTAAACGGAAGCGGCCTGCCGCAGATAACCTCACTGAACTTGGACGTTATTGCGTGAGAAATCGAATCCACGTCCTGGCGAGTCCCAGCCTTGATGAAGCAGATCAAACTTCGCACTGTTAATGAAGAGAAGCCAATCATGCTCAACAACACGCATATGCGTGATCGAAAAGCAATTCCTGCCACCAGCGATAACAAAGAAGCAGCCAGCACTACAAGCCAAAACATTTCTTTTCTTGCAGTCGCGACGCCAATCGACGACTGCCGCTTGGTCTGACGATTCTCCAAATGACACGCTTCATCCATCGCCTTCAGAAGAGTCTGAGGATTTGCTGTGTAAAACAGACGATCAACGCCTTCGGCAAGACGAAGATGAACGATATGCAGGCGCTTAAGGCCATGCACCTTCCGTCCCGGCTCCCGCAGTTCGGCGATGTTTATGACCTCTGTTGATACGATTTCATCCGGATCGACTGCCCAGCATCTGAAGCCGAACGGACTCCTGAGGATCAACCCGCTCATGCCTACCTCTATGGTAAACGTGTAGAGATTTAAGAAGAGCATCAAGCCAAAAAGCATTGCCATGATTGTCATGGTAACCGACCAGACAAGACCCGGAAGATTCGGATCCCATATCCAGATGATAAGAAATACACCAATCAGTGCTATCAAGGGAAGCATGCGCATAACCCGACCAAGCTTCTGTGCCTCGCGGTACAGAACAACAGACGCATCATAATCTCTTGGAGATTCGGACATTGCTATCCGGCCCCCGGTCGGGTCAAAATGCCAACGCATGGCAGAGGCTAGACAAAAAAGTCGGCCGTGAGGGCGAATCCTGTTTGCAGGAACCGCGCCCACGGCCGGATACAGGCGCTCTTAGCCATTGACTATGAGCTACAGCAGGCTCTTAGCCAGGTCGACGGCGGAGGCGGCGTCGGCGCTGTAGCCGTCGGCGCCAATCTCATCGGCGAAGCTCTGGGTTACCGGCGCGCCGCCAACCATCGTCTTGACCTGAATGCCGGAGGCCTTGATGACCTTGACGACTTCCTTCATCTGCGGCATGGTCGTGGTCAACAGTGCGCTCATCGCGCACAGCTTGGCGTTGTTCGCCTTGCAGGCCTCGACAAACTTCTCAGCCGGCACGTCGGTGCCAATATCGACGACCTTCAGGCCGCCGCCGGTGAGCATCATGCCGACGAGGTTCTTGCCGATGTCGTGCAGGTCGCCCTTGACGGTTCCCAGCACCACGGTGGCAACAGGCTGGACGCCCGCCTTGCTCAGCGCCGGCTGGAGAATCTCCATGCCGCCCTTCATCGCGCGTGCGGCGATGAGGACCTCGGGCACGTAGACCTCGTTGGCCTTGAAGCGCCGGCCGACAACGCTCATGCCGGCGATCAGGCCTTGCTCCAGGATCTGCTGAGGAGCGACGCCTTCTTCAATCGCCTTCTTGGTCAACTCGACGACCTTGTTACGGTCGCCCTTAATCAGTGCATCCGCTAACGCCTGCAAATCTGCCATGCCAGACTACCTCCAACACGTTTGGGTAATGATTATCTCAAGCGGCAGCCAAACTTTCCCGGTTCAGACTGCACAAGCACTTGGAGCGATCAGCAAACTTTATCCGTCATACCACTGGCGTTCAAGCACAATCCGTCTTTAGCGAGCATCGCCGCTTCCGCAAGGGGCGCATCTACAGTTACTGCCCAGATGGGGCAGTAGCGGTCGCCGGCGCCGAGGCGGTGGCCGGCTGGGTTTCGGCCGGCTCCGTGGCGGGGCGCGTGCTGGCGAAGGTCGGCAGTTGCTTGAAGCCCTGAAGAGCGCGAATTGCCTCGCCGGCCATCTCGACTACCGGCACATTGCTCAGGTCGGTCATGGCCCGCACGGCGTTGTATTCGCCCTCAGCCTTGGCCAGGTCGCCCTGGCTTTCATACAACTTGCCCAGGGCGAAATGAGCCTTGGCCACTATGATGCGTTCCTGCGTGAACTTGTTGATGACGGTCGTGAAGGCTTCGGCGGCCTGCTTGGCCAACTGGTCGCGGTCAGCCTTGTCCTGGCTGGCCATGTATTTGCGGTAATAGTATTGGCCCAGGTTGTAGCCGGCCGTCGCAGCACGATAAGGGTTCTTGTCATTCTCCATGATGTGCCGGCGGTGGCTGATGATCTCAGCGTCTGGGGCATCCTGGGGCGGTGCTACGTCAGCCGCCCACTGGGTGAATTCCTGCTGATATTCCATCTCGGTCTTCACGCTCTGGCGGTGCCAGATCACGCCGACCAGCACCAGCACAGCCAGCACCAGCAGTCCCCAGACAAAGAGGTTGCTGTGGGCCTTGATGTAGCCATGCGCCTTCCAAAGCCACCGTTCAAACGCATTCTGATGAAGTTCGTGACGACGTTCGGATTTCATTTACCTACCTGCTGTTAGTTATTGATTAGCTTCCCGGCGGAGTCGGAGCCTGCGGCTCTGATGGGCGGTTCATCGCCCCTACCGGAGAAATCACAACTCTAATATACGTTTTGTACCACCAGTCGCCCTTGCTGACTGTAATTGAGCAGCGTTCGCTGCCCTTGTCAAACTCCATGCTGGTGCTCTTGTCCATGGACATATCGCGAACCATGGTCCATTGGGCGCTTGGCATTTGCCGCTGGTAGAACCGGCAGACGGCAAAGTAATCCGACCGGCCCTTGAACCTGTAATCGGCAAATCGCGCCCCGCCGCCGAGCGACTTCCTCTCAGCAGCGACATAAAAACCTTCCGGCAGCGGCACGTCGGCAATCGTCGGCTGGCCTTGGGCTACCAGTTCCGCCGGCTTGCCGGAAAACCAACTACAGCCGGCTGAGCAAAGCATCGCCGCAGCCATCAGCAGCCAGAGCACCTGTCTTCGCATTATCGCGACCTCCTTGCCGCCAATCTGCTTTCAACCGCCGGTTGAAAACAGCTTAGAGCGGTAGAACAGGAGAGAGCAGAAAGTAGAAACGGCAGCTTCGCCACATCCGCGCCTGGGCGCCGACATGCGAACATACTGCTCTACCGCGGTCTACTTTCTCCTTTCTACTTTCGGCCCGCATGACACAAGATCGTCACCTGCTATCCATGCACATTCCGGCAGGCGGACCAAAGACTCACGACGCTTTAGGCTCGTCCAAGCCCGCGTAATTGTCAAGCGCATTTGCAGGACTGATATCTTATCGGCCAAACACGGCCTGACTCAATAGGCGGCGTAAAGTCAGTACATACTATTGACATTGGTGCCACCCCCAAGCGTCCGTTGTCGTTTGCTTGGGGGTGCTGACTCGGTTATGCGAACACCCCACAAGAGCACGGGAGTGACATTGCAGTTCACTGTGCAGGAATTGGAAACTTGTTATTCGATATTCTGCGGTTCGCCGTGGCTGTTGTCTATTGTCAAATCGCCTCGGGGGGCGTAAGTTGGTTGCCTTCAGCCACGACGGAGACATTACGTGATTGTCGTCCTCAACCTATTTGACATTGTTGCGGGCAAGGAAGGCGATTATGCCCGATACCTGCGGCTCGTCCAGCCGATCCTTGATCGGCACCATGCCAAGGTGCTGCTCTATGGGCTGACTCGGATGATCTACAAGGGGCCGTGCAACCAGCAGTATTGCGGCATGATCGGCTACCAGAGCCTTGACGACCTGCGGCGGTTTTCGCACGATCCGGAATTTCTGGACATCATGCCGCTGCGGGACAACTCGACACGTAATTATGTACTGACGGCCATCGAAGGCTTTGCGACAATGAACGACGCCGCGGCGTACCTGGAAAACGGCGGAAAATAACCATTGCGAGTTTCGCACTCTGCTTCGCCCTGCGTAGCGGGCTTCGCAGAGCAGGGTTGCGAATTACGAATTGAACAGCAACCCAACAGACGGTCATAGGCTGAAG
>CAYQJH010000041.1:0-23486 GCA_964417755.1 uncultured Planctomycetaceae bacterium
CCCCTGCAGTGAGCGAATGAACCGCTTGACGGTCAGGTCTGGCGGGGCAGCCTGGCGGTTGAAATGCCGCTTAAACATGCGGAGCACGCTCCACTTGTCCAGCCAATTAGCCCGCCCGCGTCGATTGATCCGCGCGGCGATGCGGTTCATCTCGGTGAACATGCCCTCCACATTAACCACCTGCGGGAATGGATAGGCCTTGCCATCCGGGGATACCAGGAAGTATGTGCCAAATGCGCAATCCGGATGGCAGGAGGGGCGAACCTTCGGCTTGCCCGTCAGGGCCTCCAGTATCTGCGCCAGCGGAACGACGATGCTCAGCGGGAACATGTCTCTCAGAGGCGATGCGCCGCTGGCGGCTGCGATGTCGTGGGCCAGATCGCCAACTGTGTAGCGGCGGGCGGCGACCTCGGCCATGTCGATGCGGCCGGTGAAGGAGACCGGCTGATAGCTGATGGCGCTGATGACGTCGATATTTGCAACGGCGAACTTGTAGATTTCGCCGACCTGCTTATCGTTGATGCCCTTGAGGATGGTGGGCACCAGGCAGATCTTCATTCCGAGCTTGCGGCAATTGTCGATCGTGGCTAGCTTCTTGGCCCAGATGCCTGGATAGTTCCGCGTCTGCTGGTAGTGCTCCTCGCCGACGCCATCGAACTGAAGATACAGCGTATGCAGGCCGGCCTCGTGCGCCGCCTTGGCAAAATCCAGATCCGCAATTCGGATGCCGTTAGTTGCGATCTGGATGTGCGAAAAACCCATGTCCCTTGCGGTCGAGACGATCTTCAGGAAGTCCGGGTGAACCGTCGGCTCGCCGCCGGTGAACTGGATGGCTGTGCAGGGGATCGGACGAAGGTCGCGCAGAACCTGCAACTGGCGGACGACTTCCTCGAAGGACGGCTGGTACACATAGCCGGCCGTCCCGGCATTGGCAAAGCAGATCGGGCAGCGCATGTTGCAGCGGTTGGTCAGATCGATCTGCGCCAGGCATGGGCTGGACAGGTGCTGATTGCACAGGCCGCAATCGCTGGGGCAGTGCAGGCCGCCCGTGACCTGCGGAAATTTCTGGCCGGGATGTTCCTCGAAGCTCCACCAGGCGGCCTTGGAAAACAGCAGCACGTCGGAATTGATGCAGTCGCGAAAGTAGCCGTGCTGCGGGCAGGTCTTCTCGATGTAGACGGCCCCATCCTCGACAAAGTACCTGCCGACGACGATCGCGCTGCACTGCGGGCAGAGCGTCTCGACGGTTCGCGGCAGGCGGCGGATGATCGGATGAATCCGGCTGCCGGAGAACGTTTGTGCGGCGCTGCCGGGATAATCGCTGCGGACATGCGTCCAGATGCAGTCGTGATGCACCTGTCGCGACCGGCCACACGACGGGCAGTCGAATTCCAGGATGATCTGCGGCGACGCCTGCGCTACTGAGACGCCGGTGACAGAATGTTGGAGAAACGTCGCGGGCACCACCTGCCGGCAGGTGGGGCAGGTGGCCTGGCTCTTAAGCGGCAGATGATGCGAATCGGAGAACCGCCGCATAGCCAGGCGGTAGGCCTCCAGCGAGCTCATGCCCGATTCGGAAATGGCCCGCCCCAGCGGATGGGCCATGCCGGCACGGCAGTCCTGAACGTCAATTGGTTCAATCATACAAGTATCATGCTAGCCCTGGGCCACTGTGTTTCCCAGGTCTCTTTACAGACTAAGAATGACGCAGCTCGAATAGCGAAACAAGTCCGAATGCAGATGACGAGCTCGGCAGCGCCATTCGTCATTGCCGTTTCGCCGTTGATTCGGCATTCGAGCTTCGTCATTGGGGGTTTACTCAAAGAACGCCGGGTAGGTGCGTGGCCTGTCCTTTCGCTTCTGATAGCTGCGGACGAGTTCCATGAAGATATCCAGGTCGCGCTCCATGTTCGAGCTTGATGAATCGAAGTAGAAGTTGCGGATTGGGATATCGTCATGTTCCTTGGATACCTTGTGGTACACAGCCTCCGACACGATGCCGTTCATGCATGAAAACGGGCTTATGTCCACGATGCCGTCGGCGCCGCGGTCATACAGATACACGCTCTTTCCTACTGACAAAGCCATCTCGCCCAGTGCGCCGTCAGCAGGCAGGTAGGGCCAGCCCGGTTTGAGCACTTGCGAATAAAGGTCGTGCGGCTCCTCGTATCCCGCAAAATCATCCTTGAATGGTTCGAGAAGCTTATGTTCGTCGCGCTTCTGAAGGGCGTTCTTTGCCAGGGCCTTCAGCATGTCCATGCTGAGCGTCTTGCCGTCGCGCCGCAGCAGGTTCTTCTGCGACCAGTTGGTGTACCAGACCCATTCAGTTACATCAGACAACCAGGCCTCGCCGCCGTGAGCCTCGATCTTGCGAATGGCGTCGTAATTGCTGAACGTGTTCAGCCGGCAAAAGATCTCGCCAACCACGCCGATGAGCGGCTTGTCCTTCGTATAGCGGGCTGGCACGGAGCGAAACAGGTCACGGGCTTGGATAAGCGCCTCGATCGTCGCCCCCAGGCGGCGCGAATGCTTCAGGTGCGGGTCCTCAACGATCTTCTCGACGATGTCCATCGCCTTGGCGTAGGCTTCATCGGCTGCGCCAGCCTGCGTTTCGTAGGGTCGAGTCTTCAGCAGCATCTTTCGCAGCACGTCGCTGGCGATCTCCGCCCACCACATGTGGCGCATGGTCTGCAGGGCATTTTCGCCCAGGCCATCGTATCCGTTCGCGGAGGTCGGCGAGAGGATCGGAATCTGCTGGTAGCCCATCTCATCCAGGACCTGTCGCATGTACGGCGCATACTGGCCGAAGCGGCAGGGCCCCTCAGCCGTGGGCATGAAGAAGGCATGCCTGGCCGGATCGAAGCCCGGGCTGTGGATGATCCGCAGGAAGTCGCCGAGAGTGACCTTTTCCGGGTAGCACTCCTCGCCGCTGGTGTACAGGCCGCCCAACTCCAGCGTTCGCTCATCGGAGGGCGGCGTCGGCTGCGATTCGATTCCGGCGGAGCGAAACACAGCCGCCATCATCCGCGCGCCGATGTAGGTCATGCGAGGAATCCACAACGTCCGTCCTGCTAATTGATTATGTGTTTTGGCGAAAGCCATGGTTCTTTCCGCTAGGTTACTTACAATGACGTGGCAAACAGAATAGGGAAAAAGGCGTGCTGAAGCAACTGCTAGTTCATCGCGGCATGGGGCGATTCGTCGAGCGGCGACTGCCCCGCCAGGGCATCACGCTGGGAAACCAGGTGCAACTCCTGGCCAATGGCGACGAGGCGTATCCAGCCATGCTCGAGGCCATCCATTGCGCCAGGAATCGCGTGGACATGTGCATGTATATCTTCCGCGATGATCGGGTCGGCATGACGTTCGCCGAAGCCCTTGCAGAGCGTGCCCGGCGCGGCGTGATGGTGCGCGTGGCGTACGACGCGATAGGCTGCTGCGACATTGGCACGCGGCACTTCGAGCTGATTCGCCGCTGTGGCGGCGAGGTGTATGCGATCAACCCATTGCTGCCCAGGCCCGTGACGCGCATCTGGGAGGTAATCGCCCGCGATCATCGCAAGATCCTGGCGGTGGACGACGAGGTGGCCTTCATCGGCGGGCTTAATATCGGCAATGAATACGACGGCGACGGCACCGACGAGCACCACTGGCGGGACTTTGCAATGAAGATGATCGGCCCATCCGCCCGATACCTGCGCATGCTGGTAGACAAGACGTATATGAATTCGTGGGGCCTGGCGCCTCGCTTGCGACAGCAGCCCCGCAACTATGCTCCGTCCATGGTGTGGTTCCAGTCGCCCGTTCCTCTTGATCCGCGGCGGACAATCGTCAATGCCTACAATTCGCTGATCCGCAACGCAAGGCATTACGTCTATCTGGCCAGTGCGTACTTCCTGCCGAATTACCGTATCGTCCACCAACTGACCAAGGCGGCCCGGCGCGGCGTGGATGTGCGCCTGCTGCTGCCGCACAAGAGCGACCTGCCAATAGTCTGCCTGGCCAGCAGGCTGTGGTATCACCACCTGCTGCGCCGGGGCGTGCGCATTTTCGAGCGCAAGCGGGCGATCCTGCACGCAAAGGCTGCCGTCGCCGACGACGCAGCCGCCATCATGGGCTCGGCAAACCTCGACGCCCGCGCGTTCTACCTCAATCGCGAAGTGCTTGCGACAGTCCTGGACGAGACCTTCGCCAAGGATCTTCGAGCCGAACTGGAATATGACTTTACGCAGAGCAGGGAAGTCAAATTGCAGGAGGTGGATCGCCTGCCCTGGCAGCAGAGACTCAAGCAGCGCCTCGCCTTCGCCATCTCGCCGCTGCTGTAGAAACCGCCCAAAAAAGATACCTTGCAAAATGAAAGGCAGCCTTTTAATATGCAAGGTATGAAACGAGCTTATGAATCCCTCCTTCGTGAGTTTCTCACGGTATTTCCATGCGTTGCGATCATCGGGCCCAGGCAGTGCGGCAAGACGACTCTTCTTGGAACGCTGGGGGCCGGCTGGAAGCGATTCGACCTAGAGAGGATCAGCGATCAGCAGATCATCGCGCGCGATCCGGAATTGTTTCTGCGCCTAAACCCGCAAAGACTGGCTATCGATGAAGCCCAGATGCTCCCGGCGCTGTTCCCAGCCTTGCGGGTGGCTATTGACGCCCAACGAAGCAGGCCGGGCCGGTTTGTCATTACTGGCTCCAGTTCTCCGGAGCTTCTCAAATCAATCTCTGAGAGCCTGGCCGGGCGCATTGGGATCATCGAGATGGCGCCATTCGCCTGGAGCGAGGTTCGCCCCGCGAGGGGGCTGGCCTTCGCGCGCCTGCTGGCTGATCGGAAGACCAAGGCTGCGGACTTCGAGACTCTAAAGCCTCGCGGCGGCCTGCGCGCTGTTCACGACTACTGGTTCCGTGGAGGCTACCCAGAGCCGTGGATAAAGAAGACGGATCGATTTCGACAGATATGGATGGATCAGTACATCCGCACGTACCTCTATCGCGATGTCGCGCGCCTGTTCCCGTCTCTAGACCAGTCCAAGTTTCGCCTGTTCCTTCAGATGCTGGGCAGCCTGTCCGGGTCTGTCATCAATTACTCCGATGTCGGACGGGCCTTGGGAATCAGCGCGCCGACGGTCCGCGACTATTTTGAGATCGCTCATGGCACGTTTATCTGGCGACGCATTCCGCCTTACGAGAAGAACGCCATGAAGCGGATCGTTAAGCATCCCAAGGGGCAGTTGCGCGATAGCGGCCTGCTGCACTACCTCCTGCGGATTCCCGACATCGATGCGTTGCTGGGACATCCGCAAGTTGGCCGATCTTGGGAGGCAATGGTCAGCGAGGAAATTATCCGCCAATTGATCTGCGTGGGCGCAAGCTTCGATTATTACTTCTACCGGACGTCCGCCGGCGCGGAAGTCGATCTTGTCTTGGAGGGCGATTTCGGTCTTGTTCCTGTCGAGATCAAGCATTCGCAGTCAATCGAGCCGCGCGACCTTCGTTCACTAAAAGACTTCATGCACGAGCATCGCTGCCGCATGGGACTGCTCATCAACAATGACACGACGCCACGTCTTTACGAGGAAAACATCATATCAGTGCCAATGGCCTTCCTGTGAAGGCATTAAACCGCCGCCGCGTAGAGGTGTTATGCTACGGCTTGGCGGCCTCCTGAATCTGCTTGGCGAATTGCTCCAAGGCCGTCTTGTGCAGGTCGGCTTTGACGTCCCTGTCGATAAGCGCCAGCGTAGCCAGTGGGGTCTTGCCGGCGAGTGCTTCCATATCGCGGAAGGTGCGCTCCTGCCCGCTGCCTCCCATCGTGCAGTAGAAGGCTGTGCTCTTGATTTGGGCGGCGTGCTGCGTCAGCCAGGTTCGAATCGCCGGCGCCATCGTGAACGCCCAGACCGGTGTGCCGACAACGACCAGGTCGTATTGCCCTGCATCCTTGCCGGAGGGCGATATCTCGGTGAGCTTCTTCAGCGCGGCGTCTTTGCCTCCGCCCAGAAAGCCCACCGCGCCAGCGCGATCCTTGAGGTCCAGCACCTCTTCCAGGTCTGCCTGCAGCAAGCCGGCCAGGTCCTGGGCCACCTTCCTGGTAATTCCCGTCCGGGAGTAATGCACGATGAGAGTCTTCATATCTTCTGCTCCTTTGTCGCCGCAGCCGATAGTATCGCCTCATTGCCCTCGTGCAACCATTGCCACGCCAGGTCAATTTCCGAGTCATCGAAGTATTGCAGATCGCTCTGCACGAAAGGCCCGCCCAGGCGGAACATCCACTTCTGCCATGCCTTCTGACCCACGATTGCGATCCGCTCTATATGGCGGCGGTGCTCGCGGGTGAAAACAAGTTCATCCCAGGCCGTGCCATCATCCCAGCCGGAAAAGTCGTGCAACTCAAAGAGCACCCGCACCCGCCTGTAGCGGCGCATGAGCGACTCCAGCTGGGATACGATCAAGACATAATCATCATCGGTCATTCTGCCGCTGACGCGCCAGCCGATCAAGTTTCCGATGCTTCTGTTCAAAGTTGTGAACATTCAGCCCCCGGGCATACATAACCATATCGCGTGATCAAGGTGCATTCAAATCAGGGCTGGGTATCAATCATCACGCCTAAGTCGATGCGGGTTTGAGGAAGATAGAAAGGCCCGGCTTCTTGAAGATGCCGCTTAACTTTGTGCTGGACGTGATATTTGCGCGCCTACAATGCGGCAAGGGAAAGACCTAAGTGCAACCTTCAAAGGAGAAACCTATGAAAGCGGCATCGTTGCTCGCACTGTCTGCATTAGTTCTACTGACCTTTACCGTCGGCGGGTGCGCCACGGGCCCGAATTACCACGCTAAGCTCACCGGCGACCAGGTCGTGCCTCCGGTAAAAACGCAGGCCACGGGCGAATTGGCCCTGCACGTGAATCCTGACGCGACGGAGATGAAGTACGACCTGACGGTGCATAACCTGCACAACGTTCGAGCCGCGCACATTCACCTTGGAAAGAGCGGCGCCAATGGGCCGGAAGTCATGCCGCTGTACACCCTGCCCAAGACCGGCCAGAAGGAAGCTCGCGTTGAGGGCAAGCTGGCCTCCGGAACGCTGACCAGCAAGGACCTGATGGGCGAACTGCAAGGCCGATCGCTGCAGGCCCTGATAGATGAAATTCGGGCCGGCAGGGCCTACGTTCAAGTCCATACTGAACAAAACCCCGACGGCGAAATCCGCGGACAGGTGGAGTAGGAGCTATTTCTGGTGGCATGGCGGCCGAAGCCTGCCGCCATGCCGCCAGAGGATAAGTTACACCTTCAGTTCGCTTATCTGGCCTAAGGCGTGGCGATACTTCTGGCGGACGGGCTCGACCTGCTGGGAAATGAAGGCGTCGACCTGCTGCGGCGCCCGGCCGATGAATTCGCTCGGCCGGAGCAGGGCGTCGATGTTGGTCTTGCCAAATGCCGGGTCGGCCTTTAGTCGCTCGATCAGATCATTGGGTTGGCCGTGCAGCTTGACCTGCTCTCCGGCGGCCTGGCTGTGGCGGCGGATACGCTCGTGGAGGTCCTGGCGGTCGCCGCCGGCCTCCACCGCAGCCATCAGGATATTCTCGCTGGCCATGAAGGGCAACTCCGCCCCTGCGTGCGCCGCGATGATCGCCGGGTACACAACCAGCCCGCGCGAAACATTCAGCACGATCTGCAAGATCGCGTCAGCCGTCAGGAACGCCTCCGGCACGGCCAGCCGCTTGTTGGACGAGTCATCCAGCGTTCGCTCGAACCACTGCTCAGCCGCTGTGTGCAGCGGGCTGACCGATATGTCCATCAGGTATCGCGCCAGGCCAGTTGCACGCTCGCACCTCATGGGGTTGCGCTTGTAGGCCATCGCGCTTGAACCAACCTGCGTTGACTCGAACGGCTCTTCGATCTCCTTCAGGTTGGCCAGCAGGCGGATGTCATTGCACAACTTGTGAACACTTGCGGCCACGCCCGCCAAGGACTGGATGACTGCTGCGTCGATCTTTCGGCTGTAGGTCTGGCCGGTTACCAGGCAGATATTCTTGAAGCCCATCTTCTGAGCTACTTGGCTCTCCAACTGCTGCACCTTGTCATGGTCGCCGCCGAAGAGTGCGAGGAAACTCGCCTGCGTTCCGGTTGCTCCCTTGATGCCGCGGAAGGGCAGTTCGTCCCGGCGACGCTCCAACTCAGCCAGGTCGCTCAGGAATTCGCTGCACCACAAGGCCGCCCGCTTGCCCACCGTCGTGAGCTGGGCCGGCTGGTAGTGCGTGAACGCCAGGCAGGGCAGGTCGCGATGCCGCTGGGCGAAGCTGCCAAGGGCGTCGATCACGTTGGCAAGCTGAGCGATGATCAGGCCGATGGCCTCTCGCATCAGGATGAGATCGGTGTTGTCAACGATGTCCTGGCTGGTCGCCCCCAGGTGGATGATCGGCCTGGCCAGCGGGGCGGCGTCGCCAAACGTGTGGATGTGGGCCATCACGTCATGGCGAAGCTTTCGCTCGTACGCAGCGGCGGCGTTGAAGTCGATGTCGTCCAGGTGCAGCCGCATCTGCTCCAACTGTTCATCGGTGATGGCCAGGCCCAGCGACTGCTCCGCCTCAGCCAGCGCCAGCCAAAGCCGCCGCCAGGTGGAAAACTTCCGCTGCTCGCCAAACAGTTTCCGCATAGCCTGCGACGCATAGCGCGATTCAAGCGGGCTTGTGTATGTGTTTCTTCGTTCATCCATAATTGATTTCGCGTCTTTTCGCGGGTGCCATGCTTCCGCGTTGTTGTCGTATGCGGAAGCATGTCCTCATTCAGGATAGGTAACATGCTTCCGCAAACAACGCGGAAGCATGGCACCCGGCTCTCGCATGCCTACTTCACGAAACTGATCTTCCAGGGATACTTGTATTCGATGCCCTCATTTGCTCGCATCGACGCCTTGACGACACAGATCACGTTCAGCACGAGCAGGCCCACGAAGGTGAGACCGCCGATACAGATGGCCATCAATGGCAGACTGATGAGATACCCGATCAACATCGTCAACTGCCAATTCAGCGCCTCTTTGCCCTGACGGTCGACAAATGCGAACTGGTCTCTCTTGATCAGCCAGATACACAGTGGCCCAAGAAACAAGCCGGCCGGCGCGATGAACATGCTCAATGCCGCAAGATGTGCAAACATGCCCCACTTGCGTGCCTCTTTGTCGGTTTCCACGACGCCGGGGATGACAGCGGCTTGGCCACTTTCGGGCGGGGTCGAAGCAGGAGGAATCTGAGTCATTGTGACCGTCCTTTCTTTGTCGATTTGAGAGCAAGCCGTCACTCACTGGCCATGTGCTGATGATTATGCGAGGCCACAGAGAGCATGTCCAGTTGAAACTCGTTATGCGCCGCTATGGAGTGCGGTGACAGAGCCACGAAGTGGCGGCGGCACCGCCTTGGCTCTGTCCGGGGAAGACAATTCTTCTTTGCAGCGCAGTGTGCGCCGCTGACGACCAGAGTCAAAGCGGCGTCTGTGCCGCCGCACTCCAAGAGCCGTCCCAGGATCTGTAGGCGAGACGCCTGCACCACAAAGACTCCCATGCACCAAAATGTGCGCAGGAATCGGGTCAGGCAAAAATGCCTCGTACGGTAATTCTGAGATTTCTCCACATTTCTTGAAACCTTGTCTGGACCGAACTTGCAGCGTGGTTCGAAAAATCATCGCCACGTTTCGTGCGCGCATTTGGGGGCGCTGGGGGCAAAGGTAAGGAGCGAACATGGCCTTCGAACTGGAACACTTCGAGCAGCAGCAAGTCGACAGCGAGTACATCTCATACCTGGTCGATCAGCAATCCCCAGCCGTTCAAAGCGAATACAGCCGGCTGTGGAACTACTTCCGTAATCCGCTGACGGCCCCGGCCGGGCTTGCCAATGGCGTCCTCAATTCGCACAGCCGGCCATACTTCCAGGCGCAGGAGGTGGGCCTTCCGGCTCGCATCACGGGCGCGGGCGGTGGCCGGGCGGGCGAATCCATGACCGACGTGCGCCGCAAGGAAGTCGTCATCGAAAATGACATCGCCTGGCGCGTGCAGACGATGGTCGATTTCCTCTTCGGCAAGGCTCCCTCGTTCCGGTCTCTGGCGGCTGATAAGCAGCAGGCGGAGGCAATCGAGAAGATTCTCAGCGCCTTGTTGGATGCCAATGGCGGTGTTGGGTTCCTTCAGGAACTGGCGCTGCTTGGCAGCATCTATGGCTTTGTTGATGTAGCCCTTCGAATCCCGGCCGGCGGACTTCTGGCGCCGCTGCCAAGTTTCACGCATACCGCAGCTCCCGCCGGCGCCGCCGAGTCAAACGAAGCGTCGTCGGTTGCCGCCGCCCAAGACGCGGCGGGCCGGCCGGGCACTTCTGATATTTCAAAGGCTGTGCCACATGCAGCCGATCTGCCGCGGCTTCGGTTGCAGGCGGCCATCGACTGTGCAGCCCATCTGCAACTGGAGGCCATCGAGGCGACGCGAATCCTCCCGGTGGTAGAGGAGTACGACTATCGCCGCCTCAAGCTGTGGGTGCAGCGATTCAACGCGCATCCGTCGCGGCTGGCGGATTCGCGCCGGCCGTGGTTTGGCCTGCTTGGCCGGGGCAGGAGCTCTCGCCCAGCCAGCGTCGAGGTCATCGAGATCATCAGCCCCACCTGGTGGCAGCGGTACGAGGATCGGCAATTGACGGCTGAAGGGCCTAACAGCCTGGCGCGCCTTCCAATCGTTCACATTCAGAACGTGGCGCTGGCCGGCAGCTACTGCGGGCTGAGCGACGTCGAGCCGCTGATCCCGCTGCAGGATGAGCTTAACACGCGGCTGAGCGACCGCGCTCAGCGGGTGACATACCAGTCGTTCAAGATGTACCTGGGAAAGGGCATAGACGATTTTCTTGAGCGGCCGGTTGGTCCGGGGCAGATGTGGGCGACGCAGAATCTAAACGCCAGCATCGAGGAGTTCGGCAACGACAGCGGCTCGCCGAGCGAGGATGCGCACATCGAACAGGTTCGCTCAGCCCTCGACAAGGTCTCGGGCGTCACGCCGCTGGCAGCTGGGCTGATCAAGGACAACGTGGGGTACCTCACCAGCGCATCGGCACTGAAGGTTTGCCTGGCGGGCCTGCTCTCGCGGACCAATCGCAAACGGCTGACGTACGGCGCGGGCCTGCAGCAGATCGCGGAGCTGGCCCTGGCATGGCTGGATGAGGCGGGCGTGTTTCGCACCAGGCCGCAGGATCGCCGGATCGAGATTCACTGGCCCAACGTCCTGCCGAGCGACGAGAGCGAGCAACTGCGAAATGCGCAGGCCAAGGCCCAGCTTGGGCTGCCGCTGGAGCGGATTCTGGCTGAGTTGGGATACGAGCGGTCGGTCGGAGCGCAGTAAAGCAGTAGCGCGTGAACCGGAACATGACACTGCAGATCACGAAAGGATGCAACATGTCGCAGGAGACATTGGAACAGACCAGCACGGTTGAGCCGGAAACGGCAGACAAGGCGGATGCCGCCGCCAGGACCAGCGAGATGCCAAGCTCGCTTTCAAACGAGGCCTCTGCACCACACGCGGATGAGTCATCCGCGGCAGGCGCGGCGAAGTTGGTGCCGGTGGCTGAATCGATCAAGTATCGCCGGCGAGCTCAGCAGGCCGAGGGACAGCTTCAGCAGGTCCAGCAGCAGCTTAGCGAATTGCAACTGCAGATGCAGGCCCGCCAGGATGAGCTGGCTACCGCCGAGGCCAGGGCAGACGAACTGCGGCACCAGGTCATGGTGGGCGAGAACCGCCTGGCGGCTGAGCGGTTGCTGGCGCAGTGCGGCGTGGCGCAGACGCAGGCCGCCGTCGGGATGCTCGGGAAGTACGTGAATATTGAAGAGGAAGTCGACGCTCAGGGCATCGCTCGCGGCGTGGAGCAATTGCTCCTGGACAATCCATCGCTGCGGCCGGAGGTGGCTGCTCCGTCGCTGCCGTCGCCGACGGCTGCCGGAAGATCCAGCCAGGGTTCGCTTGCGGCGCAACTGGCCAGCGTGGCGCACAGGGCAGCCACCAGCGGGGATCGTCGCGACGTGATTCAGTACCTGCGTCTGCGACGCCAAAGCGCACGGACGAGATAACAAACACCCATTGCTAGGTCTCGCGGGCAAGACGCCCACGCTGCCGCAGGCGCACGATCGCGCCAGGATGCACGGCTGAATTTCAAGAGCACAGTCACGAATCAACAACACAAGTTAGGAGAAGAAAATGAGTTTCACTGGCAAGGCAACGTATTCCGCTGGCGCGACGCTTCCGGAAGCCGTCGAAGATGTTTCGGACATCATCAGCATCGTCAGCCCCTACGAGACGCCGCTGCTGGATCACCTGGGCGACGCCGCCCGCGCAGCGGCCAGCACGTATCACGAGTGGCTCGAAGACGCCCTGCTGCCCAACACCGATGCGATCAATGACGCAGCCTGGGCCGACAAGAAGTTGGACGCCACCTTCGGCGTCGATCATGCTGGGCGGTTCCAGGTCGGCGACCAGGTACGACCCGACGGCAGCGGTGAACTGCTGCTGGTGACGGCTGTCGATGCGCAGGCCGGCACGATCACCGTTGTCCGCGGTTATGGCGGGACGACGGCGGAGGACTTGGACGACAACCAGGTGCTGCACATCCTGGGCAACGCCGCTCTCGAAGGCGATGACGCGCCTGCCGTCCGCTTCACCAATCGCGTCCGCAAGGGCAATTGGGCGCAGATCTTCGCGGCGGCTGTGCGAGTCAGCGGCAGCGATCTGGCCGTCCGCAAGCTCTCGGTCAGCGACGAGGTGGATTACCAGAAGCAGGAGCGCCTGCGCGAGCTTCTGCGAGACCTGGAGAACACGGTCATCAACGGAATTGCGCCGGCGGCCAACGCCGAAGGCTCGGCGAGCGTTCGCCGGACGATGCGCGGCATCATCCCGTCGCTGGCGACCAATATCTTCAAGCCCAACGTGGGCGGCTTCCCTGCCGATGCCGACCTGACTGAAGCGCAGCTCAATCTGGCCATGCGGCTGATCTGGGAGCAGGCCTCCAGCCGGATCGACACGATCGTTGTCAACGGCTACCAGAAGCGGCGGATCAACTCGTTCATCACGTCCAGCCGCGCCTATGGGCCGGCCGATGCCTCCTACCGCGACCTGGTGAGCGTGTACGAGAGCGACTTCGGCGTCTGCCGCGTGCTGCTCTGCCGCAGCGTGCCGGCCAACACTGTGCTGCTGCTGGACTCCAGCCGCGTGGACGTACTGCCGCTGGCTGGGCGCAGCTTCCACTACAAGCCGCTTGCAGCCACCGGCGACTACGAGGCCGGCGAGGTCATCGGCGAGTACACGCTGGAGCTTCGCAACGAGAACGCCCACGGCATCATCACGGGCCTGGATGTTTCGTAGCGGGCCGGCTTGTATCTGTACCGGCGTCCACGCGGGCGCCGGGGATGCCTCACGACCACCTGCAAACCACGATCCATAAAGGCAGGCCTGCGTCGGGGGGCATCCCCAGCGCCCGCGGGCAGCGGTTAGCACAGGCTAGCAGGTAGCACAGGCTTTCCAGCCTGTGGGGCACAGCCTGGAAAGGCTGTGCTACCACACAACAATCAACGAGGAAACAATGAGCGATACTTGCTTCTGTCAGGACAGGGATCTTCTTTGCATCGAGCCGGTCATATTCATTGGCGGCGGCTTCGCCAGCCAACAGTTGATCGGCGGCATCGGCGCGAGCATCGCCGAAGGCAAGCTGCATTGGCAGGAGGGGGACTTCGCCTCCGCGGGCGTCAAGCCAGGCATGGCGGTCAATATCTGGCAGACATCCCCGTGCGAGGGCAATGCATATGAGATCCTCTCGGTGGATTCAGCTTCAGAGTTGACCATCTCGGTTCTTCGTGCGGGCAGCAGTGGCCCGACCGTGGCGCCTGCGGATTGCGAAGGCGCCAGCTTCCATGTTCGGACGTTTGAGCCGCAGATTCAGGCGGCCTCGGCTGTGCTGGCGGAGAAGCTTCGCCTGCTGGGCGAGGCGGCTGGGGTCGCGGCGGCGGGTTTCGCCGACTCGGCTCAGCTTCGCACGGCTGCGGCGTATGGGGCGCTGGAGCGCATCTTCACCGCCCGCAGCGAGAACGCATCTTCGGGCGAGGCCAACTGGATCAAGGCCCAACATTACCGCGAGATATTCCGCCAGCAGCAGGTGCAACTGCGCCTGGCGGTTGATGTCGATGGCGACGGCGTTGCCGAGCAGACGCGGACGCTGGGCAACGTGCAGTTGAGGAGGGCCTGATCGTGGCGGAACCATCGGCCATTGTTCAAGACCTGGTGCGGTGCCTCCGCGAGAGCGGACTGTTCGCTGAGGTGACCGCCGGCGGCTGTGCCTTGCAGACCTCTTTGCCACGCGCAGAGTTGCTGGGCGAGAGCCAGGAGTTCTTCCGGCCCGATGATTCCGCCGGGGGGCAATGGATACGTCTAAGGGTGCGGCTGCTGGTGCGGACGCGCTGCAGCCGGCAGGCAGACACCCGCAACCGTCCTGGGGAACTGATGCAGGCAGCCATTGCCGCGATCATGGCTGATCCATATCGCGGCGGCCTTTGCCAGGACCTGCCGATTGGCCTGGCGAGTGAACTCGAGCGCGTGGCGGTGGCGGACAAAGCAGAGAAGAAAGAAGCAGTTGAAGGCGAGATGGCGGCGATACTCAGGTTTCACAGCGAGCAACTGCCAGTCGGCTGAGGTCCAGGAGAAAGCCATGTCACGTTTTACCCGCATTGAAGAGGTTCAATTCGCTGGCAGGACGATATCGCTGCCGCTGTCGGTCCGGCTGGGGCGCCGAAGCGAGGCGATCCCAAGCGTGGGCGATGGCGACCTGCTGCCGTCAGCCATCCAGATAGGATCGGTGGCGATCCTGGTGGAGGTTCGTGTTCGCGATTGCCAGGCGGCTGAGGAACTGGCCCTTGGCGATCAGGGGCAGTTGCGGCTGGTGATGCGAAGCAGCGATGGCCAGCGATGCCGGCAGGTAACCCTTGCCTGCGCGGTTCTGACCGCCAGCGAGATCCAGTACGAGCAGCATGCACCGGCCTCTGCGTTGCTGAAGTTCGCTGCATGCAACTATGGCAACGAGCCATATGAAGCGGAGGAGATCGAATGATGACCCTGGATGGGCAAGACCTTTTTTCATCCGGCCCATGCACGCTTCAGGCCGGGCCGTGGCAGCGAAACGTGGAGCGGCGGAGCATGGCCGGCCTCGACGGCGAGATGATCGTCGACATGGGCATGCGCGGACGCAGGATAACTCTGAAGGGCTGGCTTCAGCGGCCGACGCCGCAACTGCTGACGCAGGCCCTGGAGGCGATTGAAGCATTCGTCGACGGCCAGAGGCACCTGCTGGTGGATGGTTTTGGCCGAGAGTTTCCCGACGTGCTGCTGGAACAATGCGAGCAGGCCGGAGCGATGCGTCGTGGCCGGGGTTATTGGTGCGAATACACGTGTCAATTCCTTCAGATGCCGCAGCGAGACTGACCCTCTATGTCTGATTTCACGCTGGACAATATCGACATGCTGGTTGCCCATCCGCTGCCATGGCCGCTGGGCTGGCGGTTGACCTTCCGCTCGACCAATGGTGGCAAGCTTCACCAGCTTTACGTGGACGGGCGGCTTGTTGACTGGACGCACCGCGAAGACGAGCGGGCGTTCTGCCTGCCGGCATCGAACCAGGCTCAGCACGTGGTGATAGCCGCGGTGGGGCGGACGGAGCGGCAGAGCGACTTTTCGCATCTGCTGCCGCAAGATGCAAGCGGCCTGCTGGTCGAGGTGAAGATCAGCCGCAGTTGTGAATTCGCCCGCAACAGCCTGCTGGCCCTGCTGAGCGATCACGGCACGGATCGAATCGACCCGACGCCCCTGGCAAGCGCAGCGGCCTGGCCGGCAGGAGCGGCGCGATGGGCCTGGGGCGAAGATGTTTTTGGCTCGGGCGGCTTCGGGGTGGACGCCTCTATGTCGCCGCCCTTTGGCAGCGGGCTGTTCGGCAAGGCGATGCTGGGAATCGATGAAGACGTGCTTGTCCTGCGGGCCGTGCTTGATGAAGGCCGGCAGCGGCTGTACCTGCAGTCGAGCTCGATCAGCGGCCAGACGACGATCAAGTTCCTTGAAACACATTGAAGCGCGGAAGTCTCCGCTGCTGGGCATCGACAAATGCAACAGTCAGCGAGTCAAACTCTAATAAAGATCCACAACCACTAACTCGTGAGGATAACCAAACATGCCCGAGCTCTATCCATCAGACGACCAGTTGAACGCCCTCAGCGGAACCACCGACAGAGAGCAGGAGGTGCTGTTCATCCCGGTGGGCCAGTCGCCGTACTACACCAGTTACTACAAGATGCTGCACCGTCTGCTGGATGTTGCGCGGCGTAGCGGCGACCTGCGGGTGTACAAGGATGGCGCAATGACGTTCGGCGTGCGGGCTGGCAGGTTCATGGATGGCGCGGCTGTGCGCGACTTCGCGGGCGCAGCCGGCGTCGCGCTGGCTGACGAGCAGATAAACTACATCTATCTCTCAGCCGATGGCCAACTGCACGTAAACCAGGACGGCTTCCCGCTGGCCGATCAGACGGCCCATATCCCGCTGGCGGCGATCACGACCTCAGGCGGCTCGTACAGCCACGGCGACATCGTGGACTACCGCGGACGCGCAATGTACCGGCTTGCAGGAGCGATGGACTCCGCCGAAGCCAGGATGCTCACGGACGGCTCCAACGCCGATTCTCTCCACAGCCATGCGATTGAGATAGCGGATGAGGGTATCACGGCTGGGAAGCTTGCCCAGCGCAGCGTGCTGGCATCAAAGCTCGGTCTGAGGAATTGCCGATTCGTCCAGCCGGGGGAGGATGTCGCCTCTGCCTATGCATGGCTGGCCAGCGCCGAGCGGAACGCGGAGTTTGGCGAGCTAAGCAGCGCCAACAGGCGCACGCTTGTCCTGTGCCCCGGCACGCACGTGCTGGCAGCAACGCTGCTGCTGGACCATGATTATGTGGATGTGACGGCTCTGGTTGCCGGCAGCCCTGAGGCGACGATTCTCTGCTGCGCCGGCGGGGCGGGGGCGGGTTCGGCCGTGAACCAGACAGCCTGCAACATCAACATGTCGGGCTTTACAATTCAGAACAACGGCAATGCCGCCGGCAATCACGGCCTGTGCATCAGCGGCAGGCTTTATGCGCAGAACGGACAGACGGGGGCTTGGATCAACGCAGATAACATCATTCTGTTGGATGCCTACGAGCTGGGGGATTCGGTCTACCTCTCTGGAGGCAATCCGCCCGTTACAGCCGGATGGTATCACATTGTCGACGAAGCCAAGCTCGACCGCAGCGCAGGCGGCGCGAGTACCAATGTTGCCTACCAGCTCTGGCGGGGCAACAACAAGTCGGTCTATCGCAACATGCGTTTCATCGGCATGCCCACGACGAACTTCCAGGCCCAGCCGGTGCATGGAGAGATGGACATTCGCGGAACGTGGATCAATTGCACGTGCAATGATTACGGCTGGCGATGCGCCGAGAACCGCTGGCTGTGGGCGGATATGTATGATTGCCAGTGCGGCTCATACGCAATGGGCGGCGACTTGCCAAACGTGCAGATCAGGGGCAATTACCACCGTTTCACAGCCGGGCAATCGAGCTTTGGGGGCTGCACCACAGCCGGCTGCGATGTGTACGCCAACTTCTACGACTGCGTGATGGGCAGCAAGTGCATCGCAATGGGCATGACGTTCGGCGGCAGCATCTACAACAGCCGCCTGGGCAGCGACTGCTGCGGCGGTTTTCAGCAAGGCCCGTGGTACGGGCGGTTCACCGGCTATGCCGAGAACATCACCGCAAGCGGCAATAGCTTCGGAGCGGGCCATGCCTCGTGCGTTAACAGTGGCGTCATGCGAAATGTTACGCTGACGGCTATGGGCGATGCCATGACACTTTGCGGGGGCAGCATCTACAACAGCTACCTCAGCGTCGGCGGAAGCAACAAGCACTGCGTGAAACTAAACGGAGACGGCGGCAGGATCATCGGCAGCATGCTGTTGGCCAGCGGCAGCGGCAACAGCGTGCAGGCTGACAGCTCCGCCAGCGCCGCCATCGCACGATGCGTGATGAACGCCTCGCCGGCTGGCACCGTCACCAACACGATTGCATCGCCGCTGAATGTGATCGATCCAAACGTTGGTTGAGGCGACAGCGGGCTTCAGGCTACAGACTAGAGGCTTCAGGCGCGACAACAGCAAACGGCTTCGGGCTTGCGACTCCGGACTCCCGGCACGACAACGACAACAGCAGGACCTCCATGCATTAAGGGCACAGCAGAGAGCGACAGCGCCGCGCCTGGAGCCTGAAGTCTGGAGCCTGAAGCCCGTCGCTCGACGCCAGCAATGATGACGGTGGAATGAATAATGAACACGACTATTAAACCTCCTGACGAAGACTTGATAGCCCAATCTCAACGACTGGATGTCTTTGTGGCCGGCAGCTTGCGCGAGGACTTGATGGCTGTCCTCTGGGAGCAATGGCCCCTGCCCCGCCTGGACTCATGCGTGATCGAGTATGGCGGCTCAGCCGTCTCAGCAACGCTCGATGCGGCGTCGGTTCTGCCGGCCATCGGCGCGAACCTGGAGCTGCGCAGCGATGCGATGGGCGGGAGGGTCTTTTGCGGGCGGGTCATCGGCCATGAGATGAAGCTCGATGATCGTGGCCAGCGGCTGATGGCCCATGCCCGCGGCAATCTCGCGATTCAACTGATGCGGAGCGTCGAGGGGCGGTGGGAAGTAGTCGACGGCCAGGCAACCGAGTTGAAGTCGGTTCCTTGCGTGTTCAATGGCGGCGCAGGCACCTGGGCCAGCCAGGACCTCTACGGCGTTGGCGGACGGGAAACCCGCATCTTCGATAACGGCCCGACCTGCCGGCGATGGAGCGTCGGCGATGCCCTGAATTATCTGCTGTCCATCGGTCTGCCCGCTGGCACATGGGCAAACGACCGGCAGGAACTGGAAGCCCTCTGCGGCTGCATCGATCTTGGCGAGATGAAGCTCACCGGCCTGAGCATGGGTGAGGCGTTGGCTGAGGCAGCCGGCCGGGCTGGCTTGATAGTCCGCGCCTGCGGCGATGGCGCCGGCCTGCTGATCGAGCGCGCTGGCGGCGGCCGGCGCAGGCGGCTGCGGATCCAGGTTCCGCCATCGCTCCTCTCGCCGCTGAAGACCAACGTCATGCACGCGCACATAGAGATCAACTCGCCTCTGTCGCGTCCGCCTGTCCTGGCCCTGGGCGAGCGAAAACATCACGAGGTGACGGTCGAGCTATTGCCAGGATGGGACGCAGCCCTGCAGAGCTCTCGCTGGCGGGACTACATTGCCAGCCAGAGCGATAACTGGCCGGCGATGGCAGATGTCTTTCGCAAGTGGGTGCTCAACGAGCATGGCTGGTACTGCGACGAGCCGCGGGGGCTGGAGATGTTCGATCTCTCAGCCATCAGCGAGGACTTCACCAGCCACTGCCCGCGGCGATTCCTGCCATGCCTCTCCAGCGACCTCTGCGGGCAGAGCCTGGGCGTCGTGGTGGAAGTGCGATGCGGCCTGGATCAGCCGTGGCGGCGATGGGCTGATAGCCTCTGGGTCAGCGGCAGGGAGTGCAGCGTCTATCTCGGTGGCGAGGCCCTGCCGGCGGACTTCTTCAATGCCGCGCTGGCTGGGACAGCCGCTGTCCGAGTAACCGCGACGATAGCGGCTGACGCGCACCTGAGCGTTGAACTGGACGGCGATGCATCACTGCCCCGCAAGGTGATCGACCTGAGCGGACGGGCCTTGTGGCGGAAGGTCCACAGCAGCAGTGCGTTTCAAGGCGCTGAAGGCCTGGGCCAGGCGGCGGAACAGGACGACACAGCCATGCTGGAGGCTGCGGCGCTAAGCTGCCGCGACAATGCCGGCGGAAGCATTGAAGGCCAGTTCGCCCTGCCGTGGATTGACCCCACCTATCGCCTGGGCGACGTGATCGAGCGGATAGAGGGGCAATGGATGGAACTGCCGGGCCCGTGCGGGAGCGCAAGCATCCGCTCGATCAAGCACGATTACCGCAAGCAGATCACCAGCTTCGGCGTGAGGGCCTGAGAATGAACGCAACGTTTTATCACGACGCCTTCGCTCGCCTGGCCGGCGCAGGCGGCAAGTCCGGCACGATCCTTGTCCGCATCCTGAGCCTGGCCCAGGGCAACCGCTATTCCGCGAGGGCAGTGGAGTTCACGCCTGAAGGCAATACGCAGGATGCGGACCAGCGAACGATGGAAGTGATCAACATCGCCGAACCGGCCAGCCAGGCCGGACAGCTTTCCGCAGGGCTGCTGGCTGTGGCGATAGACGTTGAAGGCCGGTGGGTGATCCATGTCCGCAGCGGCGGAGGGGCGATGTTCCCCGCCAAGATAATCTCGTCCTCAGGCTCGGCGGCATACGTCGTTCGCGAGCAGGTTCCCGCAGCCGGCGGCGGTCTGGCCGACCGGCAGGGCGCGGTGGATGTGCAGGCGGTCAATCTGGCTGAGATGACGATGGGGCCGGGCGCGGCCGTCGATGTCGGGCAAATCGTCTTGCTGACAGCCATCGCCGCAGACGGCACTCCGCCGACGATCAGGTACTACTTCGATCATCCGGCGTATGCGAAGTACCTGTGAGAGCGGCAGGCTTCAGGCTCCAGACTTTCAGGCTTCAGGCGCGGCGATGTCGCTATTTGCTGTGCCCGTCAATTCAATGCAGGCCTGCTTTTGTTGTTGCGCCCGAAGCCTGGGGTCTGAAGTCTGAAGCCTTCTGTTGTTGTCGTTGTTGCCGTTCCTGAAGCCTGAAGTCTATAGCCTGGAGTCTTCCTTATGTCCTATTCGCCAACATGGAGTAACGGAAATCCGCAGGGCGTCCTTGAGAGCGGGCGGCACCATGTGCGCCTCTCGGATGCGATTGAATTGGCTGAGGCGATCAATCGCAGGCGGTTGCTGATGCATCAGGATGCCCAGGACTTCTCGCAAGCCCTGTCGCCTGGTGCCGACATTCGAAGGGGCGTGATTGCGGCCGCGGTGGCACCGCCTTTCGACGACTTCAGGCGGAACATCCAATCGCATCTTCTTGGCCAGCCCACGAAGCAATGGCTCTGGCCGGTGGCTGATGCGGATGAGAACAGGCTGCTGGCGACCTCACCCGGGGCGCAGAGCGTTGGCCTCTTTGAGAAGCTCAACGGAACAATGTCCTGGACGGATCCATCATTGGCGAGCGGCGTTTCGCCGATCCGCGCGACGCACTTCAATGAGCTGCGGCAGGCGATGACCTGGCTGTCCAGAGGCCGATGGACATTGCCGCTGATCCATGTCGGCGGAATGTACTCGTACATGCCGGATGCGCACTGGTTCGGCGAGATGATCGTTAACGACGGCCAGGACGAACTGCGCGCGATCTTCTTGAGCGAGATTCGCCTGGACGGTCTTGGCGGGCAGGTGCGCGGCCTGTCAAACGTGACGGTCCGGCCGTCCAGCAAGCTGCGGCTGATCAGCGACACCGACTGCACGGTGGAGGTCTATGCGTGTCTGCGGGAGCTGGACTTCGAGGGCAACTACGCGACGTGGAATAACTACAAGATGTACCCGCCGGCTGAGCCTTGGGCTCAACCCGGAGGCCTCGGGCAGGGCGACAGCACGCTGGTCGGCAGCGTATCGCTTGAGGCTGACGAAGTGGGGCTTCTAAGTGGCCCGGACCTGACGGCTGCGCTGAATGGCATGGTGCAGGGCCTGCCGCAGGCATTCATCATCCGCCGAACAGATGTGGACATTTGGACCGCCTCGATCACCGGCAGCCTGGAGATCGAATTCGACCTGAACAGCCCGCCGAACTAATACCGGCCTTTGGCGTTGAACCAACTGGAAGCCCCCTGCGGAAGCAGGGGGATCCCCCGCCCTTCCGGCGGGGGCTTCCTATGGCGCGCTCCAACAATGCCCGCCGAGAAACCTTCTTTGCTGACAAGAATTGGAGGCATTCATGTTCATACTTGCATCAGGGCTGTTGGCCATCTCGACTGACATGGCCAGCTTCGGTGCTGCCGGGCTGATGGGCGGCATGTGGCTGTGGGAGCGCCGCTCCAGCCGGCAACGGGAGGAACAGCTCAGCCAATCGCACGAGCGGATCATGCGCGACGAACAGCGCCTCTCCAAGCTGACCGAGGTGGTGGAGCGGAACACCTCTGCCATCTCGCGATTCACCGAAACACAGCGTGAGATGTGCGAGACGATCAAACACCTGATCGAGGAACTGCGGCATGTTCAAAGCAGGTAGATGCGGCATAACTATTGTGGTGCCCTTCGACTCGGCTCAGGGCCGTGAGCCTGCCCTTCGACGCTGCTCAGGGCCATGAGCCTGTCGAATGGTCGAACGGCAGGCGTCCCGCCTGCAAATCCTGGCAATGCCAACCAACTCTTCCGGATGAAAACCCAAGAAAGGAACATGACCATGAACCGTATCTTTGCACTTGTGCTTGTGCTGGGCTTGTCCTGCATAGCCGTGCTGGGCGTGGCAGGCTGCGGCAACGTATCGCTGTCCGGCGATGCCCTGACGGCTGCCCAGCAGTCGGCGATGGACGCCTACCAAGCGGTGCAGCGGGCAGACGCCGATTCGGCCACGCCAAGTTGGGAGAAGGCATATCTCACGGAAAACTTCCTGCAATGGCGGTTCTTCGTCCGCTCGGCGCGGAAGGACCTCAATTGGGGGCCGAGACTGGTCGGCGAGCAGTAGCGGTGGATCCGAATCTTCGCGAACACCACGCCAACCAGGCGATCATTAAGAGGCAGGGAGAGGACATTAGGATAAACAAGAACAGTTCATCCCAATCGCCCCATTTCCGGGCACAACCCAGGGCTAGGAAGGCCGCTGGCAGCAGGCTGCTTATGGCAATCTTCCACCAGCGACACTTCTGCAAAAGGCTGGGATACATCAGCAAAGCCGGCAGAAGAATCACAGCCGTTGCAGGTAACCAGTACATCAGCCAGAACGCCTCCATGATTTCCTTGCTTGGCGCATCAGACTGACTCGATATGAACATGCTCCGCGAATAGGCACTTCCTAATGCCCAACAACACACAGTGACTATTCGGGCGATCCAGACGGGTTTCATGTTCTGCATAGTAACCGCCACCCATTCGTAGTGGAAAGGAATTAGCCGTGAACGACATCCAAAGCAGAACGCAGGAATTGCTGAGCCGCATTCCCGATGCACAACGTCAGGCGGCGGCTGACCTGCTGGTGCAGTATGGGCCGAGGTTTTTCGAGATCGCTCGCAAGGACACATGGCAGTACCTGCGGCGCCTGATGGCTGGCGACCTGGACGTGATGGCTGAACTTGACTCAGCGCTGAGCAACGATGAGTTCGTCGCCCGCGTGAAGGCCAACACCGCTCGATGGGAAAACGTGGCCAACTACAACAAGGTTCGCGACAACCTGAAGAACGAAATCCTCCTGCGG
>CAYQJH010000042.1:0-23485 GCA_964417755.1 uncultured Planctomycetaceae bacterium
CTGCCGCTGCTGCTGATCGTCCTGGTGCTAACGCAGCAGTTCTACAACATCGACCGCCTGCCGACGCGTTTCGGCATCGGCTATTCGCCGGTGGAGGTTCCCATCGGCGCGTCCGCCTGGCTCAGCGAGCACAAGCCGGTCGGCAGGATCTGGGCCGACTACAACGATTCATCCAATATCCACTACTTCCCCAGCTTCCGCCCCGACGTGCCGGTTGTGACCAACACGTGGGCCTATCCGCCTGATGTAATGCAGGCTGTCCTGCAATACACGCGCGGCGAGCGGCCATTCGAGCAGGCTGTGAATGATTACTCTCTCCAGGTGGTGGCGCTTTTCCTGGACCCAGCCTCGACGCCGCTGGTGCAATACCTTCTGCATGACCAGCGGTGGCGGCTGGTGTATGTGGATATTGTGCACGTGATCTTCGTTCGCGCGGATGGCCCCAACGCAGAGCTGGCGAGGCGATGTGCGATCACTCCCGAGAACTTCGACTGCGACGCGTTCCAGAGACACCTTCTTCGGGTCGACTCGATGGAGTCATTCTCGATGTGGGTGGGCGGCTCCACGCTCTTTACGCTGGCCAAGGCGTGGGACACGCCCGCGGAGACAGCCCTTCAACCAGCATGGTACAGGCCGACTATCAGATTCCTCGAACGGGCTGTTGCCCTGGACGGCTCGCACAGCCGGCGGTGGAACACGCTGGGAATCTGCTATGCCCGGCAGGGGAACATACGCCTACGCAGTGGTGACCGCGGCGGCCTGACAGATATTCAGAAGGCCCAGGAGTATTTTGAGAACGCACTGCGGTTAGAGCCTGCCTCCGCGGAGGCGAGCATCAACTTGGGCCTGGCCAGGCGAGATATCGCCAGATGGCGATAGTTTGCTGCTAAGAATTTAGGCTCCCCGGCTTTCCGGCCGGGGCTTCCTTACGGCCCCCGCTTCCTACTCCACCTCCACCGGCATGGTTGTTGGCTCAGCAGTTGTCGGCGTATCTTGCGTGGCAGGTTGACTTGCTGGCTGAGCAACAATCACCACATCGCCAGGAAGGAATCCCATGCGCTCGCCAGCCGCAGGGCTGACGGTGAAGACCTCTCGCAACTGGCCGTCGAGATTCACCGTTCGCACCTGCAGATCGGCGCGATCAATCGGCTTGGTCGAGGGCATGCGGGTGATCGCCATCTGTGCCAGCATGTTATTTAGCTGGTCGGGCAGAGCTGCCTGCGTGAACTCGTTCAGTTGGCTTTGAGCATCGCGCCGGGCCGAACGTTCCCTCATCCACAACGCTGCCAGGGTTGCGATGATCAGCACCAGCAGGACCGCAATCGTGATGAAGAACTTCGTATCGTCGGCGACTTTGGTCCGGGGCGGATTGTCTTGTGCCATCAGCTCACCTTTCTTGCTTGCAGGCGGATGCTCACCGCACGTAGATTTCCGCGATCGACCACGGCCGATCGCCTGGCATGATGGCCTGGATGCGGATGTACCGCGCCAGCACGGGGGTCACCCAGTTGATCGTCGTAACTCGTCGCGTGCCGGGCGCGGCGTAAACATAGCTGAAGTTCCGGCCATCCATGCTTGTCCAGAGGCCCACGCGCCGACAATAACCGTTCTCGTTTGAGCCATGATCCAGGACGACCATGTTGAACAGGCATGGCTTGCCCAGATCGAGCGTCAGGCCGTGATTCAGGTAATAGCTCTTGCTGACCGCGGCGGTGGAGACATTGTCGTCGACGGCCTTGGCGACGCCATCGAGTTCGCCGGTGACGTGCCACGCCGTATACGGCGAAACCGAAGACGATCCGGAGTGCTCGTAAATCGGCCCCGTGCATCCCCAGCCCGCGAGGCAGGCAAAACAGAAACCAAAAATCGCTATTCTAGTTAACACGGCCAACAACAATCCTTTTATTGACTTCATCGCCCGCGGCGAGCGTCTATCCGTAGTACACACCAGCCGGAGGCATTATACAGATTTTCGGCCAACTCGATGTTGGGACATTGAACTTTTTCCATCTGACTTTCTGCGTTACGATAACACCATGGCCGTCTCGATGTTCAACTTGGATATCTCTCGCGAGGCATGGCTGGCGATCCTAATCGCCGCGTATGTCATGCTGGCGTTTCGCATTGCTGTGCATGCCCGCCGATGTGGTAAGGGCCTGTGGCGATGGTTCTTCATCACGATCCTCTTCACGGCAATCCCAGCGGCGGTCATGTTCATCCTGAACAGCAGGCGGCCGGCGCACAAGCGGCAGCAAGGCCAGGAGCCACCTGAAGAGGCGGCGCGTCCAGATACTTCTCAGCCAGAGTCTTTGCCCCAACGCACCGTGCCGGGCCGCTGCGGGCAGTGCGGCAAGCTCATAAACAAGGCCGGCCTGATCGACAGCGGCGATGGCCTGAAGCTCTGTCCGAACTGCCGCCTGCCATTCGATGAGGTGTTTCACGCATGAGGGCGATTATTGTTTCTGTCGGCACCGAGTTGACCACCGGCCAGACGGTCGATACGAACAGCGCGTTTCTTTCGCGGCAGCTTGCCATGCGTGGCATTGCCGTCCTAGAGCACATCACTGTTGGCGATGATCGTACTGCGATTGCAGCGGCCATTGCGCAGGCAGTCGGTAAGGCTGGGCTTGTGATTGTCTCGGGCGGGCTTGGGCCCACCGAGGACGACCTGACTCGTGCCGCAATGGCTGACGTGCTGGGCTGCGAACTGACGCTCAACGGGCAGTGCCTGGCCGAGATCGAGGCCTTCTTCGCAGCCCGCAATAGGCCAATGAATGAGGTCAACAAGATACAGGCGATGATCCCCGCCAAGGCCGCCGCCATCTCCAACCATGTCGGCACGGCGCCTGGCATCGTTGCCGAACTTGCCGGCAGTAGAATCTTCGTCGTCCCAGGCGTGCCCAGCGAGATGGAGTGGATGTATCACAGCGCCATCGAGCCGGCGCTGCCGACACACAACGGCATCATCCTGCACCGCATCATCCACACATTTGGCGCGGGGGAGTCCGACGTGGGCGCGAAGATCGCCGACCTCATGCAGCGAGGCGGCAATCCGCTTGTTGGAACGACGGTGGCTGCCGGCATGGTCTCCATCCGCATCGTGGCCCACGCAGCCTCGCTGGATGAGGCGCAGGCTATGACGGATCGCGTTGCAGTCACACTTCGGCAGCGCCTTGGCGAGCTGGTAATAGGCGAAAACGAGCAGACGATGCCGATGGTGCTGGGGCAGATGCTGCGCGACGCGAGGCAGACCGTCTCGACGGCTGAGAGCTGCACCGGCGGACTTTTGGGCAAGATACTGACCGATGTGGCTGGTTCCAGCGACTACTACGTCGGCGGCGTCATCAGCTACTCCAACCGCCTGAAGACGGCCCTGCTGGGCGTCAGCGAGCAGATGCTGGCCGAGCACGGGGCGGTCAGCGATGAAGTAGCCGTCGCGCTGGCCCAGGGCGCTCGCGAGCGATTGCAGAGCGACTGGGGGATTTCGATCACGGGGATCGCCGGCCCCGGCGGCGGCACGGCGACTAAACCCGTCGGCCTGGTCTGCATAGGCCTGGCCGGACCCGGCGTGGCGGAAGTGCAGCGGCAAATCTGGCCCGGCACAAGAGAGATCATCCGCCTTCGCTCCGCCCTGGCGGCAATGAATATGCTAAGGCTTAAGTTGCTGAAGTAGATCCTGAACACCTGCTGCAGAGACGCTGAGGCCGCTGAGAACAACAACATCTGCCCAGTGCTTCGGCGGCATTCCAAGATAGACTAGGTAGCTGGAGACAGATCTGAGAATTGCCTCAGGAATTCGGTGCCACCCCCAAGCGCAGCTTGGGGGTGCCGGGGCGACATAACGTCTAGGTGCCGTGGTTTGCGAATCGCAGCGAAGCAACCACGCGAACTACACATCGCTCCCAGAACAAGGCATGACGGCTGTCTTCGCTCATCACGGAGAGGCATCTTCGGAAACATGGTCCTGAAGCCTATCCGCTTCTACATATTGCGGGGGCATGATATCGAGTATACGAACAGTGAATGTTGCGCCCGTGACAATCGCCTCAGGCTGCATAGCGAGACTATGTTCCTCTCGTATGGAGCCCTTTTTCACGTCCAGCAGGTAGATGCCGCCTTTTACATTGGGTCTCCAATCAGGCGGCTTTGTGCCGATAGTTCGATCTAACATCGTCCACTCAATCCTGACGTTTGCACGCCCATGTGAGTCGGTCTTTGCTGAGGACTTTTGAAACACCGGACGTTGGGAGTGGGGCCTTTGCTCCTTCAGAGGTACGTTGGCAGCATAGTTGTACTGCAACGACAGTTGTGCATCCGCTACAGGTCCGCCCGTCCTCGAGTCAATTACTTCTGCAACGACATGCTGAACCGTCGTTCGCACAGGATCACCACACCCACTGACTGAAATAAGCCCAATGATCCCAGCGATGAAGATCAACCACGTTCTAATCATAAGAACTCCTATTCCTATTGATGGCCACGCGGTTTTAGGAAGGCAGTGAAGCTACCACGCCAACCGGGATATCTTGCGTTCGGCCGTTGCTGCTGAAGCACGCTTTCGCCGGCTGCCGTGGTTTGCGGAGCGCAGCGAAGCAACCACGCGAACCAAACATTGATCCCGAGCGGGTGGCATGACGGCCGGCGGGTGGCATGACCGCCTTTCGCCGCCATGCTTTGGCCAAAAGTCGTTGTGCTTCATTCAAGTTGCCGCGTGATATCCTTGGCGATGAGCTTCGGAAAGACCAGCACTCCCACAACCAGCACAATGGACAGCAGAACGTATCCGCCGGCGCATGCAAATCCGACAAGCTGATTCGCGGCGACAAACAAACGCGTAAGAACGACGGCTGCCCAGAAGACCGTTACCACCACGAAAGATTGTGCCAGTACCGACAGCCATGAATACGCTATCGCTAACCATCGGCCTGAATCCACGATGTCAAGCTTCCAGCTCATTAGCCACAGGATTCCCGCGCTCACGGCAATCATCAGATGGATGCACAGAATACCGTACGCGGACATCATGGAATCTCTTGCTCGACTCAGTCGCTCAGCACGATACTGGGAACCTGACGCAGAAACGGTTGACATGTTGCTTTCTCCCGGCGCTATGGTTGCTGACGCATGTCTGGATTTCGCAGCCAACATGCTTCTGCAAACAACGCAGAAGCATGGCACCCCGTGCGGCAAATAATGCCCGCCATGCCACCAATACGACTAGCTAGAGTCTCTCTGCGCTCTCTGCGTCTCGGCGGCGGATGGTGCTTTTTCAGAGATGTAGAATCAGAAATTGTCGTCGTCGCTTTCGAGCGTGTCTTTCCAGAGTTCGAGGTTTTCGAGGTAGACGGCCGTGCCGCGGGCTACGCAGCTTAGCGGGTCGTCGGCTAGGCTGACGCTCAGGCCTGTGGCGTTGGAAAGCACCGTCGTCATGCCGCGAAGGAGCGACCCCCCGCCGGCCATCATGATGCCGTTGTCTACCAGGTCGGCGGCAAGTTCCGGCTCGGCCTTCTCCAGCGTGCGAGTGACGGAATCTATAATCGCCCCCACCGGTTCCTTCAGCGCCTCGCGGACTTCCTCGCTGGAAATAAGCGTCTTGCGCGGCAGGCCGGAGATCATGTCCCGCCCGCGGACTTCCAGCGTCATTTCCTGTTCCAGCGGCGAAGCTGAGCCGATCTCAATCTTGATTCGCTCAGCTGTCTGCTCGCCGATCATCAGGTTGTAGGTGCGCTTCATGTGGGCGACGATGGCCTCATCCATGTCATCGCCGGCAATTCGCAGCGATTCGCACACGGAGATATCCGCCAGCGAAATAATCGCCACTTCCGTGGTTCCGCCGCCGATGTCCACGATCATGCTGGCTGTCGGCTCGCGGATGGGCAGGCCGGCACCGATTGCCGCCGCCATCGGCTCATCCACCAGGTAGACGCGCCGAGCGCCCGCCCGCTGGGCCGAGCGCATGACGGCCTGCTTTTCGACCGCCGTGATGCCGGAGGGCACGGAGATCACCACTCGCGGGTGCATCAGCGTGCGGCGGCGATGAACCTTGCGAATGAAGTAGCTGAGCATCGCCTCGGTGATGTCGAAGTCGGCGATTACGCCGTCCTTCATCGGGCGAATGGCACTGATGGAGCCGGGCGTCTTGCCGAGCATCTCCTTGGCGACCAGGCCCACCGCGTTGCCCTTTTGCAGGACGCGGTTGGTGCCTTTCTTGACAGCCACCACGGACGGTTCGTTCAGGACGATGCCCTGGGCGCGGACGCAGACAAGGGTATTGCAGGTGCCCAGGTCGATGCCCATGTCCATCGAGAACAGCCCGAGTATGGAGTCGAAGATCATGCTGTAGCAATTCCTTTGCTGCGACGATCGTTCCTTCCCGCCAGGGCTAAGCGACGTGCAACGCAGTCACCGGCAAGTGCGATTCGCAGATGACGCGCGGAGCGTAAACCGCATTCGGCGGCGGGTCTATTTCGGGACTTCAACCTTGCTGAAAATCTGGCTAAACGTCAGGCCGTAGCCGTTAGGCGGCTCGGCCATCAGGTTGTGCAGCACGATAATCACGGTGGCCAGCAGAGCAACGATCGCCACTGCCAGTAAAGCGGTGTAGATCGTGGGGGGCGGCTTAGGAGCCACGTGCTGTGGTGCAGGTAAACGCGTCATGGTGGCTCCTATTGCTGCAGCTTGTTGGTGACCTTGTCGCCTTGCATCGGGTCGGCGACCTTGTCGGTGATGATGCCGCTGGCCTCGCTGGCGTCAACGAGTTCAACCTGGAGATATCCGATGAATTTTCCGTCGCGGAAGATCACCAGCTTCTCGCCCATCTTCACGCCATTGCTCGATCCAATATTGATGCTGGCCAGATCATTGCGGACAGTCGTAACGGTGCCGGTGATCTGCTCGGCGCTTGGTGCCGCTGCGCCTGCTTCCGCGGTGCCCGCTTCGCCGGCGCGTCGGGCCTCTTCCCTGGCGGCGGCAACAGACTCATTAAGCGTCTCGAGCTGCTTTTCCTGCCGGGCGTAGAGGCTCTTGAGGTCCAGCAGATCGCTGCTGAGCTTCTGGGCCTCGATCTGCTTTTCGCTGGCCAGTTGCTGGGCGGCCTGAAGCTGCTCGCTGTAGAGCTTGTTCTGGTTGGTCAGCGCGGCGATGTTGCTCTGCCCAGTTGTCAGGGCCAACTCCTGCAGGCTCTTCTCGCTGTTAAGTCTCATTATGTCGCCCTTGGCCAGGGCAAGCTGGGTCTGAAGAGCCTTGGCATTGTCCGCGGCTTCCTGCGCCTGGGCAAGGGCGGTCTTGCGGCACTGCTCCAATTCCTGAATCTGTCGAGCCAGGACGACCTGGTCATTGGCGACCTGCACCTGGAGGATTTCAGCGCGGGTCTTCTGGTCGGCAGCCAGCTTGGCGTAAACCGGGTCTACGGTTGCCTTGGTAATAAAGACGGCGCTGGCGAAGATGACAAGCACAACAAGGACGACGATGCAGATCTTTGTCAGAATGTTCAAGCGATTACTCCTTCAGCATGCCTTGTTCAAATCCCTCATACGACGGACGTTACATTCCATTGACCCGTTTGGAGGAATAGTATGATTTCGCTTTGCGCCACATTATCGAATACGGGCCTTCGAATCGATTCTATTTTCGGCCTATATCAAGTCAAGCAAATTCCTAATCCCTCGCTCCGGAACTGCGCAGCCGGGGCCTGCTTGGCGTACTGACGCCCTCTGGTTGCGGCATAGTGGCTGGTTCGCTGGCGGCCGTCCCGGCCGTTGGCGCAGCAGAAGGCGCCGATGCCGGCGTAGAAGGCGCTGTAGCGGGCTCACTTGTCGGCGCAGCCGGTTCGCTGGCGGCGACGGACGGCATAGTTGCAGCGGGCGAAGTCGCAGCCGGGGGAGCAGGCTGTGTCCTTGCCGGCTGCGTTTCCGGTTGCGTTATATACGCCGGGGGTATCAGTCTCAGGATGCTCATCGCAGCTACCACGCGGATTGTCCCATCTTCGGCTCGCAGTAGCGGCAGCAGCACATCGACGGCCTGTGGGCGATTCATGTAGCCCAGCGAGATCGCGCCCAGGCGGCGCACCATCGTCGCTTCCACGGGGTTGACGTCCTTGTCCTTGCCGAATCGCCCCGCCAGCAGGCCGTTGGGGTTCTCGACGGCGTCCACGCAGAGCTGATAGTTCCGCATACTATAGTCGCCAAGTTGTGCAGCCGCCCCACAAGCTGCCACTCGCACCGGCACGGGCTGATGTTCACTCATCGCATCTTCGAGTATCAGCTCCCACCTGTCGGGCCGGACGCGCCCAATTGCCCGGATGGCCACCAACTGCTCATCCACAAACCGCGTATGGGTGTAGGCCTCAAGGTTGCTCTTGCCTCGGCCGTCGCCCAGCAGCGCCAACGATTCCACCGTCTGCAGGCGGACTTTGGGGTCTGTCTCGGCGGCAAGCAATTGCCTCAGCGGATCGATCCCGGACGGCTCGCCGATCTTGCCGATCACCAGCACGGCGTCCGCGCGAACTTCCGGCTCCGCATGAAGCAGAAGGCGGGCAAGGTCGCCCATGTGGCTGGTGTCCTTCAGGCGGTACAGCGCGTAGATGACCGCGGCGTACACGCGCTTGTCGGGCCCGGCGGCATTGGCCATTGCCAGCAGCGCCTCGCGAGCGCCTTCGTACCTCACATCACCCAAGGCCATTGCGCCGGCGAATTGCACCATCGGGTTGGCATCGCTAAGGGCCTGCATGTATACGCCGGCCTCTCTGGCGCCGACAGTCTCTGAAAGCGCCTCGATGGCGTTGCAGCGCACAACCGGATCCTTCGACTCAGCCAGTTGCCGCAGCGTGAAGACCGCCTCGACCGCGGCCTGGCGCTGATCGGCCTTGGGCGGCTGCGCGGGCGAGACCAGCCACCCGCACCCGCCGACCATCAAAGCCAGAGGAATCGACAGCCAGATTGCTCTTTTGCCTATCACCGTCACGCCCCTTCCGCACAGGGTGGTACAGCCTTTCCAGGCTGTGCTTGCACCGGTTGGCGCATCGTTACTGCTGACCTTCTTTTCCAAATGAGCCACGCGCACAGCAGGCCGGCCAGGCCGGCTACCGCTATCGCGAATACATCACCGACGAGACTATACACGCTGACCCGACTGTCCACAAGAACCTGCGCGGCCGCAAGATATCCGCTGCCGCTGCGGGCGCCGTCCTTCAGCAGCAATTGGCCGCAGACCTTCTCTCGCCGGCCTGATTGGCTGATCTCCGCGATGATCCGGCCATTGGAATCTATCGAGGCGCTTATGCCTGTATTTACCGCCCGCACAACCGGCACGCGATTCTCCACCGCGCGGAAGCAGTATTGCACCAGGTGCTGCGCATGCTCGGTTGAGCCCTGCTGATCGAACCACTTCCAGATGAACCAGCCGTCATTGGACAGATTCGCCAGCACATCCACTGACTTCTTCCCGTCCTTCATTACGAGGTTGCGGCAGACGCGATCGAATGTGCCCTCGTAGCAGATGGGCGTTGCGACACGCCACGTGCCATTCTCTCCCGAGACGGTGAAGCTGTCGTATCGCGTGCCGGGCTCAAGTTGCTCCATCACGTCCGGCACGAACCAGCGGAGCGCCTTGTACCAGGACGTATGCGTTCGCTTGAATGGCACGTACTCGCTGAATGGCACGAGGTGAACCTTGGAGTACTCGGCGTTGTTGCGCCACGACCGGTCGAACAACATGGCGCTGTTGCAGGTGACCCAGTGATCGTTCTCATCTATGGGCGAGGGGTTTCGGTGCAGGGCCGGCCCGCCTGAAATGAGCGGGCAATCTATCGCCTCGCTCAGCATGGCCACCCTGTCGGCCTGTGCGCGAATAAGCTGCAAGAACTCCTGTGCGTCCTCCCGGCTGCCGAAACGGCCGGCGAGGTCTCTCACCTCCGCGGGAGAAAGCTTGTCCCAGTTCATCGTCAACGCGTCATGATTCATGAACGGCGGCAGCATGGACTCCGGCCAGAGGACGAAGTCGCAACCGGCGCCGATGAAGGACCTGCTGGCCTGCAGATGGCTGTTGAATACTTCTGTGAAACTCGCCCCTCGAACGCCCAGGTGAATCGGGAAGGCCTGCTGGACAATGCCAATGGCCGGCCCGGTCTGCGTGGTGTGCTGAGCGAGGCGGAAATAGCCGTAGGAAATCACGCCCCCCAGAACCAGGATCGTTGCCACCAGGCTGGCCAGCAGCCGCCGCAATTGTGGTGCCCTTCGACTTCGCTCAGGGCCGTGAGCCTGTCGAACGGCAGGCGTCTCGCCTGCACAAACGGAGCAATGCCAGGCTATCCGGGCGTGAGCCCTGTACCACAGTACAACATCAACGATTGCGCCGTTGACCGTGGCCACCACAAACGAAACGCCGTATTGCCCGGTGATGTCGGCGATCTGAATCAGCGGCAGTTGAGCATAGAGGCTGTGGCCCAGGAAGAACCACGGAAAGCCGCTGATAACGTAATTGCGGGCGTACTCCAGGGCGACCCAGATCACCGGCAGCACAAAGGCAGCCGGAAGGCTGCGCCGCAGCGCCGACCGAACGGCAAGCGCAGCCGCCAGCCAGTACAGCGGCAAGTAGAACAGGATGCCGAAGTAACCCACCAGCGTCACCCACCACAGCCAGTACAGGCTGATTGCCCAGAAGGCTGTGCCTGTCAACATGCCGCCGATAAGGGCTCGCCGGTTGGAGGGTTCACAGGTGATAGCCAGCGTCCAGGGCACAAGGGCTATGAATGCCAGTGGCCAGCAATCCCACGGCGCAAAGCTGAAGTTCAGCAGGATGACGGTCAACAGCCCAGCCGTCGCCATGCGGACATTAGGCCGCCGCCGCAACCTTATCCAGACGGATGTTGAATCGCCCGCACTGTTGGTGCGCTGCTGCTCAGAATTGCCGCGGCGCGGCTTGGACTTGATGCGCCGAGTCATCAAGCTTCCCCGCCATTGCCGTACTGTCGATTAGTTGCCAAAGTCATCTCCGCTATTGTGCCTGTTCATACGGCAGAGCGTCAAGCGCGGCTGAACCGACATCCGCCAGTTTCTTATCGCCAAGAAGATTTCTCGGCAGGCATAGGTTGACCTAATTGAAAGCCTCCGCCGGAAGGCGGGGGACGCCGCATGCACAGCATGAGGCCACATTCGGTGTGCTTCGGCACTTTCAAAGACTATCCCCATGCTCCCGCATGGGGCTTCCAAATCGCATCGTGTCACGGGCAATGCCATGCCCTGCTTCCGCAGGAAGCTTCCTGTTTCGGGGCGTTTGTCTTCTTTACATGGATGTTGCCCGCGACGTACCATGTTCACATGCTTGAAACCACTAAGAAGACTGATCTTCGTCAGCGCTCGATACTGGCGCTGGTCCTGCTGGCCATCCTCCTTGCGGTTGTCGGCGCTGCATGGCAGCTCTCGACCAGCCGAGGAGCTAAAATTGCGGCAGCCGCCGATCTGCTTCAGCAGGTGCGCAAAGATAAACTCACGAAGTACTGGCCGGATGAGACTACCCAGGAATGCTTTCTGGGTGTCGACCCCTCCGGCAAGGCCCTGACGTGGATCGTCAAGGCCCGCCAGAAACTAGCCAATGGCTACCAGGGCGCGAGTGTTCAGCGATTGATCAACGGCCCGGCCCTGCCTGAGAAGTGGCAATTGTCAGCCAGTGCAGCCTCCGGGCGATATGTCGGCCCGGCGAACTCGAACGACCAGGTTGAAATCTCAATGCGAGACGGTCGCGTCAGCGTAACCTATGCCCGTATAGGCCCGCCGCCGGTTCTCGCCCAGCGGCATTCACTCGCACCGGCCAACTACATTCCCAAGGGCATGAAAGAGCTGGTGCTGGCCCAGGCTGCCAAGGCCGGGCGGGCCATGATGTTTCGCATTATTGAAAATGATCAGCCCATCGCCGGGCAGGAAGTTCACTTTACGTCCGTGGAAGTCCAGCCGGCCGGCCCCAATGCCATAAGATGGAAACCCGTATCGCCAGGGAGCAAATCCGACCTGACATACACGTTTGACGAGGAAGGCCAGTTGCTCAAGATCGCCGATGGCGATTTCACCATCAAGCGCACCACGATGTCGCAATTGCTGAAATCCTTCCCCAACGACGAGCGGCTGCGAAACCTGGCCCTGCCAGCAGAGGAAGCGCCACAGCCGGAAGCGGTTCCTCACGTAGACCTGGTTCCACGCGGCGAAGTGTAAGACGGCTGACGTCAGTTCTGAGGCTCGCTTGAGTTGACCAGGCGAACACCCCCAAGCAAACGACAACGACGCTTCGGGGTGGCAACAAGCATCTTGTTTGCGACGCGAGGCCGGAATTGCGAGGGCAAGATGCCCTCGCGACTCGCGGGCGAGACGCCCGCGACACGGATGCAGGCGAGACGCCTGCACCACAACGACTACTGCACCACAACGGCCTGGCACGAGGGATTATTCGAAGCGGATTTCCATGCCGGCGAGTTTTTTGATCTCGGCTGCTGCCGCATTGAGTTGGTTGACCAACTCTGATCGGCTGGGCCAGAGGCCCTGCTTATTGGCGAAGTCGCCCGCAGCGACGGCAATGCGGTCGTGCAGGACTTTCTGCTGGCTGCCGGTGTTGAAGAACTCAGCCATCTTGGGCCATGCCGTCGAGCGGCTCATGAAGTGCTCGCTGCCGGGCTCGATGCCGAAGTCCAGCAGTTCCGGCTCGCCCAGGCGGCAGTAGATGATGTCTCCGTCGCGGCGAATATCCTTCTCGGTAATCTTCTTGAGGTCCACGCCCCATCGCCAGCTCACCGTCGCCCAAAGCACCCCCTGCCATTCGCCCAGCAGGTTCGATTCGCTGTGATCAACGACAATCTGCGTCGATGTCCGCCGCGTAACCAGGAAGCTCAGGGCCTCGCTTCGCAGGATGCTGAGGGTAGCCTTCTCGTCGATGGTGGTCTTGGGCAGGAAACGCTCGACGGCTGACTCGCCGCCCCTGCCCCAGGTGAAGTACAGCGCCATCGCCGCGCCGGCCAGCAGCAGGCCGGCAGCGAGAGTCAGCTTGGACGCAAAACCGCTATTCCTGCTGGCCATCATTCTGGTTTCGTCATTGATTCAACATTCGGTTTTCGTCATTCGTCATTGGGCGAAACACTCGCCGCGGCCCGCTCGCGTTAGATTCCCGGTTTCTTCATGACAATGTTGCCCAGGCAGAGCACGTCCATGTCGGTTCGCAGGAAGCAATCGACAGCCTGCTGGGGCGTATCGACGACCGGCTCATTCTCGTTGAAGCTGGTATTGAGCACGAGCGGAATGCCCGTAAGCTGGTGGAACCGCGTGACCAGGTCATAGTAGCGGGCGTTGTTCTCGCGCGAAAGCGATTGCAGCCGGCCGGTGTCGTCCACGTGACAGACCCCGGGCAGCTTGGCTCGCCACTGCGGGCGGATCTTCACCACGTGCATCATGAACGGGCTGTCCACGTCCTGCTCGAAGACCTCGTTGACATGCTCCTTGAGAATCGTCGGCGCAAACGGGCGGAACGATTCCCGCCGCTTGATCTTCAGATTGATCGTGTCCTTGATCGTCGGCAGCGACGGATTGGCCAGGATCGAGCGGTTGCCCAAAGCTCGCGGCCCCCACTCGCTGCGGCCTTGGTACCAGCCGACAACCTTGCCGTCCTTGAGCAACTGCGCGACCACGTCAAGCAGTGTCTTGTCGTCGTATTCCTGCATCGGGCACTTGGCGCCTTCGGCCGCCACTTGCATCTCGCTATGGCTGTGCAGCGGGCCCCAGAAGGCGTGGTTCATGTGGAACCGCTTGGTCTGGCCCAGAACGTGATGGTAGCAATAGTAGGCGGCGCCCAGGCTGGTGCCTTCGTCGCTGGAAGCGCACTGTAGATAATACTTCTTGAACGGCGTCTCGCGGAGAATGCGAGCATTGGCAACGCCGTTAAGCGCACAGCCGCCAGCCATCACGAACTGATCGGTCCCCACCAACTTCTGCAGGTGGTTCATGCAGTGTATGGCGGCCTCCTCGAAGCGAACCTGGCAGCTCTTTGCGATATTCTTCTCGCGGTCGGTGATCGGCGCCGAGCGAGGCTTGGGCTGGCCCAGCAGGTCGATCATCTTCTGCGTGTACAGTTGCCCCATGAATATCTTGCCCTGGGCGTCGGTGCGGCCGCTCTCGCCGCCGCTTATGCTTCCGAAGTACGGGGCATTGAGTTTATACCAGCCGTCCTTGATAAGGTGCACCAGCTCCTTCATCTGTTCGGCGTAGGCGTCCTGGCCGTATGATGAGAGCCCCATGACCTTGTACTCTTCGCCGAATTCGCCGAACCCGATGAACTGGCAGATGGCGGTATAGAATCGACCCAGGCTGTGCGGCAGGAGAACCTTGGCGATTGGCACGACGCGGTTGCCTTCGCAGCGGGCAGCCATCGTGCTGGCAAAGTCGCCGGAGGCATCGTACGACAACCCGGCCGTTGGGCTCTCGAATGGCGAGACAAAGTACGCGCTGGCTATGTGCGCCAGGTGGTGTTCCACAGAAACATACTGATGGCGCACCGAGTCGGGACTTACGCCGCAGGCATCGGCGATCATCTCCGGCACGCCCTTGACCTTCCTGTTGCGATTGACGTATTCCCAAACCGCGCCCATTGCCGGGATGGGATGCGCCAGGGTCTGCTTGATCTTGCCGGCCATGTTCGCACGGGCATCGCGCGCGATTGCGATGTGCGTTACGTCCTTGAGGTCCAGTGAGACTTCTTTAAGGACTGCGCGAATGGCATTGACGGGGAAGTCCGAACTATGCTTCATGCGCTTGCCCAGACGCTCCTCGGCCACGCAAGCCTTCAGTTCGCCGTCAATAACAATGCAAGCAGATGAATCCGGATGAAACGCGTTGATTCCAATGATTACGGACATTGTACCGTCAGACTCCTAACTAGATTTGCATCCTGCTGCGCAGAACAGCCAAGCATCGCACAACTTAACATCGGCATTCCAATAGTCTAACAACATTGAAATTCACGACAAAACCAATTCAGCACTTGGCGTAGCGCAGTATGAGGTATGCCAATATTACCAGCAGGAAGATAACGATCGGCCTGTAGTACTTGCGCATGGATATTCCTTCACTCGACGGATTCATTTCCGCTGCGCGTCAAATCTTCAGAGCCGCTTTGGCGCGGCAAAATGCCTCTATGATCTTCAAATGCTGCGGGCACTTCTGTTCGCACACCTTGCATTCCTGGCAGGCCTTGAATTGAGCGACGGGGTCCTCGTGCGGATATTTCGACCAGATCCAGTCCGCCAGCCGGTCGCTCTGTACGCCATAGACGGCGAAGTCGCGCATGACCTGCATCAGCTTGGACGGGTTCGCCCCGTGCGGGCACTGCTTGCAGTACTCGCAGCCGGTGCAGAAGTTGCCCTTTATCAACTGAACCGCGTCCATGCGAGATACGAGATTCCGCCGGTAGGCATCGTCCAGCTTTTCCGCTCCAGCCAGGGCAGCCAGGGCCTGGCCTACCTCGGCTGTGTCACGGAAGCCGACGATGCTGGTGGCCACCCCACGATTGGCCAGCAGGAACCGCAGGGCCCCGTAGCTCGGGCCGATGCCGGCGCCGTGCAGGAAGCTGAGGTTCTTATCGCCTGCCAGCGCCAGCACGCCGCCGGCCAGCGGGTTCATCACAACCACGCCGACGCCCTTGTCGGCTGCATAGCCGATTTGATCCTCTTCGTTTCTGTTCATCAGGTTGTAAGACACGGTCGCACAGGCGAACTCGCCGGTATCGATGGCCTCGCGAAAGACCTCAGGCCGGCCGTGAAACGTAAAGCCCGTTCCGTAGCGAACCAGCCCGTCCTTCTGTGCCTTCCGCACGCCTTCCAGAAAACCGCCCTTGGCGACAGCCTGCTGGACGGTCTTTGCCTCCTCGAGTCCCCAGAGCTGGTAGAAGTCGAAGTAGTCCAGTTCAGCCTCGATGAGGGCAGCGTCGATGCTCCTGCGAACCTCGTCAGCCTTGGGGGCCGCCGACCAGTTGGACTTGCAGGAAAAGAGGATCTCGCTGCGGCGATTCTTGATGGCCCTTCCGGTCCATTTGAGGCTCTTGCCGGCACAGTAGCCTGTGGAGGTATCAACATAGTTCAGTCCGGCGTCCAGCCCCTTCTGCATGATCTGCCGGCAGGCATCTTCCGATGGCCAGCGCATTGAACCAAAACTGACGGCAGAGACCTTCACGCCGGCCTTCGGAAACGAATGGAAAATCATTTGTGCCCTTTCCTGAGTGCGAACCAGGCCGCTGTCTCGGCCAGTGCCGCCGATTATACAGGCGCAAAGAGAATGCTTCGCACTATTTCGCACGGCCACCGCAGGGTAATTGTGGTGCAGGCGTCTCGCCTGCACGTCTTGAGAAGATCAGGAGTTTGCAGGCGAGACGCCTGCACCACAAACGCTACCGTGCTCCCGCACGGGGCTTCCCAGCACTGTGTGTGAAAAAAAAAGCCGCCCTTTCGGGCGGCGGTGCAAATCGAATCAAGTATCTTCTATCGAATCAACTAGTCTATCGCTGAACGCGAGCCGACCCACCCTTGGCCAGGGCCTCTACCTCGCTGAGCTTGGCCATGGTAACGTCCCCGGGGAATGTCGTCAGCAACGCGCCGTGCGCCCATCCCAGCCGCAGGGCCTCTTCCGGCTTACGGCCGGCGATCAGGCCATAGAGCAGGCCGGCGCCGAAGCCATCGCCGCCGCCGATGCGGTCCACGACATCCAGGTGCATCACCGGCGTAACGTACCGCTGGCCGTCCATCCAAAGCACTGCCGCCCAGTCGTGCCGGTTGGCAGAATGCACCTCGCGCAGCGTGGTGGCCACCATCTTGACGTTGGGGAACTCCTTGACGACCTTCTCGATCATCTGGAAGAACGTCTCGGGATCAAGCTTGTTCCTGGTGGTTGCTTCCGGCCCGGCGATGCCCAGGCCCATCTGCAGGTCCTCTTCATTGCCGATCAGGGCATCGACGTTGCTGACGATCGTCCGCAGCGTCTTCTGGGCCTGCTTCAGCCCGCCAATCGGGGCCCACAACTTGCCTCGGTAGTTCAGGTCAAACGAGTTGATTGCGCCGGCCGTGTGCGCCGCCTGCATGCCCTCGATGATGAGTTGCGATGTCGTCTCGGACAAGGCCGCAAAGATTCCGCCCGAATGGAACCAGCGGACGCCGGCTGAGAATATCTTCGCCCAGTCGAAATCGCCGGGCTTGAGCATGGCGCCAGCCTCGTTGCAGCGATTGTAGAACACCACCGGCGGGCGAACACCCTGCCCGCGGTCGCTGTAAACAGTCGCGATGTTCGGGCCGCGGACGCCGTCATGCTCGAACCACTTGTAGAAGGCCTTGACGCCCATTTCTCGCACTCGGCCTTGCACGAGTTCGCCGATGCCGTAGTTGACCATCGCAGTGGCGATGCCTGTAGAGAGGCCAAAGCAGTCAGCCAGGCTGGCCGCCACGTTGTACTCGCCGCCCGAGACGTGAATCTCCAGCGACCGCGCCTTGCGGAAGGGAATGATGCCGGGGTCCAGACGGTGCACCAGCGCGCCCAGCGACAGGAAGTCCAATTCGCAAGGGTCCTTCTTGATATTCAAGCCGCTCATGTTCTCTCCAGGTAAGGGACGTTTCTTAATGAAAGTAAACCGGCCAAGCCGAGCGGAAAAAGCTAGCACTTCAGCCGGCGCATGTCAAGAAACCCGAATGACGAAACCAGAATGCCGAATCACTGACGAGATAGACAATGACGAACCGTTGCACTCGTTCGTCATTCAATCATTCTGGTTTGATTCGGCATTCGGATTTCGTCATTCGTCATTTCCATCCGGTGCCGCCCCCAGGCGCCATTGTCGTCTGCTTGAGGGTATCGGATCCCGGCAGGAAAACAAACTGGCTAGAAAATAAGACGAATTATGTTGACAGTGAAGCAGTGATGCGTGTACAAGGGCGGGATTATGAACCAGTTCGCACCCAAATTCCAGCACAGCTCGCCCATGTGTGGTTACGTAACCACACAAAGGTGGATTGCATCCTGCGCGAGGAACGGGCCGCGATAACGCAATTCATAAACCAAACGATTCGCCAAAGCCCGTTCATGTGAACGGGCTTTTTTTTATGGCCGCAGGAACCTCCGGCGCAAGCCGAGGGGATGGTCGCAGCAAGGCGGGGATGCCCCGAAGAAAGGATTCACCATGAACAAGAATGACAAGAACAATTACCTCAATTTCGTCCGTCCCTATTACGTGATGAACGATGCCGGGCGGGACTTCCGGCACATCCAGCGGATCTTCAGCCGGCTGGACGTCCGGGCAGCTGATGCTGCGCCCGTGGCGCGCCTGCACATGATGTACTTCCTGGCTGCATTCGGCGGCCTGGCGATCTACGTCAAGAATAACGCGACCTTCCGTAGCCAGGTGGCGGCATTTCTTACCGGCCTGGGCTGGTTCGGAATCGAGATCGCCGAGGCGTTCGCCGGCCTGCAACGGTACCTCCGCGACCCGCAAAACATCGAGGAGCAGATTATCGCTGACCTGATCGCGGCGGCAGAGAAGGGAGAATTCAATGTCCACGCAGTGGCATGACAATTCGAATCCGGCGACGAGCACGGCTGACACCGTTCTGGCCTTCTACGCCAACGGCAAGGAGCGCGGCCGGCTCACGCAGAGCATCGGCCCTTTGGAGTTCGAGCGCAGCCGCGAGGTGATCGGTCAACATCTGCCCGTCTCCCCCGCCGTGGTGTACGACATCGGCGGCGGGCCTGGCGCGTACTCGTGCTGGCTTGCCGGCCTGGGCTATGCCGTGCATCTGCTGGATCTGACTCCGCTGCACGTCGAGCAGGCGAAGGATAATGCGGCCCGCAGCGGCGTAGCCCTGGCCAGCGCGCGGGTCGGCGATGCGCTACGGCTGCCCTACGAGAGCGATTCGGCGGATGCCGTCATCCTGCATGGGCCGCTCTACCATCTGACGGAGCGGGACGACCGCTTGGCTGTGCTTGCGGAGGCCGCGCGTGTCCTGCGGCCGGGTGGGACATTGCTGGCGTTCGCGATCTCGCATACGGCTTCCACGATTGTGGGCCTTCTGCGGGAATGGGTTTGGGACGCGGACTATCGCTCGATGTGCGTGGCGGAACTGAGGACCGGCCGGCATGACAGGCCCGGCAACTGGCCTGGTCTGTTCCCTGACGGGTTCTTTCATAGCCCCGCGCAATTGGGCGAGGAACTGCAGGCTGCCGGGTTCCTGCATGAATGCACGCGCGGCATTCAAGGCCCAGCCTGGATGGCACTCAACTTTGCCGAGGACTGGAAAGATGCCAAGAGGCGAGAGGCCCTGCTCGAAATCGCTAGGGCGGCCGAGGCAGTGCCCGCGCTAAGCCCGCACATCGTGGCCATCGCTCGGAAGGCGGCGCAAACTGCGCCGGCAAAGTAAGGAGAATTCGATGTTCAACTACAGAGTCAGGTTTGAAGACATAGCGTGGGCCTCCCCGGCTGCCGGCGTGCGGTTCAAGGCCGTGCAGATGGAGGGCAGGCGGCTGCGGCTGGTGGAGTTCTCCAGCGAGTTCGTCGAGGCCGAATGGTGCCGCCAGGGGCACATCGGCATGATCCTGGACGGGCAGATGCGGATCGACTTCGCCGATTCGAGCGTTGACTATGGGGCGGGTGACGGCGTATTCATTCCGGCCGGCTATCCCCATCGGCACAAGGCCGTGGTGCTTTCAGGGCCAGTGCGGGCGATTCTGGCCGAGGATGTCGCGCCGGACAGATCGTCGCAACCGATGCCGACGCTGACGACGCAACGGCTGGTGCTGCGCCCCTTCAAGCTGGACGACGCCAAGACACTGCAGCGTCTGATGGGCAGCTGGAAGATTGCTGACACCACGCTCAGCATCCCCCACCCCTATGAGGATGGCGTGGCGGAGGCATGGATATCGACGCACCAGGAGCGTTTCGACAGCGGGCGAAACCTGGACCTGGCCATTACGCTGCGCGCCAGTGGGGAACTGATCGGCGGCATTGGCTTGACGATCGCGCCGCAGCACGCGCGGGGAGAACTGGGATACTGCCTCGGCGTGGAGTTCTGGAATCGCGGCTATGCAACCGAGGCGGCTGCCGCAATCGTGCGGCACGGCTTCGAGCATCTGGGGCTGGAACGCATCATGGGCGAGCACTTCAGCCGAAACCCCGCCTCCGGCCGGGTCATGCAGAAGATCGGCATGCGCCACGAAGGCACGCTAAGGCGGCACGTTCGCAAATGGGACAAGTTCGAAGACGTGGAGGTGTACGGGATTCTCAAGGACCAACTGCAGTGATAATTAAGGAAACATGGCGTGAGATCCGGGCCGAGGCCCAGCGCCAGGCAACTGCGGAGCCTGTTCTGGCCAGCTTTATTCAAAGCCATATCCTGGACCATGCAAGCTTTGAGCAGGCTGTTGGCTGGGTTGTTGCTGAGAAGTTGGCGTGCCAGTGGCTGGATGCCTCCACATTGCGGGCGATGTTCGCTGAGGCTGCCAAACAGAAGGCAGCCATTGCCAATGTGGCTTGCGAGGACTTGTTGTGCATCCGATCGCGCGACCCCGCATGCACCAACCTGGCTACGCCGCTGCTCTACCTGAAGGGATTTCATGCCCTTCAGGCTTATCGGCTCGCTCACTGGCTGTGGAATGGCAACAGGCGAAGCCTGGCCTTTCTGATTCAAAGCAAAATGGCCATGGCATTCGGCGTGGATATTCATCCGGCAGCCCGCATTGGTCGCGGCATCATGCTCGACCACGCCACGGGCATCGTCATTGGCGAAACGGCCGTGGTCGAAGATAACGTCTCTATGCTGCACGAAGTAACGCTGGGCGGCACAGGCAAGGTTTCAGGTGACCGGCACCCCAAGATTCGTCGCGGTGTGATGATAGGCGCAGGGGCAAAAATCCTGGGCAACATCATCATTGGCGAAGGTGCAAAAGTGGGCGCGGGCAGCGTTGTGCTTCAGGATGTCCCGCCGCACTGCACGGTGGCGGGCGTGCCGGCCAGGATTATCGGGCACCCGAAATCAGACCAGCCGGCACTGGAAATGGACCAATCGTTTCCAAGTGCCGAGTGAACTGCCTGCCGCAAGATAACCGGCGGGGCAAAGCCGAGTTTTGTCCAGCCCCGGCATCAAAAGCGCCTTGAGTGTGTTCACCGTGCGGGCCATGGTAATGACGAGCAGAATGTTTCGCTCCTAATTCGACGTGAAGCACACTGGCGAAAGGGTATGAAGCAGGCCTAGGAAGCCTTGGAGAATGTTACAAATTCCGTTACAAATCCATCGGCTTCAAGTGGCAAGTCTACAGCGGGCGAGGAGATTCGAACTCCCGACGTCCAGCTTGGGAAGCTGGCATTCTACCACTGAATTACGCCCGCAGATTGAATCAGCTTGATGCTATGCGTCGATACGGCTTCATACGGCCCTGCGCTGCATCAATATGCTTCTTCCAGCCGCCGTAGGGATAATCATCTTTGCTCGATGACACCGCAAATTCAACTGAGTCATTCTCATCCCGCAGGGCGGCGTTGTCAAGCGATACTGCGAAGCTTTCGTAATGCTGTATGGCGCCCTATCCTCGTCATGGTTTGCGCTTGCTGCGGCGGGTTTGGCTGATGAGTCTCAGCGGGAAAAACACCAGGTGGCCCAGTTGGTTGTAGGCCGTCAGGCTGATCTGGCGCATCATGCCGCGCACGCTGCCGGCGCCGGGGTCGGGCATGTTGATCAGCCAGAGCACCGATATCAGCCTGGCCAGACATGAAATCGCAAATGTTGCGTGGTAAGGCGTCCAGATGAACGGCCCCACGTGCCATACGCTGACTGGCAGCGAGTAGATCAGGGTGACCACCAGGCCCCCCACCGGCGCACCCAATGCGCTGCCGATGCTCGACAGCACCTGCGCCGAGGCAACGAACCTGCTGCGTCCGCCCGTATCGGCAAAACCCATCAGGACGTTATTCATGCCGATCATCACGCCCGTCCAGCCGATGCCGCCGATCAGCACCGAGATCGATACGACCATGTAGGCCCCCACCGGCATATCAGGTGTGATCCAAACCCAATTCTGTCGCCCCAAGAGCGGGCCGATCGCGCCGGCTAACCAGTTGGCGACGTCCGTAATGAACTGTGGCCAGGGCGTGTGCGGCGTGCTGAAGAAGTACGGCATGACTGAGAAGACCGTCATGCACGTGCCAAGGATCAGGACCGGTCGCCGGCCCCAGCGGTCCAGCAGGCGCCCCCAGGCCCTCAGCCCCAGCATTCCGAGGATCGGCGATATCACAAGGTAGAGAATATTGGCAGCGAGCTTGCTGAAGCCAAGTGACTCAGTTGTGTAAACCCAGAAGAACCATCCCGGGACGCCCATAGCAAAACTGATGGTGATTCCATATCCGACGAACCTGCGAAAGGCTCGGTCCTTCAGCGGAGCTAGCAGGCCAACAGGGGCTGGGGCCGCCGGGTCTGGTGCTGGCGGGACGATCTCTCGCACGTGTCGATATACAAGGATGTCCATGCACCCCAGGACGGCCCCCAGCGCGAAGACGCCGCAGATCACCAAAAGCAGCGTGCCTTGTGCGGCGGCTGTCTCGGGCGCCCCGGGAACCGTCACGCGATCAAACAGGATGCCGCTTGCCACCACGATGACTACCTGCACCGTCCGCCCGAAGCCCATGCGGGCGGCGAAGTACCGGCCGCGGATGCGCTTTGGCACCAGGTCGCCCATCCACGTCAGCCAGGCGGGATACGCGAAAGAGAAGATGAAGCAACTTGCGGCATAGATCGTCAGCATCGCATAGACGGCTGGCAGTGAAGGCACGGTCATCACCAGCGGGATGAGCGCGACAAGCAGCCACAAGCCTCGGCTGAGCGTGCCGGAGACCAGGAACTGATACTTGCGCAGCCCGGTTTGCTCGATCAGATTGGCTGCGAAGATCTGGCCGATGGTGGTAATAGGCGGCACGGCTGCCAGCAGGCCCAAGTGCCAATCCTCGAATCCGATCATCCGCGCGAAGCTCTTGAGCTGCGCGCCGGTAGTGAGGACGTTGAACGCAGCAAAGTAAAGCCCGGAGATGGTGGCGATCCGCATGAATCGCCGCAATTCGCCACGGCGCACGCTCAGGGCTGGCAGCACATCATAGGATTTGCTTCGGATGCTCATGCCTTGGTGGCCTGCGAGCGTTCGACGGGTGCGGCACCCATTGCGCACCGGCTCGTTCCATTCGGCGGGCGGAATGGTGATCTGATGTTATTAAACACGATCTGTCCCCAATGTCTGATCAGGTCGCGGACACGCCGGGAGCCGGGATCGGGCATGTTGCGCAGGAACAGCATGCCGATCAATCTTGCGAAGATGCTGAGGGCAAGAGGGATCGGGGAGTTGTTCCACAGGAAGACGATGACGTCCTTGCAGCTTTCAGCCACAAGGCCGCCGACAACTCCGCCCAGGACGCCGCCTATGTTGATCAGAACGCTGGAGGC
>CAYQJH010000043.1:0-23416 GCA_964417755.1 uncultured Planctomycetaceae bacterium
GCACCGAAGCTTGCTTAAGGCTACCGGGCTGACGGACAAGGCCATCACACGCACGTTCGTGGCCATCGTCAATAGCTATACGGACATTGTGCCCGGTCATTCGCACCTCGATGCCGTCGGCGAGTTCGTCAAGGCGCAGGTGGAGCAGGCCGGCGGCACAGCGTTTGTCTTCAACACGATGGCCATCTGCGACGGCATCGCCATGGGCCACACCGGCATGAAGTACTCCCTCGCCAGCAGGGAGCTTATCGCCGACACCGTCGAGTCGATGTGCATGGCCCACATGTTCGACGCCATGATCTGCATTCCCAACTGCGACAAGATCGTCCCGGGCATGCTGATGGCCAGCCTTCGGCTGAACATCCCGACCATCTTCGTTTCCGGCGGGCCTATGGAGGCTGGGCGCGTAGCCGGCAAAGACGTAGACCTGATCGACCAGTTCTATGCCGTTGCCCAGCAGAAGATCGGCAAGCTGACCGCCGGCGAGGTGCTGGAGTACGAGAACAACACTTGTCCCGGCTGCGGCTCGTGCAGCGGCATGTTCACCGCCAACAGCATGAACTGCCTTTGCGAGGCCATCGGCATGGCCTTGCCGGGCAATGGCACGTGCCTGGCCACAACGCCTGAGCGCATGAACCTGTACAAGACGGCTGCCAGGCGCGTTGTCGAGATGACGCGAGCGTGGGACAAGGCCGGCTGCAGCGGCAGCTTCCCGCTCTTGCCGCGAAACATCATGGACGCGCGCGCGTTCGAGAACGCGATGACGCTGGACATGGCCATGGGCGGATCGTCCAACACCGTGCTGCACCTGCTGGCGATGGCGAACGAAGCCGGCCTGAAGTTCGGCCTTGCCGACATCGAGCGAGTCTGCCGCCGCACGCCAAACATCAGCCGTGTCGCGCCATCCGCCACGCCGGAAGGAAAGATCTATCACATGCAGGACCTGCACCGGGCGGGCGGCATCCACACCATCATGGGCCAGCTTTGGTGGGACCGCCGCGAACTGATCCACAGCGACTGCATGACGGTCACCGGCGAGACGGTGATGAAGAACATGGAGCAGTATTCGCTGCGGAGCAAGAAGTGCACGCCTGCTGCCAAGCGGATGTACCGCGAAGGCTGCAAGGTGACCGGGCGCGGCGTCGAGGATGTCCGCGCGATGTATCGCGGGGCCAAGCCCAAGGCCTTGCCGGTCAAGAATGCCAGCCCGCTTGAGGTGCAGGACGTGGTCCGTCCGCTGGATCGCGCATTCACGAAAGAGGGCGGCCTGAAGGTTCTGTACGGCAACATCGCCCGCAGCGGCGCGATCGTCAAGCAGGCCGGGCTAAGCGCCAGCATGTACCGCTTCACCGGGCAGGCGGTGATTTGCGAAAGCCAGGAGGACGCCTGCGCAGTGATCCTGGCCGGCAAGGTCAAGAGCGGCGACGTGGTGGTTATTCGCAACGAGGGCCCGCGCGGCGGCCCTGGCATGCAGGAGATGCTCGCCCCGACCAGCTATATCAAGGGCCTGGGCCTTTACGAGAAGTGCTTCCTCATCACCGACGGGCGATTCAGCGGCGGCACAAGCGGGCCGGCCATCGGCCACATCAGCCCGGAGGCAGCGGCCAGCGGCGAGATCGGCCTGCTGAAAAACGGTGACGTTATCGAGATCGACATCCCAGCCGGCAAACTCAACGCCAAGGTGTCCAAGGCGGAATTCGCCAAGCGGCGCAAGGCCTACAAGCCGCGCCCGCCGCAGATCACCTTCGGCGCGCTGGGTCGCTACGCCGCACAGGCCACCAGCGCCGACACCGGCGCGGTGCTGACCTGGCCGGAAAAGCCCAAGACGAAGTGATGGGCGGTTCGGGCTGTCGGGTATAGTATAGAACATGGGTCGGCTGCTGAAGGAGCCAACTATGCCAACGATTGCAGATCTTGAAAAACCTATTCAGCAGGCAGCGGATGCGATTAAGGCCCTTGGCGCTTCCGAGGTGTATGTATTTGGCTCGGCCGCTGCAGGGATGCTTCATGAATATAGTGATGTCGATCTGGCCATTTCAGGGCTACCCCCAGCGATGTTCTTCAAAGCCATGGGACAAGCCTCGGACATCATTGGTCGGCCTGTGGACATGGTCGATCTGGATGAGGACACGCTGTTTGTTGCTTACTTAAAGCGAAAGGGCATGCTCCGCCGTGTCTCCTGAACTCTGCGATGAGATCGAACTTGAACTGGAGATGCTCCGGCTGCAATTGGCTGACGCGAAGCCATTGATTGAATCCGCGCGAAAAGGTTCCCCTACTCAAGTTGAAGTCATGGCCGTAGCGGTGGTCCTCCACTCTTTCTACACTGGGATTGAGAATCTCTTTAAGAGAATCGCTTTGCATACAGATCGCGCTTTGCCCCAAGGTGTTGCTTGGCACATCGAACTCCTCAAGGCCATGGCAAGTCCGACACCAACCCGTCCTGCGGCAATTTCGGAAGGCTTGCGAACAGTCCTGAAGGCTTACCTGGATTTTCGTCATTTTTTCCGTCATGCTTATTCTTGCACGTTGAGGTGGGATCGAATGGCCCCACTTGCAATGGCTTGCGAGTCAACCTTTCGGCAAATAGAACATGAGATGCTTGTATTCTTGCAGAACAGGCCATGCGGGTCATGAGCATTTCTCGCCAAGGTGATTTGGCAGCCGTCCTCTGGACCGGCGGGAAGGATTCTTGCCTGGCGCTGCAACGCTGCCGGCGCGATGGATATCGCATTGATCGGCTGGTAACCTTTGCGCCGGAAAAGCCCAACTTCCTGGCCCATCCGCTTGAAGTGATGAAGCTCCAGTCCGCCGCACTGGGACTGCCCCACCAGGTTATCACCGTCGGCGAGCCCTACGGGCAGAGCTATCGCCAGGCGATAATCAAACTTCAGCAGTCTGGCATTTCGGCGCTCATAACCGGTGATATCGACCTGGTGGCCGGCCTGCCCAACTGGATCCGCCAGTGCGCCGAGGGCCTGGAGCTGGAGATCGTAATGCCGCTGTGGAACCGCCCACGCGAAGAATTGATGCGCGAGATCGTCGCCGAGGGCTTCCATGTGATATTCTCCTGCGTCAAGAGGCCGTGGTTCACAGCCGACTGGCTCGGCCGCGCGATCGACTCTACCGCTATCGAACAACTCAAGGCGATCGCGCCACAGCACAGTCTGGACATCTGCGGCGAGAACGGTGAGTATCATACGCTGGTGCTCGATGGTCCGGGCTTCGCGCGAGCGATTTCGCTGAAGTACCGCCAGGCTGCACAAGGCGATATGATGCACCTCATAATAAAAGATGCAGAGTTGAGCCCGAGTTGTGAGCATAACAATGACGAATGACGAAACCAGAATGTCGAATCAATGACGAAACAGCTAATGACGAACAAGACGTGTAGCCTATGGATGTTTCTCATTCGTCATTAGGGCATTCGGATTTGATTCGTCATTCTGGTTTCCTCATTCGGATTTCCGCAATAAACAATGAATCCCAAAAAAAGCAAACACTTTGAGACACGCTCGTCCTCGAAGTTTCCTTCCACCCACTGGGGCGACGTGGCCAAGTGGTACGACCAGCTCGTGGGCGATCGCGGCAGCGAGTATCACCAGCACGTCGTGCTGCCTGGGACCATCCGCCTGCTGGAGCTTTCGCCGGGCGATAAGGCCTTGGACGTTGCGTGCGGCCAGGGGGTGCTGTGCCGCATCCTGCATCGCGGCGGGGTTGAGGTCACCGGCGTCGATGCAGCCGGGCCGCTCATTGCCCTCGCGCGCCAGCGAAGTGACAAGGCCATCACGTTCATCAAGGGCGATGCCCGTGACTTGTCCTTCCTGTCGGCAGATCACTTCAACGCCGCCGCCATCGTCTTGGCCGTCCAGAACATCAACCCCCTGCCGCCGGTGTTCGAAGGCGTTGCCCGCTGCCTGGTGGCGGGCGGCCGGCTGGTCATTGTCATGATGCACCCGTGCTTCCGCGGGCCAAAGGCTACCAGTTGGGGCTTCGACGACAACGCCCGCGTGCAGTACCGCCGAGTGGTTCGCTACCTGCTAGGCCGCAAGGAGCCAATCGTCACGCACCCAGGCAGCGCGCCGGGCCAGTACACCTGGAGCTTCCATCGACCGATCCAGCAATACGTCAAGGCACTCTCAGCCGCCGGCCTGCTGATCGACGCGATGGAGGAATGGCCCAGCCACAAGACCAGCGAAAAAGGCCCTCGCTCAGCGGCGGAAAACCAGGCCCGCAAAGAGATCCCCATGTTCATGGCCATCCGCGCGGTGAAGACTGGTTGAGTGTCACTTGGACATCGTAAAATCTTAATCTCCTTTCTGTCATTGACTTGCGACTGTCGCGCCTGTTCAGTTCTGCTGAGTTCTGTTCAGTTCGGTACAGTTTTGGTGTGTTTTTGGTCAGTTCTTGTACGTATTTTGCCTCTGCCTAAGCTATGCAACAATCTTCCTGAGGTGCGAAGCTCGCGAGCGACCAGTTCAACGTATGCCCGCCGAGAAATCTTTCCGGATTTGACGGCCTGCGGCCGCGCTGCGACCAACTGTTCTGGGTGAGAGCCTGATTGATGGATTTCATTCCGCCGGCCGCAGGATTGCATCAGCTCATTTATCAGCATCCCTCGATGCGCGCATTTTCCGCGCTCATCTTTAACGCTCGGCGCCCCATTTCCTGCGCACAAAAGTGGTCAGTCAAACGGTTGGGCACCGCATAAGCCCTTGGCTCAACCGGCAAAAGATAATTCGCATTGAATCTGTTTTGTGCCTTAGGATGTGACCAGTACGGGCGCACAAAACGTGTCACAGTGGCGTGGTTGCTTCGCTGCGCTCCGCAAACCACGGCACCGGGCAGGGTAAGGCCTCAGTTACAGGGGGCAATTGTGGTGCAGGCGTCCTCGCCTGCAGATCCTGACAATGCCAAGGGCGTGCAGGCGAGACGCCCGCACCACAAAACGGCAACGACCCTTCCGTGCTTGCCCCCTGTAACTGAGGCCTTACCCGGGCAGGAGGAAATAACGAAATCAGAGCAACATCGCGCCGGGCTGTGGCAGGCCCTGCTACCGATTACCTTTGGCCCGATTGTGGGTGGTACAGAGCATCTGGCAGTTCCTGGCCAAGCTTTCGCCGCCCTTGCTCCATGCCGCAACGTGGTCGGCGTACATTTCCTCGAACCTATATACCCTGCTCTTGTTCGCATCGTGCCCGATCGCGCAGAGCGGACAGTTGGACTTGCCTTTAGCCTCGGCTGCTTGCGTCTGCTTAGCGTATGCGACCCGCTTTACCTTAATGTCGAACACCCGGACTTCCAGCAACTTCGTCTCGACGGAGCCGCCTAATAGAAATTCGAAGATTCCCTTGCGGCTTGTCACCGCAGTCCAAAGGCGGGCCAGTCTTCTTGCAGTGCGGGTGATATCTCCAGCCGGTCGATGGACACCCGGACGAACCGCCCTACCAGGCGCTCGTCGGTGGTCCAGTTGGCGTCGGGCATCGTCAGCAGGCCGTAGTCGATCATCACGGGCATGATGGATACGATCCGGCCGTAGCCGGTATATGACCAGCCCTTGACGTGATCGAGGTACTGCCGCCGGCTGGCATTGGCGGCGATAGCGTCGGCCCAGGCGAACCCTTCTTCACTTACATAGGTAAAGCGGACGTTCTCCAGCAGCCCCGGCGGACAGCGCTTGCCGCTCTGGCTGACATTATCGCAGACCCAGAGCGATTGGCCGTCCACCCAGACTTCCGCCAATCGCCCCAGCCCCTCAGTATGTTCCATCCGCACTTCCAACGCTATTTACCTTTCGCAACATAGCCGCGGTCGGCTGCGTCCGTGACCACCTGCTGAACGAATTGCCACAACGCCGCGGAGCCTTCCGCTATATGGGCATTTCGCCCAAGGATCTGCTCCAATGTCACGCCATGCTTCCGCCAGGCCGCGCCCTGGGTCAAGTAGTTGTGCATGATCGGCTGTACCCGGTCCAGGGCGGCCGCGAATTTCGCCTCGGGCGTCTGGCGGGCCTCGAATTCCATCCACAGGCCACGAACGGCCTGAGCCTGATCTTCGGGCAGCAGACTGAAAATCCGCTGGGCTGCCTTCTGTTCCAGGGCAGCCTTTTCCGTGCGGGCATTTTCGTCGTAGACGAGAGCGTCGCCGGCATCAATCTCGACCACATCGTGCACCAGCACCATCTTGATCACTTTCAACGCGTCGACGCTCTGCGCGGCGTACTCGGCGAGCATGATGGCCATGACAGCCAGGTGCCACGAATGCTCCGCGTCATTTTCACGACGGCTGGAATCGGTCAAGAGCGTATTGCGAAGAACTTGCTTGAGCTTGTCGATCTCGACAATGAAGCCCAGTTGCGCTGCAAGGCGTTGTGAGATGTCGAGCCGGCCAAACATTCAGCTTCCGTTCTAATTCATGTTCGCTTCTTGCCGTTCTCTGCGTTCTCCGCGTCTCTGCGGCAGGTTGTTCAGTTTCTACAGCCGCAGGCTCGCAATCCGGTCAATCGCCTCTTTAATCACATCATCACCATACGTCAGGCTGATGCGGAAGAAGCCCTCGCCCCACTGGCCGTAGCCCAGGCCCGGCGTGACGACCACGCCGGTCTTCTCCAGCAGGTCGCTGCAGAAGGCCGCCGATGAGCCATTGTACTTCGGCGGCACGGGCGCCCAGACGTAGATGGTGGCCTTGGGCTTGGCAATCGACCAGCCCTTGGCGTTGAGGGCCTCCACCACCATGTCCCGCCGCCGCTGATACACGGCGTTGATGGGCGGAATAACCTGCTCGGCCAGGTCCAGCGCCTTGGCTGCGGCGTACTGAATCGCCCGCAGCGAGCCGTTGTCGGTGTTGTCCTTCACCGTCCGCAGGCCCTTGACCGCAGAGACGTTGCCGACCATGCAGCCGGCCCGCCAGCCGGTCATGTTGAAGGCCTTCGAGAGCGAGAAGAATTCCACGGCCACCTCGCTTGCCCCGTCCACCTGCATGATGCTCGGAGCCTGGTAGCCGTCGTACACGTTCTCGCTGTAGGCTGAATCGTGGGCGATAAGAATGTTGTTCTGCCGGCCGAACTCCACCGCCCGCTTGAAGAAATCCAGAGGCGCGATGGCCGTCGTCGGATTGTTGGGATAGTTGATCCACAACAGCTTGGCCTGGCGGCGAACCTCAATCGTGATGGCATCGAAATCCACGAGGAAATCGTTCTGCTTCAGCAGCGGCACCTGGTAGGTCACCGCGCCGGCAAATACATGGCCGATGTTGTACGTGGGATAACCCGGCACGGGCGCGATAGCCAGGTCGCCGGGATTCAGGAACGCCATCGGGAACTGCGCAATGGCGTCCTTCGAGCCGTTGGTTGTGACAACTTCATCGTCGCTGAGGCTCACACCCCAGCGCCGCTTGTAGAAATTGCGCACGGACTGGGCATATTCCGCCACCGGCTGGTCGCAGCCGTAGCGGTGGCGGTTGAGGTCGGCAGGATCATTGACCGCGCGGCAAAGCTCCTGCACGACCGCATCGGGAGTGAATTGGTCCGGGTCGCCGATGCCCAGGGAGATCACCTTGACGCCCCTGCTACGGGCCTCGGCGATCTTGCGCCTCAGGTCGGCGAAGAGGTACGGCGGCAACTTCTTCAAACGCTCGGACAACTGAATATCCATTTCTGGACCTTTCATATTTCATTTGGAATCGCAGGAGGCTGATTGTAGCAGCATCGCATGAATCCGCAATGCAATGGCTTGTACCAATGAAAACGGGAAAAGGCGGGCGGTCTGTGGTCCAGGCGTCTTCGCCTGCGGATCGGATCCTGACAGTTCCAAGCACATGCAGGCGAGACGCCTGCACCACAAAACGACCGCTGGCCTTTCTTCTAAGACAGCCGGCTCCGCAGCAATCTCAATTCCCGAACCAACGCCGCCAGGTGCACAGCGGCCCCTTGTGCGTCTGTACTTGCGAGCAGCAGGTCCATCCGCCCAAATGCCTGCCACAGGTGCTCAGCCGTCGGTGGAGAGATGAAAACAGCCCCTTGCACCTCCCGAACATCGTCTGAAAGACCGTTTTCCGTCATTGCCGCGCTCCTTTACTAAATCGACGATACCCCGGGGGCGGCGGCCATTATAGCGGCGGCTGGGGCGGCGCATGCAATTCCCGTTACGGATCAATCACGCTCGGCCGTTCGCCATGTTTCCTTTTCGGGCTGGCGGTGGTCCTCCAGCCAGGCGGTCGGGCTGGCAAGCTGGCCTTTTCGGAACTTCCTCCCAAGGAAGCGCCTGCGCAGTGCCCGCCACGGGTCGGTGAGTCTGCGATGCAGGCTGTGCAGCAGGCCGCGGCGGCAAGAGAGAGCTTCCTCCTCCGGCGTCAGTTCTTCCCTGGCCAGGCGCCGCTTGTGCTTGTAGATGTGATAGATGTCGCTTCGCTGGACATAGCGGACTGCCCAGGCTATGAGGTTGCGTAACGGCCAGGGCAGGTCATCGCGGCGACGGAAGGAAATCTGGTAGTCCACCAGGAAGCACTTGCCGGCGGCATCCACGAGAATATTAGATCGCTTATTGGCATCGCAATACGCAATGCCCCGGCTGTGGATTGCGTCCATCAGCCTACGGAGTCGATCGAAAAACCTCGGCGGCGGCTTGGGCAGGTGATCCAGCGGAACGGCGTCTATGTATCCTATTGCATAAGTGCAGTCGTCCACCACACCGGCCCAGGGCGGCACGCCCTCGACGCCGGCCAGATGGACATAGATATCCTTCTCGTGCCGGCAGAGCATCCGGCCGTACCATCGCATCGGCAGGCCGCAGAAGCTTTGCTTGCGGGCGAACTTGACAACGATCTTCTCCAGACCATCGTCGGGGCCCGTCGAGACCTCAGCGGTTCGGACCTGATAGAGGCATGTGGCTGCAAAGAAATCGTGCTTAAATACTTTGACCAGGATATATGTCCGCCCAGCCACAGCCAGTTCCTGGGGCGGCGGACATGAAAGGGCAAACCATTTCAGGTTGTTGTATCTGGACATAACAAGCTGCTCATGCTCTTGCTGCCGTTCAGTGTCTTTGTGTCTTTGTGGTGCTACATACGGCCGAGGCGATATCGGCGGCGAATTCTCTTGCGCCGTCGGCAATGGCCTGCTTCCAGTCCTTGCCGGCGTGCTTCTTGTCGTTATATGCGAAGATGACCGACCGGCTGGCGTTGACGATCGCGCCGGTGCCGTCGCTCTTGAATGATGCGGCGCAGTCCTTGGCCGTGCCGCCCTGCGCGCCGTAGCCGGGCACCAGAAATATCTGCTGCGGCATGAGCTCTCGCAGAGCCGCCGCCTCTTGCGGGTACGTCGCGCCAACTACCGCGCCGACGCAACTGTAGCCGCAGCGGCCCTGCAAGCCTTCGCCGCCGCCAATCCGCCCAACCATCGCAGCCACGTGCTCGTAAACCTTCCTTCCGTTGGGCGAGGCGATATCCTGAACCGTCACAGCCGACGGATTGCTGGTGCGGACAAGCACAAACAGGCCCTTGCCGCTTTGTCGGGCGGCGTCGGCAAACGGAGCAATGCCATCCTCGCCCAGATAGCCGTTGACAGTAACCGCGTCGGCTGTGCCCTCAGCCAGCAGGTGCCCGGCAGCATAGGCCTGGGCAGTGGAGCCAATGTCGTTTCGCTTGACATCCCCGATGACGATCAGCCCAAGTCTCTGCGCGTACCGCACCGCCTGCTCGTAGACAGCGACGCCGGCGGCGCCATAAACCTCAAAGTAGGCTGACTGCGGCTTGACAGCCGGCACGTACGGGGCGACCAGTTCAAGAACCGTCCGACAATAGCCATCGATGGCGGCCAGGCGAGCAGCCGCCTCATCGCTGCCCTGCCGCAAGACAGCTGGCAGCTTCTCGTACACCGGGTCCAGCCCAACGCATACAGGGCTGCCTTTGGCATCGATGGCAGCCAGCAGACGATCCGCGAAATTCACGCTCATACTATCTCCGGTCTCAGGGGCCCATCTTGCCAAAGAGCACGCGACGCTCTTATACCCAATTCCCAGGTCATTGCGAATCGCGAATTGCGAATTTCGGATTGAACGACAACAACAGCCCACCACGACGACACTACGACACCAAGAACAGACACGGAACTACCGTGGCACGTGGATGATGAAGAACCCAAAATACGCATTCGCAATTCCCCTGCTCGCGTCTTTGTGCTAGAACAGGTAAAGAGGACAATCATGTACTACGTATCTGCTGACATCGAAGGGCTGTACGGATTCGCCGGCGGGCAGACTCGCGCCCAGCAGGACGAGATTCTCCGCAGCTACATGGTGCTGGTATGCGAGACAATTCACCAGGCCAGCGGGCAAGGCGTGGCACTGACGTCCTTTCACGGCTTTCCCGAGGCATTGCCGGATTTCATCCAGCCCATCCGCCAGAGAAAGCCCGGCGAATTCGACCTGCCCAGCCTCGATGGCTCGTTCGACGGCCTGGTGATGATGGGCTTTCATGGCCTGGGGCCGGACTATGCGTTTGGGCACTCTTATCGATACGAGCACCTGTGGCTCAACGGCGTCAAGTGCGGCGAGGTCGCCATCCAGATTCTGCTGGCCGCCACCAAGGGCGTGCCGCTGGCGCTGCTGATCGGCGACAGCGGAGCAGTGGCCGAGGCTAATGCGTTTGCGCCGTCTTCGCCCACGATCTGTATTCGCACCGGCATGGAAGAGAACGAAGGTCCGCTGACGCCGGATATCGCCGATTCCATCCGCCAAAAGATTCAGCAGGCGGTGGCCGCCAAGGGCAAGATTCCGCTGCCGCCAATGCCTGCTCAATACCATCTGCAGATCCCAATGCGAAACGAGTTGCAGGCGAGACTGGCTGAGAAACTGCCCTACGGCGTCAAACGCGACGGGCTTGTGGTCGGCTTTACCAGCGGCAGCTTCGAGGCCGTCTATCGCTTCTTGCTGGACACTTTCGCCTGTTGCGATCAAGCCAGGATAATGCACGCCTAGCGCTCGCCTATAATTTTGCGATTTGGCCGCAGGATTGCATCGCGGCTGAAGCGAGCGCATAATCTCCAGCCCGAACGTGTGTATGGACCTGATCAGAATTGCAGAGGTGAATCATGTTGAGAATCGCCAGGTATTCGTTGCCGGCCTGCATCGCTACGATTTTTGCCATGGCTTTGAGCGTTCAAGGCCAGCCCAGCAGCCAGCCCAGTACCCAAACCCAGCCCGCCACAGCCAACCAAGAGGCCGGCACTAGCCAGGAGAAGAGCATGACACAGCCGTCGCAGAAGCCTGTCGTCGTCATCGAAACCAGCATGGGCACCATCAAGGCTGAGCTCTGGAGCGACAAAGCACCCGAGACGGTCAAGAACTTCCTGGCCTACGCGGGCGAAAAGCACTACGACGGCACGATCTTCCACCGGGTGATGGATGGATTCATGATCCAGGGCGGAGGCTTCACGAGCGACATGCGGCAGAAGTCCACCAAGTCGCCGATCAAGAACGAGGCCCGAGCGGACACTCCCAACGCCCGCGGCACGCTGGCGATGGCCCGCACCAACGTCATCGATTCTGCCACCAGCCAATTCTTCATCAACCTTGTTGACAATCAGTTCCTCAATCACCGCGACAACAGCCAGCAGGGCTTTGGCTACTGCGTCTTCGGCAAGGTCATCGAGGGCATGGACGTGGTTGACAAGATCGCCAAGGTCAAGACGGGCAACTCAGGCCCCCACCAGAATGTGCCCGTGCAGCCCGTGGAGATCAAGAGCATCCGACAGGCCCAATAGGCGCGTTTTCGGGTTTGGCCAAAAGGCCAAGACTGCCGCCGCTGAGAAGACCGCAGAGAAAAACTTGATAACAATGTCTTCTCAGCGGTCTCAGCGTCTCTGCGGCCAGTTGCCGTAGTTGTTGCAGATGCCGCAGGCCATGGCTATATTCACTGTCATGCCAGACGACCAGCAAAAGAAACCTGAGGCCCGCCATCTTGTCGTGGTTTTGCCGGCGTTGAATGAGGAGGCGACCGTCGGCCCGACCATTCGCCAGATCCCTCCCAGGATGCCCGGCGTAGGTTCGATCCAGGTGGTCGTCGTCAACGATGGCAGCACCGACCGCACGGCGGCTGAGGCATCTGAAGCCGGGGCGATAATCGTGAGCCATCCCAAGTGCCTGGGCGTTGGCGCAGCCTTCCGCACCGGCCTGGCCAAGGCGCTGGAGCTAGGCGCGGACATCATCGTCAACACCGACGCAGACGGGCAGTTCGATCCCGCAACGATTCCGACGCTGATTGCCCCGGTCATCGCCGGACAGGCCGATTTCGCCACGGCCAGCCGCTTTGCCGACCCGAAGCTCGTGCCCGACATGCCGGCGATCAAGAAATGGGGCAATCGCATGATGAGCCGCCTGATCTCGAAGATGATCGGGCAGGACTTCCACGATGTCTCATGTGGCATGCGGTGTTACAACCGTCGTGCCGCGCACAGCCTGAACCTTATGGGCTCGTTTACCTACACGCAGGAAGTGTTCCTTAACCTGGCCTACAAGCACATGCGCATGGTCGAAGTGCCGATCAAGGTCCAGGGCGTCCGCAAGCACGGCAAGAGCCGCGTCGCCAGTAACATCTTCCACTATGCCCTGCGCACGTCGGCTATCATCTTCAGCTGCTATCGTGACTACCGGCCGATGCGATTCTTCGGCCGGCTGGCACTGGCGATGATCGCGCCGGCTGTCTGCCTGGAGCTGTTTTTGTTGGGGCATTACATCCATTGGGGCAGGCTTTCTCCGCACAAGTGGGCCGGCTTCACCGGTGCGGCGATGTTCGCCATCGGCCTGTTCCTGCTGCACATGGGCATCATCGGAGACATGCTCAATCGTCATCGTGTGTACCTTGAGGAATTGCTCTACCGCGCGCGACGCGAGAGCCCGGACAATCATCGGGACGATCAAGATGCATGATGATGCGGCTGTGACGCCTGATTGTGGTGCGGGCGTTTGGCCTGCGTCCCCTTTTAAACGACAACAGTGCAGGCGGGACGGCTGCACCACAATGCGCATCCTCGTTGAGATTACCCATCCGGCGCAGGTGCATTTCTTCAAGAATGCCATTGCCATCTGGCGGCGGCACGGCCATCGGGTCCTGGTGGCCTCGCGGGAAAAAGATTGTCTGACGCAACTTCTGGACGAACTTGGCATCGATCACGTTTGCTTGTCGCGGCGTTCGCGCGGCCTGCTGGGCCTGGGGTGGGAACTGCTGCGCCGCGACGTGAAGATGCTGCAACTGGCATGGCGATTCAAGCCGGATGTCTTCGTCGGGCGTTTCGCGCTGAGTGCCTCGCATGCAGGCTTTCTGACCCGGCGGCCCTGCATTGTGTTCGAAGATACCGAGCACGCCAGACTGCAACAAAAACTCTCCCTGCCCTTTGCCAGCGTGATATGCTCGACCACCTCCTACATGAAAGATTGGGGCCCGCGGCAGCAACGATACGACAGCATCGATCACCTGGCCTACACGCACCCGAGGTATTTCCGCAGCGACGCCGAGGCCCTGCGACAGGCGGGACTGGCCCCTGGCGAGCCATACAGTTTGCTTCGACTTGTATCATGGGAAGCAGCGCACGATCGGGGCGTGCAAGGGTTGTCATGCAAGGACGTGGGCGAGCTGGTCGCGTGCCTCCGGCGAGGCGGCCGCGTTATGATCTCCTGTGAAGGCGCCTTGCCAGCAGAGTTGGAGGCTTATCGCATAACCATCCCGGCCGGCATGATGCTGAGCCTTCTTGCAGGCGCGCATATTTATGTAGGTGAGGGAGGCAGCATGGCCAGCGAGGCGGCATGCCTTGGCGTGCCGGCAGTCTATGTCAATCGCCTGCAGGTGGGATATCTGCGTTGCCTCCAGGAGGAATATGGGCTGGTGCGATGTGTACAGACAGCCGGTCAGGCCATCCAGGCTGTTGAGCAGATGCTGGCCCAGGGCGCGCGGCACTATCAGGATCAGCGAAAGAGGCTCCTTGTCGAGAAGATCGACGTGACGCAATACGTGGTTGACCTGGTCGAGAAGATCGGCGGGTAATGCATCAGTTACAGGGGGCAATTGTGGTGCAGGCGTCCCCGCCTGCAGATCCTGACAATGCCAAGGGCGTGCAGGCGAGACGCCCGCACCACAAAACGGCAACGACCCTTCCATGTTTGCCCCCTGTAACTGAAGCATTACGATCGGCAAGAAATGCAGGGTTGCGTTCAGGCCCGCTCGCCGCTAAGGTATCGCCATGAAGTCCGTGCCCATGGAGTTGACCCTGGCGTCGGCAAAAAGTGGGGCGTCGCTTGCCGACGATCTGCTTAGCCAGCCAATTGAGTTTATCTCGCGCCACAGGCGCGTATACCAGCTTTGTGCCGCTGCCCTTATCGCGGCCATCTATGCCGCAGCAATCAACTCCTTCTGGTGGATCGGGACGGACAGCGGCCTGTACCTCAATCTCGCTCGCAGCCTTCAGCGAGGGGAAGGCTACAGCCTATGCGGTGCCGCCAACGGGCACGTGCCGCCGCTGTTTCCCGCGTTTGTCGCCGGCCTGCAGATGCTGGGGCTGGAAAGCTATCTTGCCCTGAATGCAGCAATGTGCGCGGTTGGCCTGGCGACGATCCTGTGCAGCTACTTCCTGCTGCGATCTTTGGTGCATCGGGACTGGGCGCTGGCCATCACAGTGACGATGGCCCTGACCCAGGAAATGCTCCAGCGCAGCGGCGAGATCCTTACTGATGTGCCCTTCATGCTGCTGCTTACACTGGCGATGCTGCTGTACTATCGCGGCCTGCGACCCAAGGCAACCGCCTCCGACGAGAGCGAGGAATCCCATGCATCGCCAAGCCAGGGCCGCTGGTCCTGGATCGTCGCTTCGATCCTCCTCATCGCCGCGTGTTGGATTCGCGTGACAGGCCTTGCGATTGTGATGGGCGTGGGCCTGGGCCTGCTGCTGACGGCCCGGCGAGAGAGCCGCCTCAGCCGGCGAGGCCTCCTGCAACAATGGCCCGCCATGCTCAACCTTGGCATCCTGCTGGCGGGCGTCACATTGACGCTGGCCGTGTTTTACCCAGCCTACAAGGCCGCCACAGCCACCTCCGCCGGCAGCTACGTCAATATGCTCGAACGGCCGGGTTGGTCGCTGTACTATCGGCTGATCGTGAACCCGGCGAATTCCCTGTTTGGAGGGGCGGGCCAACTCAGCCGGCTGCTCACTTCGCAAGGGCCGGGCAAAGTGGACGACTCGTATCTGGCTCAGGCTCTCTGCGTGGTGCTTTTTGTTCTGCCGGTCGCCGCAGGCCTTATTGGCCGGCTCAGGCGAGGCGACTACATCGCCCCGCTGGCTGTCTGCTGCTATATAGGCGCGCACATGATGACGGCGACCATCATCCGCACACGGTACTTCCTGCCAATTGCGCCCCTGCTGCTGGTGTACTGGCTGGAGGGCGTCAGCCCTGCCCTGAGGGCCTTGCCAGGCCTTGCCAGGGGGCTGAGCAATCAGAAGAAGACATCTGTTGCCGGCGTGATGGCCTTGATCCTGCTGGGCGTGATGGCTGGGATGAATCTGCCCAAGATAGCGAGACTGATTCATACTAAGCATGCCAGCGACTTCTATGCCCGGATCGACAACGGCAAGTGGCGCAGCGAATACGAACTGGCCCAGGTACTGCGGCAGCAAAAAGTACACGGCAATATCCTTTCCAACCAGGCTTTGAGCCAATTGGCCGACATTCCAGCACCCCACCTTTCCACTCGGATCTTCAGAAATCCCCTGGCGGAAAGCAAGTTGCGTGAGATTCTCAGCCGGTTCAACATCGAACTCATAGTGATCGACACGGATGAACCCAGTGGTCTGGCCTCTGCCATCGGCAGTACAATCCCCTACGATTCCCTTCTATCGATAGGAGACCTGCGGGTCTTGAGGACGGCCCTGCTCGCTGAGGGTCAGACCTCCCCCGCACAGGCTCCTTCCGCCAGCGCGCCTCCGGCTCCACGCACGCCCGAGATTCGCTCCGATGCGGGCTTATCGGTGAAGACCCCATCCATCCGCGCGGCAGAACACTGATTCCGTTTGCTCCCGCCTGCTTCTGGCCGCGCTGCACCTAGAATGCCGGGAGGCATGTTCGTTCTTCGATGCCTTGACTCTAAAGGCCGCCCGCCATGCGCAGCGGCTAAGGAGAATGATATGAACATCAGCAAGGATCAGAAGATCCTGGTTGCCGGCGCGACCGGCAAACAAGGCGGGGCCGTCGCCGGCTGCCTGCTGCGGGACGGCTGGGGCGTGAGAATTCTCACCCGCAATCCCAACAAGCCTGCCGCCCGGCAGTGCGCCTCGCAAGGCTGCGAGGTCTTCCAGGGCGACATGGATGATTCCAACTCGCTCGAGAGGGCTATTGAAGGTTGCCACGGCGTCTTCAGCGTGCAGGACTTCTACCAGGCCGGTGCCGAGGGCGAAGTCCGCCAGGGCAAGGCCATCGCCGATGCAGCCAAGGCTGCCGGCGTCAAGCACTTTGTCTACAGCTCGGTCGGCTCAGCCGACAGGGACACGGGCATCCCCCACTTCGAGACGAAGTTCCAGATCGAGCAGCATGTACGTTCGATCAACCTGCCCTGGACAATCGTCAGGCCGGTGTTCTTCATGGACAATTTCGCGCAGGACTGGTTGCGCCCGGGAATCTTCCAGGGCAAGCTGGCCCTGGCCATGCAGCCGGACAGGCCGCTGCAAATGATCGCCGTCTCGGATATCGGGGAGTGCGTCGCAATGTGCTTCGCCAGGATGGACCAGTTCCTCTCCAAGGCCGTCGACCTGGCCGGCGACGAGCTGACCATGCCGAAAGTCGCGGAGAAGCTCTCGCAGGTGATCGGCCGGCGCGTGGTCTTCCAGCCGGTATCCATCGATGAAGTACAGGCCAGCAGCCCCGAACTCGCCAAGATGTATGATTGGTTCAACAAGGTGGGCTACAACGTAAACATCGCCAACCTTCGCCAAATGCTGCCCGACCTGAAGACCTTCGATACATACCTGGCTGATTCGGTCTTCGCCAAGGAACCGGTTACGGCAGGCTCGACCAGCGCATAACGAAGAACAAGAGGCCGACAAGTGCCCTGCTTCCGCATGCCCTAATTGCGGAAGCAGGGCCAGTCGCAGAGTGCCTTGCCGTTCACCTCTTACTGCCTTCCTATTTTCTTCATCTTATCTATCTTAACATTTTCCTTCAAGATTTGCCCGCCGTCCATCCGATTTTATCTGTGTTCGCTATTTTATCTATCTTAACTGAGCCAGATACAAGGAAAGGACGAACGATGACCACTGCGGAACTCTTCACCGAATACCTGGAGCACCTGTTTGCTGGGAAGCGCTGCGAGGCTCGCGAACTACTCATGGCTGCCCAGGATCGCGGTATTCCGGCCTGCAAGCTCATCAAAAACATCATCTGGCCGGCGATGGAGCAGGTGGACAAGCTCTATCGACAGAACCACATTTCCCGTATTGTCGAGCACATGGCCACCCGCATCAACCGGACGATGGCAGACCAGATGCAGGCACTACTGGCCCGCAAGCCCAAGAGCGGCCGGCGGATCGTCGTTACCTGCGGCGATGGTGAGATCGAGGAACTTGGCGCCCAGATGACCGCTGACCTGTTCGAGGCACAGGGCTGGAGCGTGTGGTTCCTCGGCAGCGGCGTGCCCAACGACGAGATTCTGCAGTTCATTGGCAAGATTCGCCCCGATATTCTGTGCATCTACGGCGCCGTGCCTGCCGGCGTGCCGAACATCCGCGCCTTGATCCAGCTCATCCGCGGCGTCGGCGTCTGCCAGGACATGCAGGTACTCGTCACCGGCGGCGTATTCAACCGGGCTGAAGGCCTGGGCGATGAGGTCAAGGCCGACCTCTTTGCTCCCACCGCCGCCGAAGCCATCAAGGTCGTCGACGATCACCCGATTCGCGTCGTCAAGCCCGACGTGCCTGAGCCCGGCCGACGCCGCAAACGCCGTGCAATGGTGGCCAACATGAAGAAGGCCAACATGGCGCTGTCGGCGTAACGGCAACGACGGAACACCACTAAGACACTAAGAACACAAAGAACAACACATAGAGCGAGCGAGATAATATTGGTGCCACCCCCAAGCACGGTTGCTTGGGGGTGTTGACTTCCATTCGGACGAACACCCCCGTTTCGCCGTTCACACATCAAATATCTTACCCGGGTTCAGGACGCAGTTCGGATCAAGCGCCTTCTTGATGGCCGCCATCATCGCGATGTATTCCTTCGAGACGAAGATCGGCATGTACTTCTTTCGCTTGTGCCCTATGCCGTGCTCGCCGCTGATCCGCCCGCCCAGCGCAGCTGTCGCCTCGTAAAGCTCCTGCTGAACCTGTGGCAGCACCTGCTTCCAGCGATCCTTCGACCAGTCCGGATTCTTTACGATTCGCGTATGCAGGTTGCCGTCGCCCGCATGGCCGTATGCCGGAATGTTCACTTCATATTTCTTAGCAAGTTGGCCCATAGCCGCCACCAGTTGCGGGATGGCCGCCATCGGAACCACCAGGTCCTCATTCGCCTGCTGGTTGGATATGGCTGCGAACGATTCAGGAATATTTCGGCGCACGTTCCAGACGCGCTCGGAAGTCGTGCGGTTGTCGGCCACGTAAACCTCGATTGCCCCAGCCCGCAGGCACATCTCGCCGATGACCTCGTATTCGTGCTGCACCTGCTGCGGGTCGGCGCCGTCGACGGTAATCAGCAGCATCGCGCCGGCCTGCTGATAGGGAATCGTCTCGTTGAGATACCGGCAGGCATTCTGAACGGAGGCCCGGTCCATGAACTCCATCGACGTCGGAATAACTCCACCGGTGGTCTGGATCATCGGCACAGCCGCGATTGCATCCTCAGCCGTCTTGAACAGGCACAGCAGGTCGGTACTGGCCTTGGGCAGCGGCAGCAGCTTGATCGTGATCTTCGTGAAGATGCCCAGCGTGCCCTCGCTGCCGACCATCAGGCCGATGAGGTTATAGCCCGTAACATCCTTGACCAGCTTGCCGCCCAGCTCGACAATTTCACCGGTGGGCGTGACAATCTCCAGCCCCGTAACATATCGCGCGGTTACGCCGTATTTGACAGCCTTGCCGCCGCCGGCATTCTCAGCCACGTTGCCGCCGATGTAGCACGTCTCCATCGACATCGGGTAACCCGCATAGAACAGCCCGTACTGGCGGATGGCCTCGTTGATATCGTTGGTGACCACGCCGGGCTCGACGACGGCCATCATGTTCTCGCGGTCGATCTCGATGATGCGGTTCATGCGGTCGCACAGAAGGACGATGCCGCCGTGAAGCGGCACAGCGCCGCCGGAAAGCCCGCTGCCGGCCCCGCGCGGCGTAACCGGAATGCGGCGGCTATTGGCCAGCTTCATGATCGCGGCGATCTGCTGGGCGTTTTCCGGCCGGACGACAGCCTCCGGCATGTGCGCATAGGCCGGGTCGGGCACCTCGTCATGCGAGAACGGCTGGAGCCTGTCGGCATCACCATAGATGACATACCGCGGCCCAACGATTGCCACCAGCTCGTCTACGACTTCCTGCGTTACGCTGTTGTACAACTCTTGCACCGGCATTCATGCCTCCACGAAATCACTGTGCAGCGCTGCTTATATTGGTGCTTCCTAAGCCTGTATAAATCTGAGTTCCGTTGCAGTGTCTTTCTTAGCCACCGAGGAAGACCGTGGTAAACAAGTTGGGGCAATAAGCTCCGTAGGAGCGCCTTGGGCCTTCGCGAATCCAAGACGCCCCGATGGGGCTTACATCCTCAACTGCCCTGATCCCCCGGGCTTTCCACCCGGGGCTAAGAAAGACGCCGCTCTGCGGCTGAGACAACTGCTTCGACTGAAACAACTACTTCATTGCCGAGGAGAATAGCAGAAATCGCACAGCAATTCCATGCCTCTGGCGGGCCGCCGCGCACCGGTTGAACACAGTCAGGCATTCTTGGTTGCGGGCAGATGCCATCCACGCGAGAACTCTCCGCATACCGTCAGGCTGGATACCGGACGACCGAAGGCATGACATTGTCCTTCGTTAGCGAAGGTCGACTCGGACACTAAAGGCCGGGCTGCGAACTTGGGCCAGACGCCTTAGCTCGAGTAGTGGCGGCACATGAAGAGACGCACTGCCCGGAGACTGTAGTAAAGATGCCAGATGTTAAGCCGCTCATGTGGAATGCTCCGCTCTCGCCATCTTCTTTGATCGGTTGCGAAGCTGGCGCCTGGTAGCGTTCCACCTTGTCCGGCGAGACATCCTTGATGCTGAGGTCGCCGAATACCACTCGGCAGGTCGCTTCGCCGGGTTTGGCGTACCATAGAAGTTGCTTCGACGCATCGCCGAGCCGCTTGCCGCCGCCAATGTACTTGTAGGTGCTGCCCGGCGGCAGAGTCTGAAGGAAGTAGTGCATCAACATGATGTCGTCACCCACCTGCCATCGCTTGTCTTCGTCCAAGGCCATGTAGGCCTCGCTAATTGTCAAACCGAGATTGGGTTCATCCGGCAAGATGCCGCCGTTGAACTGGGCCAAGTACTTTAAGGCTTGCACCAGGTTGGCCTCACTGGTTGGCGACCACATCGAAGCGTTTTCGTGAACCTTGTATCCTGCGGGCGGCTCGATGTCGAACAGGGCCTCCTCAAAGTCCTTGTCGAAGACAAAGTCGGTCAGGACGGCCTTGCCAGGCTGGCCGTCCATTCGCCTGATCTGCTTGACGATCTCCACGGGTTTGCCTGTGGCGGCATCGGCCCAGATATCCATGACGCTGCCCTCCTCCCCCAGGCGGAACCCCACCACCCTCTGCTGGCCCATCATCTTCGTGCCCAGGTCGGCATGCGACTTGGCGGCCATCTTCTTCAACTGGTCGACGAAGTCCTCGCTTGTGCTCAGCATGGGTGGCTGAGGGCCCGTAGGTTCCACAAACTTGCCCGTTGCGTCTGCGTAACCCGGGATGACATTCATGCCCATGTCCTTGCCCGGGGCCGTTGTGGCCCCCTGTGGCGTGACGCGGGTCAGCAAGGCTCTCTTGGGGCGAATCAGCAATGTCATGTGGTAGCCCTTGGACGGGTTGGTAACTTCCACCTGGGTGACGGTTCCATGGTCATCCAGAAGGTCCTGCCGCATCTTACCAGCAGAGGCGACATAGAACCGGGCGATGTACTTGGAGTCTTTATCCATATCCACTGTTTCGATGAAGCTCATCGTCGATGCTGATTCGATCATCTTGACCACGTCCGCAAAGGCCGCCGATCGGCCACGGCCTTCTGCATAGAATAGGACCATGGCGGCAACAAGCATTGCAGCCGCGGCTGCGGGGATTGAAATGCGCATGAATGTTCTCCACTTGGTTCGACGAGCCGCCGGCCGCCCGGGTTGGAGGATCGCCTCTCGGGCGCGGGCCATCGCCTGCTGCGTGACTTCACTCGACGGGCGGATGCTGCCTGCCTGCTTCAAAAGGCCCTTGATGTCGTTCTCGTTGAAGTTGCTCATGGGTGCGTCCCGCCCGGCCGCTGGGCCGGCGTGCCGGCCAGATCTTTGCGCAAGTGCCGAATGCCCTTGGCGCATAGCGCTCTGACCTGGTGCTCGCTCTTGCCCAACTGCATGGCTACTTCGTCGTAAGGTTGCTGCTGCAAATAATGCAAGATCACCGCGTCCCTGCACGTACCGCCCAGACGGCTGACCGCCTGCATCAGGCGTTCGATCTGCTCTGCGTTCTCAGCCGCCGCCAAGGGCGAGGGCCAATCTCCCGCCGGCTCGACGGCCAGTTCACTCACCGGGCGCCTGCGTGCCTGCTTACGTCGCCAATCCATCGCCAGGTTGATGGCCATGCGCGCGGCATATGCGGCCGGGTTGTCCGCCTTGGCCCATTGCGGTGACTGCCGCAACCGGAGGAATAGATCTTGCAGCAGTTCCTCAGCCACTTCCTGGCGCAGCGTCAGCCGAACCAGCAGGCCGTGCAGAGCTGGGCCCGATGATTCCAACAAAGCAAGCAATAGCTGTCTCTGGTCGCTCAAGAAGGTTCCCGGTCCGGTGCAGTCAACATATAGATGCTGTCCGGCATGCTGGCGCAACTTCCGCCGGCAAGAATATCAGCATGATTATCGAGCAGCCGGATGCGTGACAGCGGTTGCCCAGTTGCGTTTCGCAGACTACGGAACCTAGGACTGTTGCAGGACCCTTGTGCTTGGCCTGAAGCGGACCCACATTCCCGCAGCTAGACCGGCAGCCAGCCCACCCAAATGTGCAAGATGGGATACGCCGCTCACGCCATTTATCTGCGTGTATGACCCTATGAGCTGGAGGACCACATACAGAACCAACCACCAGATCGCGGAAATCCGAAACCACCGGAACATCCAGCTGTATCCCATCACAAGGCCGAGTTTGGCGTGAGGAAACTTCAGCGCGTAATACGACAATATGCCCGCGATGCCGCCGCTGGCGCCAACAAGAGGAATCTCGCCGTGGGGATCGCCGATCGAATGAACCGCCAGGCCGGCCAGATGGGAAATCGCCAGCAGCAACAGGAACTTGCCCTTGCCAAGATCGTCTTCGACGTTGTCGCCAAAGACCATGAGAAAATAAACGTTGGAGACTGCATGCATCACGCCACCGTGCAGGAAGAAACTTGTGAAGATGGTCAGGCCAGCATCGCGCGACCACAGGCAGGGCACAAAGCCCCACTGGTCGATGAATGCTCGAGTCGCACCGGCAGCAATCATGACAACCGCTAACACAACCATCACAGCCGAAAGCAGCCAGGTGAACAGAGGCTTTCGGCTTGGTGAATCGTTGAACTCCGCGGGCATGCCAAACGCGGCCGGTATGAGCTGCCACAGCGAATCGGGTGGTTCGCCATCGACGGGATTTTCCAGCTTCTTTTGCGCCTCTATCTTGTAAATAGCCAGCGCTTCAGCCAGCCTCGGCGAGAGGTTCTCGTCCCGCGCGGGCTGCGGTGGCGGAAGCGTCTCATACTCTTGCGAGTCGAACCAGACCTGGTTGCATACTGAGCAATAGTCCAATTGCAGGCAGCCAAACGAGGCAGGCATCGAAATGATCTTCATTGCCCGCCCACAATAAGGGCAGCGCCGCGCTGAAGTAAGACGGCCTTCTCGAACAGCCGCAAGAAATGCTCGAAAGAAATCAGCACTTGAATCCTTCCGAAGCACCGGGACTGTCACGCTCCTGCCGCCACAATCTCCGCAGCCGTAGAAGATTCCAGCCGGCGCTTTATGGCGGATCAGTCGCCTATCGCATGATGGACATGGAAGCATTTTGCCAGAATACCACTTGCCTCAAGGCAATGCCATTGGCCTTCTCGATGGCCTTACTCCCGAAGGAAATAGAAGCCGGTTGCGATGTAGTGTCTGAGAATAGAGTCGAGGCAAGTGAGTGGGAGC
>CAYQJH010000044.1:0-23344 GCA_964417755.1 uncultured Planctomycetaceae bacterium
CACCGACAACCTGGCCGCCGCACGCGACGGGGCAAAACCCAGCTTGAAGATCACATTGTCCAGCCGCCGCTCCAACAGGCTCAGCAGCGTCTCGCCGGTGTTGCCCGTACCGCGTTCGGCTTCCTGGAACAGCTTGGTGAACTGCTTCTCGAATACGCCGTAGAATCGCTTGACCTTCTGCTTCTCGCGAAGGCGCAGGCCATACTCGCTGCCCCGCCCGCGCTTCCAGTTATGGACGCCCGGCGGGAAATTATGGCCCTGGCGCTCCATCGGGCACTTGGCGGTTTCACAGCGGGCGCCGCGGATCATCAGCTTGATGCCTTCGCGCCTGCACAGCCTGCATTTCGGACCCAGATAACGTCCCATATCGCCTCAGCTCCTGTAGCTAACTTTCACTCTTAAACGCGTCTCTTCTTGGGCGGGCGGCACCCGTTGTGCGGGATCGGCGTGACATCCTCGATGGAGAGGATCTTCAGCCCAGCCGCCTGCAGGGCCGTCACGGCGCTTTCGCGCCCGCTGCCGGGGCCCTTTACTTCTACGTCGACTTCGACCAGACCCATCTTGCGGGCCTTGCTGGCCGCCTGCTCTGCCGCCCGCTGAGCGGCAAACGGCGTGCTCTTGCGCGAGCCCTTGAAGCCGATCGTGCCGGCTGAAGCCGTCGAAAGCGTGTCGCCGTTGCTGTCGGTGATCGTGATAAGCGTGTTGTTGAACGTCGCCAAAACATGCACGACGCCCTTGCTGACGCTTCGCTTGACCTTCTTGACCTTGCGTGCCTGGGCCATGATTTACCGCATCTCCTTCACCGACTTCTTGCCGGCCACCGTCTTCCTGGGGCCCTTGCGGGTCCGGGCATTTGTCTTGGTGCGCTGCCCGCGAACCGGCAGCCCGCGGCGATGACGCATCCCGCGATAGCTGCTGATGTCGCGCAGACGCGCAATGTTCTGCTGAATCTGGCGACGCAGCTGACCCTCGATGAGGTACTCGCTGTCAAGCAAGGCCGCCAGCTTCGAAAGCTGCTCCTCGGTCAGGTTCTTCGCGCGAATCTGCGGGTCGACCCCGGCCTTGACGCACAAATCCACAGCCGTCTTGGGCCCGATGCCGTAAATGTACCGCAACGAGATCCGAACGGGCTTGTCATTAGGAATATCTACACCGGCAACACGAGGCATTCGATTCTCCTTGCGAGTTAGCCCTGACGCTGCTTGTGCTTGGGGTTGATGCAGATCACGCGCAACACGCCTTTGCGGCGGATGACCTTGCAGTTCTCGCATATACGTTTGACTGAACTTCGAACCTTCATTGTGCGTCCTCTTGACTAATTGTCTTCATCTTCACTGCCCGCTGGTCAGCACGTCTACGCCGCTGGCTGTAATGGCCAGCGTGTGCTCAAAGTGCGCCGAGGGCAGACGGTCTTTCGTCAGCACCGTCCAGCCGTCCCGGCCGTACTCGACGGCGGGCTTGCCCATGTTCACCATGGGCTCAACCGCCAGGACCAGCCCTTCTCGCAGCACGATGTCTCGAAGTTCCAACTCGCGCGAGACAAAGTTCGGTACCTTCGGGTCCTCATGCATCGAACTGCCGATGCCATGCCCGACAAAGTCGCGAACCACCGAAAAGCCAGCCTGCTCTACATGGTCCTGCATGGCCCGAGCTATGCGGCTCCAGGTCTGGCCTGGGCGGCACATCCGTATCGCGATCTCCAGCGCCTGCCGCGTCGCATCCACCAGGCCGCGAACCTCGTCGCTGACCGGCCCGACGATATACGTCCAGGCTGCATCGCCGCACCAGCCATCAAGCCGAACTCCGAAGTCGATGCTCACTATGTCGCCCGAGCGGATCACCCGCTTGGATGACGGAATCCCGTGAACCACTTCCTCGTTCAGCGATGCACAAATCGCGCCGGGGAACGGCCCGGCCCCGCCCCGCCCAGGCACGCCCTTGAAAAGACATTGGGCACCGTGCTCCAGGCAAAGGCGCTCGGCCTCGCTGTCAAGATCTTTCGTTGTCACGCCTGGGGCAACCATCTGTCCCAGGCGGTCTAGCACCAGCCGTACAACACGGCCCGCGGCGCGCATCTTCTCGATCTGCTCGGCTGTCTTGAGCCTGATCGCCATGCGGGCCTCTTATTTTGAACCAATAGCCTGCAAGGCATCGGCCAACTTCGCCGTCACGCCGTCGGCCGCCGCCGAACCGTCCACTTCTACGACGGGCAGGCCGCTACGGCTGCGATAGTACCCGATCACTGGTTCAGTCTGGCGGTTGTACGCTTCCAGCCTCTGGCGGACCACTGCCTCGGTATCGTCGCTGCGCTGCGTCAGGCTGCTGCCGCAATCGTCGCACACTCCAGCCTTCTTGGGCGCCAGGAATGTCACGTGGTACGCCTTGCCGCATCTCGGGCAGGATCGCCTGCCCGCAATGCGCTTTACGATCAAATCATCGTCGCATGTGATGACAGCCACGGCATCCAGCGGCTTGCCTGCCCGCTCAAGCTGCGCATCCAGCGCCTGGGCCTGCGGCACCGTGCGGGGAAAGCCATCCAGCAGCAGTCCTTGTTCGCCACCGCTGGTCAAGGCCTTGGCCATCACGCTCACGACCGTTTCGTCCGGCACAAGCTTGCCGGCATCCATATACGTCGCCAGCTCTTTGCCCAAGGCCGACCCGCTGGCCTTCTCAGCCCGCAGAATGTCGCCGCTGGACAGATGCCGCATGGCAAAACGCTCCGCCAGCCGCTTTGCCTGGGTGCCCTTGCCTGCGCCCGGCGGTCCCATCAATACGATTCTCAACTGTAAGCTCCCTTGATCCGCGTGCTGCCGCCCAGGAAGCCGCCATAGTTGCGCATCACCAGGTTGGCCTCGATGCGCTGCACGAGATCCAGAGCAACCGACACGACAATCAGCAGGCCGGTGCCGCCCAGGAAGGCCGATACGCGGAATGGAATGCCCATCTCCGCTGCCACGACAGTCGGGATCACCGCGATTACTGACAGGAACGCCGCACCGCAGTATGTAATACGTTCCATAACGCGTTCGAGATATTCCGCTGTGCGGCGGCCAGGCCGAAGGCCCGGAATGAACGAACCATAATCACGAAGCTGGTCGGCCATCTCCTTCGGGCGAAACTGGACGGTCGTCCAGAAGTACGCGAAGAAGAAGATCAGGGCTATTGAGCACACCTCAAAAGTGAAGGTTCCGTTTCGGAACGCGGCATCCAGCCCTACCAGAATCCAGTTGTCCCACTTCTGTGCCAAAGCGCCAAACACCACTCCCGGGAAGATCATCAGCGAGGAGGCGAAGATCAGCGGCATCACGCCGCCGTGGTTCACGCGAAGCGGCAGGTAGTTCCGCTGGCCGCCGTACACGCGACGGCCTCGCATCTGCTTTGCCTGCTGGATCGGAATGCGGCGCTGCCCCTGGGTAATCAGGATCGCGCCGGCCACCACGAACACGAACATCGCCACAAGGGCCAGAACCTCGATGATGCCGATCTTGCTCTCGGCGCCGCTGCGCATCAGTTGCGGCTGGAACATGCTGCCCAGTTCGGTGATCGCAAAGGGCAATCGCGACACGATGCCGGCCATAATCAGCAAGCTGATGCCGTTGCCGACGCCGTACTCGTCGATCTGCTCGCCCAGCCACATGAGGAACATAGTGCCGGCCGTCAGTCCCAGCACGGCCATGGCGATCAGCCTGAAGCTGCCCTCCATGACATTGTTGCGGACCATGACGTTCATCACGATGATGTAGGCTTCGACAAGGCACAGCGGAACGGTGGCGTAGCGGGTATATTCCTGAATCTTCTTATACCCCGCTGGCCCTTCCTTCTTGAGCTTCTCCAAAGCGGGGACGACGGACGTCATCAACTGGAAGATAATCGACGCCGAAATGTACGGCATGATCCCCAGGCCAAACAACGTCGATTGCGCCAGGCTGCCGCCAGTGAACATGCTGAAATATTCGATGGCGTTGCTGAAGGTGCCCTCTTGTGCGCCCATGATGTCGCTAAGGACGCTGGCATCCAGGCCGGGAAGCGGAATGTGGAAGCCTACGCGGTAGATGCACAGCAGGGCAAGCGTAAAGGCGATCTTGCGCAGCAACTCCGGAACGGCAAAGATATTTTCCAGAATCCGGTGGATTCCCGATGCTGCCCACAATGCATAGTAGTAGACGCCTAGAATGGCCAGAACACCAATGATTGATCCAGCCAACTGAAGCTTGACCTCGTTGGGGATCTCGGCGGCGCCGTCAGCGCGATGCAGGATCGGACTGACGCCCACGCTCAGCAGCCAGGCGCACAGGCCAACGGCTACCGCACCGATCAACATTCTAAAAATCCTGAAAGCCATTCTTGGAATCCTTTTGCGTAATTACACCCGCACTAGGACTGCTCGATTTTGCCGCCGGCCTGGGCGATCTTGGCCGCCGCGGAGGCAGAAAACTTGTTGGCCTGGACGGTCAGTTTCTTCTTCAGTTCGCCTGTGCCCAGAATCTTTACCGGCTTGCTTGCGCTGCCGATGAGCTTTGCCGAGGCCAGTGCCTTGGCGTCCACTACCGCGCCGTCAGCGAACGCCTCTTCCAGATCGCTCACGTTGACCACCTGGTAGTCAACGCGGAACGCAAAGTTGCTAAAGCCGCGCTTCGGCAGGCGGGCGTAGACCGCGTTCTGCCCGCCCTCGCTGCCCAGACGCTTGCCCCAGCCGGCCCGGGCGCCGCCGCCCTTGGTGCCGCGGCCGGACGTCTTGCCCTGGCCGCTGCCCAGGCCGCGACCCAGGCGCTTCTTGGCCTTGTGTTTGCCCGCCAGACTGAGTATTTCATCCAACTTCATGCTAAGGTCACTCCACGCAGGGCAGCCACCTTCTCGGCGGTGCGCAGCTTCTTGAGGGCCGACATGCCGGCCTTGAGCAGATTCTTCGGGCATGTCGAACCGTATGCCTTGCTAAGAACGTTCTGAATGCCTGCCAACTCCAGCACGGGGCGAAGCTTCTTGCCGGCAATAACGCCGGTGCCTTCGCTGGCTGGCACGAGGATCACCCTGCTGGCGCCGCACTGGCCGTGCACGATGTGCGGAATGCTGCTGCCCTTGCGGCAGATGGGCACCATCTCCTTGCGGGCTGCGGCGATGGCCTTGTCCACCGCCTGCGGGACTTCATTGGCCTTGGCATAGCCAAGCCCGACGCGCCCGTTGCGGTCGCCAACGACCACCAGCGCCGCAAAGCTGAAGCGGCGCCCGCCCTTGACCACCTTGGCGCAGCGGTAAATCTGCACCACGTTCTCTTCGTAGCCCTTGTCAGCTTCGGGCCTCGCGCCGCCTCGTTGTTCTCTTTGGAACGCCATTATTAAAACTCCAGGCCGCCCTTGCGGGCTGCATCGGCTAGTTCTCGGATTCGCCCATGATACCGGTACCCGTTGCGGTCGAAGACGACCTTCTTGATGCCGGCCTTGGTGGCCTTGTCGGCCAGCGTCTTGCCCACTGCCTGAGCAGCCGCCTTGTTGCCCAGGGCCTCGCCCAGTTGCTCACGCAGCGGCTTTTCCTGGGTGGAGGCCGCCACAAGCGTCCGGCCGGCTGAATCGTCGATCAACTGGGCGTAGATGTTTCGATGGCTGCGGAACACGCTCAAGCGCGGGCGTTGGCTGGTGCCGGTGACAACCTTCCGGACATGCAGTTTGCGCCTTTGGCGCTGCACTAGTTTTCGTACACTTGGCTTCATAGTCTTCTAGCTCTGCTCTTGTGGCCTTAAAGGGACCCTTATGCACCGCCGCCGGCGCCGGCGAAGGCCTTGCCGACCTTGCGACGAACACGCTCGCCGGCATAGCGGACGCCCTTGCCCTTGTAGGGTTCCGGCGGACGCACGCGGCGAAGCTGCGCGGCGAACTCGCCCACAGCCTGCTTGTCGGCGCCACGAATCGTGAAGCGCGCCGGCTCGCTGTCGCCACGGGCCTGGGGGGTCGTAACTTCCATCTTCAGACCCGCCGGAACTTCGAACACAACCGGATGGCTGTACCCGCAGGTCAGCGTGAACTTGTTGCCCTGGAACACCACGCCGTAGCCCACGCCGTAAAGCTCCAGGCTGCGTGAATAGCCCTTGAGGCAGCCCTCGATCATGTTGGCGATCAGGCTGCGCGACAGGCCATGCAGGCTGCGGCTGAGGCGCGCGTCATCCTTGCGGGTGACGACGACGGCCTTGGCGTTGGCGTCGATGGCAACGCTGATCTCGGTACGCGGGGTCCAAGCCAGCTTGCCCTGGGGCCCTTCGACGCGAACGGTCTGGCCATCCAGCGCCACCTTCACGCCATCGGGAATCGGAATCGGTTTCTTGCCTATGCGCGACATAGTTTGGAACTTTCTTTAAGTGACGACGCAGAGCACTTCGCCGCCGACCTTCATTTCGCGGCACTGGCGATCGCTCAGCACACCTTTGGAAGTCGAGATAATCGAGATGCCAAGGCCGCCGAGCGGCCGGGGCAGCTCTTCCACGCTCTTGTAGACTCGCCGAGACGGCTTGCTTACGCGCGTGACCTCGGTGAGGATGTCCTCGCCCGTCGGGCCGTACTTCAGGTAAACACGCAAGACGCCCTGCTTCTGGTCGTCCACGTGCTTGTAGTCCTGAATATAGCCTTCTTCCTTCAGAACGCGGCAGATGCCTTCGCACGTGCCGGAGGCCCGGACATTCACCACCTGCTGGCGGGCGGACAGGCCGTTGCGAATACGCGTTAACATGTCGGCTATCGGGTCGGACAGACTCATCTTGCTTGCTTCCTTCTTACCAACTGGCCTTCTTGAGACCAGGAATTTTGCCATCGGCCGCCAGGTTCCTCATGCAGATACGGCAGATCTTGAACTTGCGATAGACGCCGCGCGGCCTTCCGCATAACTGGCAGCGGCGTATGATCCGCGTCGTGAACTTGGGCTTACGCTTGGCCTTCTCTACTTGTCCCGTGGTTGCCATTGCTCAACTAGCCTTTCAGCTCTTCCTGAAGGGCATCCCCATCAGGCTCAGCAGTTCGCGCGCCTCTTCATCTGTGTTGGCGCTGGTCTGCATCGCGATGTTCATGCCCTGCGTGAATGTCACCGTCGAAGGATCAACTTCCGAAAAAACCGTCTGCTCCACCAGGCCCATGTTGTAGCTGCCGCGGCCATCGAACCCCGAGGGGTTCAGCCCGCGGAAGTCCTTCACGCGCGGTATGGCCAGCGAGATCAGGCGGTCCATGAACTCGTACATCCGCCGCCCGCGAAGGGTGACCTTCAGGCCGCTCTTCATGCCCACGCGCAACTTGAAGTTGCTGATGGACTTCTTGGCCAGAGTCACCACCGGCTTCTGCCCGGAAATAAGCGTCAGCTGCTTGGTGGCGGCCTCGAGCTTGGCCTGATCCTCGTGCGCAGTGCCGATGCCCATCGAGATCACGATCTTCTTCATCCTCGGCACGGCCATCGGGCTGGAGTAGCCGAACTTCGACGACATTGCCGGGGCGACTTCCTTCTGATATTTATCCAGTAGGCGTGCGACCATTACTGCACCTGCTTGGGCTTCTTGACCTGGGCGAGCATTTCACCGGACTTCTTGGCCAGCCTCTGCTTGGAGCCATCGCTGCCGAAGCGGAAACCCACGCGCGTCGGCTTATTGGTTTTTGGATCTACCGGCAGGACGTTGGAAATGTTGATTGGCATTTCCTTCTGCATCCGCCCGCCCTTGGGATAGCGCTTGGAAGGCTTCATGTGGCGGTACACGCGGTTGATGCCCTGGACAACGACCTTGCCGGTGGCGGTAACAACGCGCAGCACCTCGCCGGTCTTGCCCTTGTCGTCCCCTGACAGGACGACGACTACATCGCCTTTTTTCACATGTCTCGCCATGAGCTAAACCACCTCGCTAGCCAACGACACGATCTTCATGAAGTTCTTCTCGCGCAGCTCTCGGGCAACCGCGCCAAAAATTCGAGTGCCACGAGGGTTGCCTTCCTCGTCGATAATCACCACGGCGCTGCGGTCGAACCGCACGTAGCTGCCGTCCTCCCGGCGAACCGGCGAGGCTGTCCGCACCACAACGCAGCGGACGATCTCGCCTTGCTTGATGTCCGCGCTGGGAATGGCCTTCTTGACCGAGCAGATGATCACGTCGCCCAGGCTGGCCGTGCGGCGGGTATAGGCCCCGCTCTGCGTCGAGCCGCCCAGCACCCGGATCACGCCCACTGTGCGGGCGCCGGTGTTATCTGCTACATCGAGTCTTGCCTCTGCTTGTATCACGGCGATTACCCTTTTTCCACTTCCGCGGAAGTCTCAATCACCGCTGCGCTGCTGGAACGAATCACCCGCTCCAGCCGCCAGCTCTTGCTCTTGGAAATCCGCCGGCAAGGCACGATCTCCACCGTGTCGCCCAGCTTGGCCTGGTTCGACGGGTCATGCACCGCAAGCTTCGTCCGGCGGTGCATGAACTTGCCGTACTTGGGATGCCTGGCCAGGCTGTCGATGGCCACGCGGATCGTCTTGTCGCCAAAGGTGGATGTTACTACGCCCACCTGCTTCTGCCGACGCACTACGTTCTGGGTTGTTGAGGCCTCTGCCATCTGCGTATTTCCGTTTTAAGCCCCCGGCCCAAGGCCGGGGATAAATCGCTACACCGACGTTTCGGCAGCCTGCGCCGCCTGCGCCATCTGCCGCTGCTTCTGTACCGTCAAGATCCGTGCAATGTCGCGCCGAGTCTTGGTCAACGTCGAGGGGTCTTCCAGCTTCTCGGTCACCGCCTGGGCCCGAAGGTCAAACAGGTGCCGCCGCAGCCGTTCCAACTCCGACCGCAACTCCTCGTCATTCCATTCACGCAGTTCTTTGATCTTCATTACTGACCCGCCTTACATTTTGTGCCGGCGATGAATCAGCCTGCATCGCACCGGCATCTTGCTGGCCACTCGGCGAAACGCCTGCTTGGCAGTGGCTTCGTCTACGCCCGTCACTTCAAAAAGGATCGTCCCGGGCTTGACCACCGTGACCCACTGGTCCACTTCGCCTTTGCCGGTGCCCATTCGTGTTTCCAGCGGCTTCTTGCTGATGGGCTTGTCCGGGAACACGCGGATGAACACGCGACCTTCGCGGTGAAGGTAATGCGTTGCCGCCACGCGGCCGGCCTCGAGCTGCCGGGCCGTCACCCAGGACAACTCCATGCTCTGAAGGCCGAACTCGCCGAAGCTCACCGTGTTGCCGCGGGTAGCCAACCCGCGCATCTTGCCGCGCTGGGCCTTTCGGTGCTTGATACGTTTTGGCATCATCGCCATAGTGACACCTGCTTAAACTGACTTAACCAACCTGCTCGCTGCCGGCCGAAGTGCCGGCACTGCCTTGTGCTGCCTGTGCGGGAGCATGACCACGCCCACGCCCGCCGCCTGCGCCCGGCCCACGATCGCTATCACTTCGCTCGCGGCGCCGACGCGCCCGCGTCATTGCGGAAACGGCGGCCTTGTCTTCTTCAGTCGGTGCCTCGCCGAACATGCCGCGATACAGCCAGACCTTCACGCCGATGGCGCCATAGGTGGTAAAGCATTCGGCAAAGCCGTAATCCACGTCGGCCTCAAGCGTGTGCAGCGGAATGCTGCCCAGGATCATCGACTCAGTCCGGCTCATTTCAGCCCCGCCCAGCCGGCCTGACAGATTGATCTTCACGCCCTTGGCGCCGGCCTGCATAGCCGCCTCTGCTCGCTGCTTCATCGTGCGGCGGAAACTCGCCCGGCGCTTGAGCTGCTCGCTGATGGCCTCAGCCGTAAGCTTGGCATCCAGGTCCGGATTCTTGATTTCGATAATGTTAATGTTGACGCGGCGGTTAGTGAGGCTTTCCAACGCGCCTTTGAGCTTGTCAACCTCGGCGCCCTTGGGGCCAATGACCAAGCCAGGACGGGCCGTCTTCAGGATCACCTTCACTTCTTCGCGGGTGCGCTCGATCTCGATGCTGCTGACGGCAGCGTATGGAGGCTGGCGGTTCAGCCGTTCGTCCACGAAACGGCGAATCCGCTCATCCTCGACCAGAAACTCGCCGTAGTTTGCCTTGGGGGCGAACCACCGGCTCTTCCAGCCGATCGTCACGCCGGTGCGAAAACTTGTAGGTGATACTTTTTGGCCCATAAATCGCCTCGCCTATCTCTGGTCAACTTCAACAACAATGTGGCTGGTCCGCTTGAGAATCGGGTGCGCCCTTCCGCGGTCTTTCGGCTGGAAGCGCTTCATCACCGGTCCTTCATCGATGCGGGCCTCGGAAACCACCAGCGACTCCACGTCGGCCTCGGCCTCGTTGGCATTGGCCACGGCGCTGGTAAGCGTCTTTGAAATCATGCCGGCTGCCCGGTTGTGCGTAAACTTCAGGATATTCAGCGCCTCTTGAACGTTCCGCCCGCGGATCAGGTCGATAATCAACCTGGCCTTACGGGCCGAGATTCGGGCGTATCTAAATTTAGCCTGCCATGCCATTGCTTATGTTCTCCAGTGGTTGCACAGGTTTGCACGCCCATGCAGGCACAGCCTTCAGACGGCTGCGCCACCAAATCCTAATTCTTACGCCGTCGCGCCCGGCTCAGCCTTCTTCACGCCGCTGTGCCCGCGGAACACGCGGGTGGGGCTGAATTCGCCGAGCTTGTGCCCAACCATGTCTTCTGTAACGAACACCTTGTGGAACGTCTTGCCGTTATGGACCATGAACGTGTAGCCGATGAACTCCGGCACGATGGTGCAGTTGCGATACCACGTCTTGATTGCCTCGCGGCTGCCGGTCTGCGAGGCCTTCTGCACCTTCTTGAAGAGCTTCTCAGCGACGAATGGACCTTTTTTTGAACTTCTCGTCATGGTTTTCCTCTGTTACAGCACCAACTGGCCCGTGCGGACATTGCGGCGACGGCGCAGGATCAACTTATTGGTGCTCTTGCGGCGCTTACGCGTCTTGCCGCCCTTGGCCAGCACGCCTGTTCGGCTGACCGGGTGACGCCCGCCGGCACGACGGCCTTCGCCACCGCCCATCGGGTGATCGTGCGGGTTCATCGCCGAGCCGCGAACCGTCGGGCGGACGCCCAGGTGCCTCGTCCGGCCGGCCTTGCCCCAGCGAATGCTGGCGTACTCGATATTGCCCAGTTGCCCTATCGTGCCTCGGCAGGCGGAATTGACCATTCGCATTTCGCCTGAGGGCAGGATCAGGTGGGCCATGTCGCCTTCGCGACCGGCCAGGCGGGCAACCCCGCCGGCCGAGCGGGCCAGCTTGCCGCCCTGGGTGGGAATCAGCTCGACATTATGAACTTCCAGGCCAATGGGAATCTTCGACAGCGGCAGGCAGTTGCCCAGGCGAGGCTCAGCCTCGCTCCCGGAATAAATCTTCTGCCCGATCTTCAGCCCCAACGGGGCCAAGATGTATCTCTTCTCGCCGTCTTCATACTGAACCAGCGAGATATTGACGTTGCGGTTAGGATCGTATTCGATGGTCTGGACGGTCGCCGCCTGGCCATCCTTGTCGCGGCGGAAGTCGATCACGCGGTACATTCGCTTGTGCCCGCCGCCGATATGCCGCGTCGTGATGAGGCCCTGGTTGTTCCGGCCGCCCTTCTTCTTCAGTGGCTTCAGGAGGCTCTTCTCGGGCGTGGTCGTCGTGACTTCCGAGCGGACCAGGACCGAGGAGTTTCGCCTGCCGGCCGACGTTCTCTTGTATATCTTTATTGCCATAACGGATGCCTCTTAAGTCTTAGAAGAGGTCGATGTGGAAGTCCGGGTGAAGCACGACGACGGCCTTCTTCCAATGGCTGGTCGTGCCCCAGCGAGCACCGCTGCGGCGGGGCTTGCCCTTGTGGTTGGCGGTGCGGACTTCCAGGACTTTCACTTCGTAAATCTTCTCGATCGCCTGCTTGATCTGCGCCTTGTTGGCCTCGGCGGCCACCTCGAACGAATAGGAGTTCTTGGTCTGCGCCAAGTGGGTGCCCTTTTCGGTCACCAGCGGGCGGATCAAAACCTGGTAAATGTTGTTTTCCATTATTTGGCCTCCCGCGCCATCAAGGCCGTCATCGCCTTGGAGGTCACCAGCATCTTCTGACGGGTGGCTACTTCAAAGGCATTCAGATCGGCGGCGGGTAAAACGGTCAGGTCGGGAAGGTTGCGGGAGCTGAGGTACACGTTGCGGTCAAGGCCGTCGGTCGCCAGAAGACATGACCGATTGATCTTGAGGTTCTTCATCAGGCCGGCCATCGTCTTGGTCTTGGGCGACGAGACGCTCAGGCCGTCGATCACCATCAGGTCCTGGCCGATGATCTTGGCAAGCAGGGCTGAGTGCAGGGCAGCCTTGCGCATCTTCTTGGGGAAGGGCGTCCTGAAGTCGCGAGGCTTCTTGCCGAAGGCCATGCCGCCGCCGCGCATCACGTTGGTGCGAATCGGGCCGCGGCGGGCGTTGCCGGTGTGCTTCTGCTTGTAAAGCTTCTTGGTCGAGCCTTCGACCTCTCCGCGCCCCTTGGTCGCGACGGTGCCCTGCCGGCGGTTGTTGCGGTATGCAATGATCGCCTGCTTGACCAGGGACACATTCACTGTCGAGCCGAAGATCTCCTCTTCCACCTTTAAGGTGTCGATCTTCCGGCCGTCCGGATTATATACAGGTACTTCCAACATGAGAGGCTTCCTGTGTCTTCTTACTTGGAACTCGACCTGAGTTTCTTGGTCGTGGCCCGGATGAACACGTACCCGCCGTTTGCACCCGGAACGCTTCCCCGGATCAGCAGCAGGTTGTTGTCTTTGTCAATGCCTACCAGGGCATGGTTGCGATTCGTGCGGCGAACGCTGCCCATGTGCCCGGCCATTCTCTTGCCGCGCTTGATGTCGCCACCCCAGCCACGGTTGGTGCCATGGGCGGAAATCGAACCTGGGCTGCGGTGCTTTCGCTCGGTGCCGTGCGTCTCGGGCTGGCCCGTGAAGTGATGCCGCTTCATGCCGCCCTGGAAACCCTTGCCCTTGGTCGTGCCGATGATATCGACAGCCTTGACGCCTTCGAAGTTTGCCACACTGACCGTAGCGCCGGCAGCCAGATCGGCCACGGCCTCGGCCAGGCGAACCTCGCGGATAAACCGCTTTGGCCGGGCGTTGACCTTGCCGGCGTGGCCCAGTTCAGCCTGCTTGGCGCGGCGAGGCTTGACATCGTCGAAGCCCAACTGAATGCCGTAATAGCCGTCCGTTTCCGGCGTCTTGACCTGAAGTACGCTGCACGGGCCGGCCTGCACAACCGTCACCGGCTGCGCCGCGCCCTTGGCGTCGTACACCTGGGTCATCCCGATCTTTTTGCCTAGTATTGCGGCCAGCATCGCTTCCACCTTACGCCTTGATCTTGATAAACACGCCGGCTGGAACCACGAGGCGATTCAGCGCCTCGATCGTTCGCACGGTCGGCTCGTAAATGTCGATGATCCGCTTGTGCGTCCGCATCTCGAACTGCTCGCGCGACTTCTTGTCAACATGCGGGCTGCGAAGCACGGTATATCGCTCGATGCGCGTCGGAAGCGGAACCGGGCCGCGAACCCGAGCGCCCGTCCGCTCGGCGTGATCCACGATTTCCTTCGCCGATGAATCCAGCGCCCGATGATCGTAGGCTTCCATCCGAATTCTTATCTTGTCTTGCGCCATGTACTTCTCCGATCACTATACCGGCCGTCTCAAGTAGCCCTTTTGACGAGTCATACGAGCATACGGAAATCGACTTTAATGTCAATCGCCCAGTTCGCTTTTTTTCAGATTTTCTAAAACCACATGCTTTCTAATACATTCGAACGGCATTATCCGGCGCAACAGCATAGTTATGCGGCTCCATCGTGCTGCTGGCCCGGCCTTGCGTCAGCGACCGCAACTGCGTCGAATATCCGAACAGCTCCGAAAGCGGCACCTCCGCCGCCACCACGCGATACCGGCCTCGCTGCTCCATCTCGCGAATCACCGCCCGCCGGGCGTTAAGGTCGCCCGTCACGCTGCCGAGGTATTCCTCCGGCGTGGTGACCACCACTCGCATAATCGGCTCAAGGAACTTAGGGGCGGCCTTGTTGATAGCTTCATTAAACGCCAGCACGCCCGCCTGCTGGAAGGCGATGTCCGAGCTGTCAATCGGGTGGCTCTTGCCATCGATCAGCGTGGCCTTGACGTTCAGCAGCGGATAGCCCGCCAGCGGCCCCGAGGTGGCTGCATCGCGCACGCCCTGTTCGACGGATGGAATGTATTCTTTGGGAACCACCCCGCCGCGCGTGGCGTCTTCAAACTCAATCGGCTCCTGGTCGTCGCCGGGGGCAAATGGCTCGACCCGCAGCGTCACCACGCCGAACTGCCCCCGGCCGCCCGTCTGGCGGATGAATCGTCCCTCGGCCTCGGCTGTGCCGAGAATCGTTTCCTTGTACGCGACCTTGGGCTTGCCGACATGGACATCGACTCCCATGTCCCGCGTCAGCTTGTTCTTTACGATCTCCAGGTGCAGTTCGCCCATTCCCGAAATCGTTATCTGCCCCGTCTCGCTGCTGTAGCGGTACATGAAGCTGGGGTCCTCGCGGCGCAGAACCGCAAGTGCCTGCGAGAGGCGATCCTTGTCGGCTGTGCTGCGAGGCTCGATAGACATTGTGATAACAGGCTCGGGGAATTCCAGGCGTTCCAGCACGATCGGGCTGTGCGTGTCGCAAAGGGTATCGCCGGTAATGCTGTCCTTCAGGCCCACCACCGCGACGATGTCGCCGGCGACGGCTTCCTCGCGCGGGTTGCGCTGCTTGGCGTGCATCTCCCAGATGCGCGAAAGGTTTTCCTTCTTGTTCTGCGTGCTGTTGAGCACGCGAGTGCCAGCCTTCAGACGGCCGCTGTAAATGCGGATGAAATTCAGATCGCCATGCTGATCGGAAATAATCTTGAACACCAGGGCTGAGAATGGCTCGTCCGCCCTGGGCTTGCGAATCAATTCCTTCTTGCCCTTGAGGCTGTCATGTCCTTTGACGGGCGGAATATCCAGCGGGCTGGGAAGGTAGTGCACCACGGCGTCAAGCAGCGGCTGAATGCCGTTGTGCTTCAGGGCCGAGCCGCACAGCACGGGGAACAGCTTGCATGTAATCGTGCCGCGGCGAATTGCGACGTAAATATCGTCCTGGGAGATTTCCTCGTCGGCCAGGTACTTGGCCATAAGGTTGTCATCGAACTCGGCAGCCTTCTCGATCAAGTCATGCCGGCGAAGCTCGACTTCTTCCTGCATCTCATCTGGCACGTCCTCTTCGCGAAGTGTCGTGCCGACCTTGGCTGGATCGTAGTAATACGCCTTGCGGCGGATCAGATCGATCTGGCCGGCGAAGCTGTCAGCCTGGCCGATGGGAATCTGGAGCACGATGGGATTGGCGTGAAGACGACTTTGAATTTCGTCCACCACGCGATGAAAGTCGGCCCCGATGCGGTCGAGCTTGTTCACGAAGCAAAGGCGCGGCACATGGTAATGCTCCGCCTGCCGCCAGACCGTCTCGCTCTGGGCCTCAACGCCGCCGACGCCGCAGAAGACGCCAACCGCGCCGTCCAGCACGCGAAGGCTGCGATCGACTTCGATGGTAAAATCGACATGGCCGGGAGTGTCGATCAGGTTGACCGTGCATGGCCCCCACTGGAACGTGGTAGCCGCCGAGGTGATGGTGATCCCCCGCTGCTGCTCTTCGGGCAGATAGTCCATCACGGCGGTTCCATCGTGCACTTCGCCGATCTTGTACGTGCGCCCGGCGAAAAAGAGGATCCGCTCGCTGACGGTCGTCTTGCCGGCATCGATGTGCGCCATGATGCCGATGTTCCTGAGTTTTGACAGGTCCTTGGCCATACTTCTCATTACGCTCCCGCGCCGCGCGCGGAGCATGATCCAAACCACATAACGCCGATGGGCAAAGGCCCGCCGGCGATGGCAAGACTAATCAAGGTAAAACAATCAAAGGCCCGTCGGGCTTGGCCGACAAGCTTGCCGATCTTTGGCTGCATTAAACTTCACGCAGCGCTGGGCAGACCGGCCCGGTTGTTTTATCTCAAGCGGCCGCGAATGGCGACAGCAACGCGCCACCTCACGACCTTGTCTGAGCCCCGGCCGATACACTCGACCAGGGTCGCCCGTCTCTGTGCTTCTGGTGGCCTGAGCCATCATAAGCACGACGCGTTTTCACGCATCCCGGGCGATTCAATAACACCGCTTCGCCGCCTAAAGGGCAGCCAGGGTGGTATATCAAACAACATCAACAGCCTAAGCTCTTACCATACAGTCTCAACAGCACCCTCAGCGGCTATGTTGTGATCTCTCGTCAGCACACAAGCATCAAGTCGATAAGCGGTACCGGCCACAATCGCGTCATGCATTTCAAGATCTCGGCCAACACGTTCGAACAGCAGCACCTGGACCGCCGAAAATGGCACAAAACTGAACTGCTCGGCCTCGAGCAACTGTGCGAACACTGTCGCAAAATCCAGCGGCTGGCCCAGCTTCGCATTAAGATAGAAGAATTCGGCGAGGACGATCGCCGGAACGAACACGATCGCTTCGCCCTGCTGCGCTGCGTCAAATGCTTCTCTGGCCTTTTCGCCAAGCCGCTTGGAGCAGGTCAGATACCAAAACAACGCATGCGTGTCGGCAACGTAGCGTTTCATCTGCTGGTCTTGCTAATATCGTCGAACTTCCGCCGCCAGCCTGAGCGCACTTCCTTCAGGCATTCATCCAGATCAAAGTCCTCTGGAAACTTATCAGCCCAGATATCCTTCAGATCCGGCCTATTGGAGCCGGGACGATGGCGAATCTGGTCCATCAGATGCGCGATGAGCATAACTTGATCGTCGCGATCTAATCGATCCGCCAAGACCTCAATCTTTGCCAAGTCCTCTCGCGACATGATTCATGCCTCGATCAAACCAGCCCAGCAACCGCCTACCATGCAAAGTGAGCGAAGGCCTTGTTGGCTTCAGCCATGCGGTGCACGTTGTCACGTGTGCTCATGGCGGCGCCTTCACCCTTGTAGGCAGCCATCAGTTCGTCGGCCAGGCGGCGGGCAGTCGTCCCGCCCTTGCCGGCGCGAATGGCCTCGCGAATCCAGCGAATCGCCAGCGACAACTGGCGCTTTGAGTTAACCTGCATCGGCACCTGGTAGTTGGCGCCGCCGACGCGCTTGGAACGTACTTCGATCAGCGGCTTGACGTTCTGGATCGCCTTCTCGAAGACTTCCAGCGGCGGAACATCCGTGATCTTCTTGGCCACGATATCCAAAGCATCGTACACCACGGCGGTGGCGGCCACCTTCTTACCGTCCCACATGATGCAGTTGATGAACTTGGAAATAAGCTTGCTCTTGTACTTGGCGTCAGGCCCGAGTCTCGATGCCGATACTGTGAACTTTTTGAATGCCATCTTTCTCTTTCCACTTCTACCTAAAGGCCGCTCTCGAAGTCGGACCTTCACCGCGCAGGCGACATGCCCGCGCGATTACCTCCCGCAGCCAGCCGGCTGCGAGTAAACACACAATTACTTGGGCCGCTTGGTGCCGTACTTGCTGCGGCTCTTGGACCGCCGGGCGTCATACTTGGCCTGCATTTCCACGCCCAGGGCGTCCAGCGCGCCACGGATGATATGGTAGCGCACGCCGGGAAGGTCGCGAACACGCCCGCCGCGCACCAGCACGATGCTGTGCTCCTGAAGGTTGTGATCGATGCCCGGAATGTAGGCCGTCACTTCCTTGCCATTGCTCAGGCGAACACGCGCCACCTTTCGCAGGGCCGAGTTGGGCTTCTTCGGCGTAACCGTCTTGACGATCAGGCAGACGCCCCGCTTCTGCGGGCAACTGCCCAAGGCCACGTTCTTCTTCTTGGCCTTTTGAACCACTCGCGGCCTGCGAACCAGTTGATTAATAGTCGGCATCAGTTACCTCTTGGACTTTATTGTAAACCTGGTGCTATGGAATCCAGTTATCCTAACCAGCAAATCCGAATGACGAAGCTCGAATGACGAAACAATGACCCAATGACGGATGACGAATCGCGATATGGCGTGCGTCGTCTTTCGTCATTGCAGTTTCGTCATTGACTCTGCTCCGCCCTGCGTAGCGGGCTTCGCAGAGCAGGGTTCGACATTCTGGTTTCGTCATTCGTCATTGAGCCTTTCAAGGCTCAACTGCTCTACTGCTCACCTGCTCTAGGTTGCTCGCTTTGCGAGCCGAGCAGGAGAACAGGTGAGCAGGAGACCGCAGGTGAGCAACTTTTCACCATCTGTGCCACATCCTCTGCTCTGGTTGCTGCCGTTTCTCCTGTTCAACTGCTCTACTGCTCACCTGCTCTAGGTTGCTCGCTTTGCGAGCAACCTATCCCTGGCCTGTCAGTGCCTGCTGGACGGCCTGGGTTATTTGCGCCTCGGTCATCTCTTCTTCCTTGACGCCGAGCAACTCCGGCAGTTCGACGTTCTTCTTGATCTTCATTTCCAAATACGGCTTGAAGCTCGTTCCGGCTGGAACCAGGTGGCCAAGGATCACGTTTTCCTTCAGGCCGCGAAGCTCGTCCACCTTGCCGGCCAGCGCCGCCTCGGTAAAGACCTTCGTGCTCTCCTGGAAGCTTGCCGCCGACAGGAAGCTCTCGCTCTGGAGCGAGGCCTTGGTCACGCCCAGCAGCAGCGTCTTGGCCACGGCCGGGCGGGGCCTCTGCGTCTTGGCCGGCTGGCCGCCCTTGGCCTCGACGGCAAGGTTAGCCTGCTCGACCTTCTCCCGCGCGACGACCTCATTCGCCACGAACTCGGTATCGCCGGGCTCGCGAATCTTCAGCGATCGCGCGAGCCGTTCATTCTCTTCATGGAAGCGGAATTTGTCAACAACATCTCCAGGCAGAAGGTTCGTGTCGCCCACCTGGTCAACCTTAACCTTCCGCAGCATCTGGTTGAGGATAATTTCTATGTGCTTGTCGTTGATGCTCACGCCCTGTCCGCGGTAGACGCCCTGCACTTCGCCCAGCAGGTACTGCTGCAGGGTCTCTTCGCCGCGAATGGCCAGGATGCTGTGCGGAACCAGCGGGCCTTCGGTCAGCGGGTCGCCGGCTTCCACGTAGTCGCCCGTGTGAACCAGCAGGTGCTGATCGTGCGGCACGTGGTGCTCTCGCTCCATGCCCGACTCGCTGCGGACGATGATCGTCATCTTGCCGCGGCGCTTGTCGGTCCGCAGTTCCACCCGGCCGGAAATCTCCGCCATCGCAGCCGGCTCCTTGGGCTTGCGGGCCTCGAATATTTCCGTCACGCGCGGCAGGCCGCCGGTAATGTCCTGCGTGCCGGAGACCTCACGCGGCTGGCGTGCCAGCAGTTCGCCGGGCGTGACGCTCTGGCCTTCTTCCACCTCGATGCGCGCCTTGGCGGGCAGGTAGTGGAAGTCCAGAATCTTGCCGCTCTTGTCCTCGACGATGATTCGCGGGTGCTTCTCGCCCTTGTGCTCGATGACGACGTAACGTTTTGCGGCGGCCGTGCCCTTGCCACGCTCAGCCTCCACGCGAACCGTCTCGCCTTCCTCGATATCCTGGAAACGCACCAGGCCGGTTGCCTCAGCCAGAATCGGCACACGGTGCGGGTCCCACGTTACCATGCGCATGCCGGGCTTAACCGCCATGCCTGGCTGGACAAGCACGGTCGCGCCGTAAGGCACCTTGTACTTTTCCAGTTCGCGGTTCTTCTCGTCCATGATGGCGATCTCGCCGTTTCGCTTCAGCACGATCTGCTGCTTGCCCTTGGAGCCCGCGATCTCGACGGCGTTGAGCTCGCGGAACTGGATCGTGCCAGCCGCGGTCGCCAGGATCTCGTTTTCGACAACCGCGCGGGTTGCAACACCGCCGGTGTGGAACGTACGCATCGTAAGCTGCGTGCCAGGTTCGCCGATCGACTGGGCAGCGATGATGCCAACGGCCATGCCTTCCTCGACCAGCCGGCCCGTCGAGAGGTCTACGCCATAGCACTTGGCGCAGACGCCCAGCGGGCTGTCGCACGTCAGGGCGCTGCGAACGCGGATCGACTCGATGCCCAGGTCTTCGATCTTGCGGGCAGCCGACTCGGTAATGATTGCGTTCTTATCGACGATGATCTCGTCGGTGATCGGGTTGGCGATCTTCTCCAGGGCGACGCGCCCGGTAATGATCTCGCGCAGCGGCACGTCGACCTGCTCGCCCTTGTAGATAGCTGACTTGTTCACGCCGCGAAGCGTGCCGCAGTCGATCTCGTTTACAATCACGTTCTGGGCAACGTCGGCCAGCTTGCGGGTAAGGTAGCCTGAATCCGCCGTCTTGAGGGCGGTGTCGGCCAGACCTTTTCGCGCGCCGTGAGTCGAGCTGAAGTATTCCAGCACGGTCAGGCCTTCGCGGAAGTTGGCCTTGATCGGGGCCTCGATAATCTCGCCGGAGGGCTTGGACATCAGGCCGCGCATGCCGGCGAGCTGACGAATCTGATCCACGCTGCCTCGCGCGCCGGAATCGCTCATCAACCAGACGGGGTTGAGGTAGTTGGGATCTTCAGCCCGGCGGTCGGTCTTGAGCGACTCCATCATGCTCTTGGTGACTTCCTCGCGGGCGTGAATCCACACGTCAACGACCTGGTTGTATCGCTCGCCGTCGGTGATGGCGTCGGCCTCGAAATCTTTGACAATCTGGTCCACGCGGGTTTGCGCCGAGGCCAGAATCTTTGCCTTGGAAGCCGGCACGCGGAGGTCGGTAACGCCGAAGCTCAGGCCTGCCAGCGTCGAATTGCGGAAGCCAAGTTCCTTGATGTTGTCCAGCAGTTCCAGCGTCGCGCCGCGGCCAAGCTTCTGGTAGCAGTCGCTGATCACTCGCCCCGAGCCTTTCTGGCTCAGCGGGTAGTTGTAGTATGGCAGGCCCTTGGGCAGGATGTCATTGAAGATCATCCTACCGACGGTCGTGATGATTCGGCCGTTATCCGCACGGTATCGCGTCGTGCCTTCAACGACGTCCAGGTCTTTGGAAACACGCAGCAGGACGCGGGTGTGCATGCCGATGCGGCCGGCTGCATGGGCCAGCATGGCCTCGTGCGGATGCGAGAACACGGGGTAGTCCTGGCCATCTGAATACTTCAGAGTCTTGACGCCCTTCTTGATGAACTCGGCGCCGCGGTCGCTGGTGAGGTAGTAGATGCCCAGCACGATGTCCTGCGAGGGCGACATGATCGGGTTGCCGCTGGCCGGCGAGAAGATGTTGTTCGTCGCCAGCATCAGCACGTGCGCCTCGGTCTGGGCCTCCAGCGACAGCGGGAGGTGAACAGCCATCTGGTCGCCGTCGAAGTCGGCATTGAAGCCCTTGCAAACCAGCGGGTGAATCTTGATGGCGTTGCCTTCCACAAGGGCCGGCTCGAAGGCCTGGATGCCCATGCGGTGCAGCGTAGGTGCACGGTTCAGCAGCACAGGGTGCTGGTAGATCACTTCCTCCAACACGTCCCAGATCTCCCTGTCACGCCGCTCGAGCATCTTCTTGGCCGACTTGATCGTGTCAGCCAGGCCACGCTCCTTCAGGCGGCGAATGATGAACGGCTGGTAGAGCTCCAGCGCGATCTTCTTGGGCAGGCCGCACTGGTGCAGCTTGAGCTCGGGGCCAATGACGATGACCGAGCGGGCTGAGTAGTCCACTCGCTTGCCAAGCAGGTTCTCGCGGAAGCGGCCTTGCTTGCCCTTGATCATGTCGGTCAGCGACTTCAGCGGGCGATTGGCGGTTCCCTGAACGGGGCGGCGGCAGCGGCCGTTGTCGAAGAGGGCATCGACGGCCTGCTGAAGCATTCGCTTTTCGTTGCGGATAATGACCTCGGGGGCGTTGAGGTCCATCAGCTTCTTGAGCCGATTGTTGCGGTTGATGATGCGGCGGTAGAGGTCGTTCAAGTCGCTCGTGGCGAAGTTGCCGCTCTCCAGCAGAACCAGCGGGCGAAGGTCCGGCGGGATGACCGGAATGACTTCCATCACCATCCACTCCGAGCGATTGCCGGAAGTGCGAATCGACTCGACCAGCTTCAGCCGCTTGGTCAGGTCCTTGATCTTCTGCTTGCTGGTGGTCTTCTTAAGCTGCTCGCGGAGGTCCTCGGCGATGGCATTGAGGTCCATCTGCTCGAGCAGGACCTTGATGGCCTCGGCGCCCATGGCTGCCTTGAAGTCATCGCGGTACTTCTCGTAGGCGGAGCGATACTCATCTTCCGTCAGCACCTGCTTGTTCTTAAGCGGCGTCTGGCCGGGGTCGGTCACCACGTAGTCCTGGAAGAGAATGATCTTCTCCAGGTCGGAAGTCTTCATGTCCAGCAGCGTACCCAGCCGGCTCGGCAAGGCCTTGAAGAACCAGATGTGGACAACCGGGGCAGCGAGGTTGATATGCCCCATGCGCTTGCGGCGCACGCGGCTGTGCGTAACCTTTACGCCGCAGCGGTCGCAGATGATGCCCTTGTGCTTGGTGCCTTTGTACTTGCCGCAGGCGCACTCCCAGTCGCGCTCTGGACCGAAAATGCGTTCGCAGAACAGGCCGTCTTTTTCCGGCCGGTACGTGCGATAGTTGATCGTCTCGGGCTTCTTGACCTCGCCAAACGACCAACTGCGGATATCGTTGGGCGAAGCCAGTTGAATCTTCACCGAGCCGTAATCGTTGATCCGATCATATACGCTTTCAGCCATTGTTCTCGCTCCTGGAAACCCGAATGACGAAGCCCGAATGGCGAATCAATAACGAAACAGCAATGACGAATGTCTCTGCCATCAAGTCTTGGACATTCTTCATCGTCATTTCTCGTTCACTCCGCAGCTTCGAAAGATCTTCGAGAAGATCAGGTTCAGTTCTTTAGCTTCAGTCCAAAGCCGTCTCGCTTCAGCTTTCAGTTCATCATTTGCAACGGCAATCATTCGCAACCAATACTTTGTTTCTCGCGATTCTTTTCTGCACAGGCCGATCTTGTTCTTGAAGTCTCGCTTCGAGACGCTGTCGTCGGCTTCACAATAGTTCGCGCCAACGCTTGTAGCCGAACGAACCAGCTGCGAAATCAACGGATCATTGACCGGGTTTCGCGATATCTGCCTGACAAATCTCAGCACCGCTTCTCCGAAAGCCGCCGTTCGTTCCTCAAGATCAAAGGCGGCTTTTGGCAGGTTGCCATCCATTCGTCATTGTCTCTTCGCCATTAATTCGTCATTCGGACTTCGTCATTCGTCATTGACCAACTAGATCAGCTTCTTCTTCTCGAGCTGTATATTCAGGCCCAGGCCTCGCAGCTCGTTGCACAGCACGTCGAAACTCACCGGCGTGCCGGCTTCCAGAGTGTTGGTGCCCTTGACCATCGACTCGTAAATCTTGGTCCGGCCTTCCACGTCGTCGCTCTTTACCGTCA